>JBHHWH010000005.1:0-48890 GCA_046756405.1 Acidimicrobiia bacterium | reverse complement strand
CGTGAGACCACCGGGGAAGCGACGTTGCGCTGGCCTCCACCCGGTGCGACACAAGCCATAGTACCAGAGTCAGGGCCGAGAGGATACGGCGGTTGTTTTCGACGCCCTGACCGTCACTAGATCCTCTCCGGCAACCGAAGTCCAACTGGCTTAGACCGTCGTCGAGTCCCAAAAACCAGACAAGCCGATCCGATCTAGCTAGAAGTGCTCTCCCTAGCCAGGGAAGACGGCCGATACCTAATCGGCGGTCCGGGCGATCCTCGAACCCCGTCGGGCTTGAACTAGGTCTTCGAAGGGATCCCGAAGATGGCGTGGGTGGCGCCCATGCATATGTTCTCCACAAAAACCATCCCGTGTTCTGCCGCAATCCGCCGGGCCTCTTTGGAGACGATGCCGCGCTGGAGCCACAGCACCTTGGCACCTATGGCCGCCGCCTCCTCGGCGATACCAGGAGCTTCTTCGGCCGGGCGAAACACGTCGACTACATCCACAGGGACCGGCACCTCACCCAGAGACGGGTAGGCGGTCTCGCCCATGACCTCGCCTCCGTGGCCGTTGACCGCCACGATGCGGTATCCCTGGGAGCGCAGGTACTCAGGGATCGAAGGGGCGTGCTTGGTGGGGTCGTCGGAGGCACCCACCACCGCGATCGTCTCCGTCTCGACGTAGATGCGGCGCAGCACGGTGTCGGACGGGTTGGTTGCGGGATCTATCGAAGGGCGACCCTACCGCCGGGGAGACCTCGGCGGGAGATTAGGCCGGTGAGGGGAGCGGTTCCCGGGTCCTTGTAGCCCAATAGCGCCGGGCCCACCACGGCCTCAGGTCCTCGACCCCCTCTACTGCCTCTACTGCCAACACTCTGGCCGTCCACTCGTCCACCAGCTTCGAGCCCTCATCGAAGCTGACCGGTCCCGGCGGTGGCTCGGCCAACCAGCGAGCCTCTAGGGCATCCCGGTCGTCCAGGAACAGCTGAGCCAGCCTTTCAGGGTCCTTCATCACCTGCCGTGCCAGCACCTCGTGACGCCACCAGAGGCTGGCCATATCCGGCTCTCCTCCAGGCACAGGGCCGATGTCGACAGGCTCATCAACCCGGGTCGGCTTGAACAACGACAGGCACTGGGCCGATGTTGCTGTGACCCAGTGGATCCCGGTGGTGAGGTCGGAGACCCAACCGGCGGTGCTGACCGAAGAAGCAACCAGACCACCGCCGTGCATGCAGGGCATGGCCAGGGTGCCGTTGATGGGGTTGTAGCGGGGCCACCGGGTGGGACCGTGGCTCCGCAGCACTTTCATCAGGTCGCCCGGGCCGGTGGCCTGGTCGGCCTCCCGAGCGGTGAGGGTGGTGCGGATGTCACAGGCCGAGACCCGGCTACGCAGGCGGTCCCGGTGGGCTCGGGCGAACTCGGGGATGGTTAAGCCGTTGGAGATAGTCCTCACACCGGAATCGACCTCTTCGGTGGCCCACTTCCTACCAGCAGTCTCCAGGACCACCGCGCCGTTGGGGTCGGCGACGATGAAGCTGTTGTGGTAGCTGAACGACGGGTTCTCGAATCCGCAGCCGCCCCCTTGACCGTACTCCTCGAGGAGGCCGACGATCGTTCCCACGGCCTCATGGGCGGTAGCGGACCGTTCCAGGGCCAGACGGAGGAGGTCCATGCCGGTCAACCCCGTCTTCGCATAGGGCTGGTCGGTGAACACCGCCTCGTTCCCGATTACGACGCCGTGCTCGTTGGCGCCCATCTCGGCTCCCCACATCCAGAACGGACGGCTGAGCAGCGTGGCATGGGTGTGGGACACCTGGGGAATCTCGATGTGGGTGCAGCGCAGCGTCGAGCCCGGGGGATGGTCCCTGGTAGGATGCCACCCTGGGAACTGGGCCTCGTTGGCGTCCCTGTCGGAGTTCTTGGCGAAGAGAACACCGCCATCGGGGCGGATTACGACGATGGTGTCGCACATGGACCGACTATAACGATTGGCAACCGCGCGGTTTCTGGCAGGTTTGCACCATGGCGACCGATGTCAGCCTGAGGGGGGCCGGCTTGGATGACCGGGAGTTCCTCTTCGAGTTGCACCGGGCCTCCAGGGACCCTATGTGGAGGAGCTGTTTGGGCCTTGGGACGACGAGGTTCAAGTGGGAGTTCTTTGACCGCTGGTTCCGACCTGAGCACACCTTCATCATCAGTGCTGGAGGCGAAGACGTCGGGGTTGTGGCGTTCGAGAGCCGAGATGACGAGGTGTATGTCTCCAGAATCGAGGTCCACCCTGAGCAGCAGAACAAGGGCATAGGCACTGCGGTCATGAGCGAGCTCGTCGACCGGGCGCACGGTGCCGGCATGGCTGTCGCCCTTCACCTCTATGCAATCAATCCCTCCTTGGAGTTCTATCGCCGTCTGGGCTTCACCGTTTCCGACGCGGAAGAGGAGAGGCCGCGAGGTCGGTTCTCTACCGAGTATTTCCCCGTCATCAGGCCTCCGGCGAGTGGTGTCTACGCGATGAGGGTGACGCCGAGCTCACGACACGCGTCGAGCACCCCGTTCGCTTCCGGTCGACGATGAAGCAGCGAGTACTCGACTTGGTCATCGGTCAATCGGGACTAACGGGCATCTTGCCGCCCAGTTCGTCCACCAAGCGTCAGCCCAAGACGCTGAACGACGAATCCGGGTTGATCTCGCGATTGCGGCCGAACGCAGACATGTCCATCTCGAGACCCGTGTACGGCATGGTCACCTTGACTGGATCGGCATCGTGATCGTGGCCTCCCTCCACCGCCCTGATCAGCTCGACCATGCAGTAGGCCGCAATGTGGCAATTCTTGAACTGGTTCCCGCTCGTCCCGATCATGACGTAGAAGCCTGGAAGATCAGTCTTGTCGTAGATGGGAATCCAGTCGTCGCTCACGTCGTAGAGGTCGACAACTCCCTTTCTTTCGTTCGGCACGCCCAGTTCGGGTAGTCGCCGAGCCAACCTGAGTACCTGGGCACGCCACTGATCGTCGGTGATGTGGCGATCGAATTCGTCTGGGTCCTCCACCCAGATCTGAGGATCACACTCCGGGTCCTGACTACCCACCAGTATGTGGTTCGCCACCTCAGGCCGGAAGTATGTGCCCAGGTCGTCGTCACCAATCAACATGCCGTCCTTCTCGAAGTCGATGCCGGGCGGCGAGGGAACGTGGTGCACCTCATGGCGTAGCGCCTTCGTCTTGATGTTCATCGAACCTGTTACTCCGGCCATGTCGTTGATCACGAAGGAGTGCGGCCCGGCCACATTCACGACGATCGGAGCATCGACAGATCGGCCATCGGCAAGGTCCACTCCGGCAACGCGACCGTTCTCGGTGCGAATGCCCACGACTTCGGCGTTGAACCAGAACTCGCCACCGTTGGCTTCAGCCGCCCTCTGCAGGTTGTGGGACGCCAGTTGGGGGTCGGTTATATAGCCGGCCACCGGCGTGTAGACCGCGCCGGTGATGTGTCTGGCCGGGTCCTCCCAGAATGCGTCGTCCTCGGGGCGCTTGGGCGGCGCGTACTCGCCCGTATCGATACCAGGGAATCTGTTTTGCAGCGTCTCGACATCCCACCGCTCGTACTCGATGCCGATCTCGTCGAACAAGGGGAGCACCTTGTCCTCATATCGACTGTCGTCCCCGATGTACACACCGCCACACTTGACGAATCCCGCGTTGCCCCTCTCGTCCTGAACCCCGAGGTAGTCATCCCAGTTGTCCCAGAAGTGGAAACCTTCGTATGCCATGGCCACTCCCGGCCAGGTGGAGTAGTGACAACGAATGATGGCGCAGGAGTTTGCCGTCGAGCCGTACCCAGACGTCGGTAGCTTGTCGATGTTGAGGGTCTTGAAACCAGCCTTCGACATCTCGAAGCCCATATTCGAGCCGATGATCCCGGCGCCGATGATGATCGCGTCGTAGCGGGGGTTCTCAGTCATCACACCACGATATCGACGCGGAGCTGCCGGCGCCCGTCAGTCGAGTGTCTAAAATCTGGCGACCTTGAGTGCCCGGATCACCCCACGTAGCAAGCGGTTTTCTGCCTGGAGACTGTTCACACAAGGCCTCACCGGGAAGCCGTGGCCCAAGGTGTGGGACCACCACGACCTAGAAGACTCCTACGAGGTGGTGATCGTTGGTGGTGGCGTCCACGGACTGGCTACCGCCTATTACCTGGCCAGGGATCACGGGATCACCGATGTCGCGATCCTGGAGAAGTCCTACATCGGAAGCGGCGGGTCGGGTCGGAACACCGCCATTGTCCGATCCAACTACCTGACTCCCGAGGGCTCTCGTTTCTACGACCGCTCGGTGAAGCTCTACGAGAGCCTGGCCCACGACCTCAACTTCAATGTCATGTTCGAGCAGCGCGGTCACCTGACGCTGGCCCACTCCGACTCTTCGTTGCGTACCATGCGCCAGCGTGCCGAGGTCAACAAGCTGGAGGGGATCGACTCCGAGGTCATCTCTCCGGATCAGATAAAGGAGCTGGCCCCGTTTCTCGACGTGAGCGACCGTCCCCGGTTTCCGATCATGGGCGCCTTGTGGCACCCGCCGGGCGGCATCGTCCGCCACGATGCCGTGGTCTGGGGCTACGCCCGCGGTGCAAATGCCTATGGGGCGCATATCCACCAGAACACCGAACTGACCGGTATCGACGTGGCAAATGGGAAGGTCACGGGAGTACAAACGAGCCGCGGCTCTATCACCACCGGGACCGTGATCAACTGCACGGCCGGCTGGGCATCACTGATATCCGCTATGGCAGGCGTGCGGCTTCCCATCGTCACCCGACCCCTCCAGGCCGCCGTCACCGAACCGGTCAAACAGTTTCTTCACCCGGTGATCGTCTCGGGGAGCCTTCACACCTACGTCAGTCAGACCGCTCGCGGTGAGTTGGTCTTCGGGGCGAGTGTCGACCCCTTCGCCTCTTACTCGACCCGGGGATCACTCGAGTTCACGACTGCGCTCGCCGCACACGTGCTCGAGCTGATGCCTTCGATCTCCAACATGAAGCTTCTGAGGCAATGGTCCGGGTTGTGCGACATGACGCCCGACTACGGGCCGATCATCGGGCCCACGCCCGTCGACGGTTTCATAGTCGACGTCGGATGGGGCACCTACGGCTTCAAGGCAGGCCCAGTCGCCGGCGAGTCCGTGGCCGACATGGTCGCCACCGGCCGGCCCGGAAAGCTCATCGAGCCCTTCGGCTTGGAACGTTTCGAGGAGGGCACCCTCACTGCCGAGAAGGGTGCGGCGGCGGTGGGACACTGATGCTGGTTATCCCGTGCCCTCATTGCGGTCCGCGCAACTCGGATGAGTTCGATTTCAGCGGCGAGGTGGTGTCGCGGCCGGGACCCGACACCGACGCCGCCACCTGGCGCCGCTATCTGTACATGAGGACCAACGCCGCCGGCTGGCAGTTCGAACGCTGGTTCCACGTCTCGGGATGCAGGCGTTTCCTGATGGTCGAGCGGAATCTCGATACCAACGAGATCCGCTCGATTCGCGACTACCTGGATCAGCCGTGACCGCCTGCCGCCTCCCCCCACGTCCCGGAGAGCTGATCGACCGGGACCGCCCGATTGCGTTTCGTTGGAATGGCAAGCCAATGACCGGATTTTGGGGCGACTCCATCGCCTCTGCCCTGGCGGCAAACGGGGTACGCATCATCTCGCGGAGCTACAAGTACCACCGGCCCCGCGGTCTGCTCAACGCCAACTATCACGACCCCAATGCGATCGTCCAGGTCGGCGAGGACCCCAATGTGCGAGCTGCCCATCGGCTGGTCGAGCCGAACATGGTCGTTTCCTCCCAGAACACCTGGCCATCCCTGGAATTCGACATCAAAGCCGTCAACCGTCTCGTCGGACGGTTCCTCTCGCCCGGTTTCTATTACAAGACCTTCATGTCCCCCCGCCGAGCGTGGCCTTGGTACCAGCGGGTGCTGGGGCGTTTCGCCGCCGGAGGAACCGTGGACGCCGATCATGAGCCCCTCCGGTATGACCACAGGTACGCCCATCCCGACGTGGTGGTGGCGGGTGGCGGCCCAGCGGGCATCGCCGCGGCCATTGCAGCGGCCGACGAGGGGGCCCGGGTGATCCTCGTCGAGGAGGAGCATCAGCTCGGTGGCCATCTGCGTTGGGGGTCACCAGAAGACTTGGAGGTCCTCGACCGCCTGAGGAGTGGCGCAGTTGGTCATCCCCGCATCGAGGTCATGACAGACGCCGTGGTCACAGGGCGCTACGACCACAACTGGGTGTCGATCGTGCAGCGCAACGTCGAAGGCGTCCACGAGCGCTTGGTGAAGGCCAGAGTCAAGACCCTCGTGGTAGCGGCCGGAACGCTGGAACGACCCTATGTGTTCGAGGGGAATGACCTACCCGGTGTGATGTTGTCCACCGCCGCGCTCAAGCTGATCAGGCTCTACTCGGTCAAACCGGGCAACCGGGCCGTCGTCCTCAGGGCCAACGAATCCGGGGACGCTGCTCTGGCTGCCCTACGAGAAGCCGGCGTGGAGATCGCTGCGGTTCTCGACGCGCGGAAGGGCGAAACGGTCACAAGGGCCTCCGGACGCAAGGGTGTCAAGAAGGTCGAGGATTCAACGGGCAGGACTCATGACGCCGACCTTCTCGTCACCGCCACCGGCTGGACCACACCGACGTCCCTTCTCAACATGGCAGGAAGCCGTCCCGTCTACAACGGCTCCGCGGCCCGCTACCTTCCGTCCACTCTGCCGGAGAACGTGATGGCAACCGGGGGCATGGTCGGCGACGGATCGACCCTCGAACTCATCGACCACGGAACGGCCACCGGCACGGAGGCTGCCCGACGCGCCCGCAACGTCGCCGCAGCCTGGAGGGGCGAGGGCCGGCCATATGAGGCCCGGGAGGTCGTCCCACTCGGCGTCGCGGACCATCCCGAGCTCTACCGGTCCTCGACCCACGGCTTCGTCGACTTCTCAGAGGACGTCTCCTCGAAGGATCTCTTCTCGGCCGCCCGGGAGGGATACGACTCCATGGAGCTGGCGAAGCGGTACACCACCGTGAACATGGGCCCTGTTCAGGGCAAGGTGGAGGCGGTGAACGCCGTAGCCGTGCACGGAGAGGCGATAGGGGCGACCCTCCTCGAGACATCGACCACGACCTGGCGGCCTCCATACGTTCCCATCCGCCTGGGGACTCTGGCCGGGCGCAAGTACGAGCCGGTCCGCTACTCGGCGATGCAGTCCTGGCACGAGGCAAACGGTGCCACTCCGCTGCTCGCAGGCCAATGGGTCAGGCCCGACCACTACGGGGATCCGGAAGCCGAGGTCAAGACTGTCCGCGAGAACGTCGGAATCATCGACGTCAGCCCCCTGGGCAAGATCGACCTCCGTGGTTCCGATGTTCCCAAGCTCCTTGAGTTCGTCTATGTGAACAAGTGGTCGAAGCTCGACGTGGGCAAGGTGCGCTACGGCGTCATGTGCGCCGAGGACGGCGTGATCATGGACGACGGGGTGACGGGGCGTCTCGCCGACAGCCGCTACATGATGACCACGACCTCCGGCGGTGCCGGCAGTGTCTGGAACTGGCTCGACGACTGGCTTCAAACCGGCTTCCCGGAATGGGACGTCAAGATGACCGCCGTCACCGACGGCTGGGCTTCGGTCAACGTGGCCGGACCCAACTCGCGTATTTTGGTTGGCCGTCTGACCGGTATAGATCTCCGTCCCGAGGCCTTCGGCTACATGGAGGTGCGCACCGGAACCGTCGCCGGGATCGAAGGTTGTTTCGTGTGGAGAATCGGTTTCACCGGAGAGCTCTCCTACGAGATTCACGCGCCCGCCAACCATGGGTTGCACTTGTGGGAAGCCCTGCTGGAGGCCGGTGAGGACCTCGGTGTCAGGCCCTTCGGCGTCGAGGCGCAGCGCATCATGCGTCTCGAGAAGGGTCACTTCATCGTCGGTCAGGACACCGACGGGCTCACTCAGGGTTACGGGGTGGGCGTCGACTGGGCCGTCAAGATGGACAAGCCCGACTTCGCTGGCAAGCCCGAACTCCGATTCCAGGCAGAACGTGGCGATTACCCGCGCCTGGTCGCCGTTCAGACCGCCGATCCGACCGTCGTGCCCCCGGAGGCGTCCCAGATCATCGACAATACCTCCCAGACCGTGGGTCGGATCACCTCGTCGAGGATGTCACCCACGCTGGGAAGGTCGATCTGCCTGGCCCAGGTGGCCGCGCATCTCTCCGAGCCGGGACAGAGCCTCAACGTCCGCCTGCCCAACGGGGCGACGGTCGAGGCCACCGTTATGGAGCACCACGCGCACTTCGACCCGGAAGGGACCCGGCTCCGTGTCTGATCTCACCCTCACCGACCTGGGCCATGAGCCGAAGTGGCGGACCTTCAGCGACCCCGGAGGATTCAGTTGGTCGGTGTCCCCGGGCGAATGGACCCTGCTCGGCGACCGCCCATCAGGAGAGACAGTTGATCTCACATCGGTGCGGGCCATGTTCCGCCTCACCGGAGACGAAGCCTCGAGACTGCTGAACAAGATATGCGCCCTCGACTTCGCCGACGACGCCTTCCCGGACGGCTCGGCTGCGCGCACCCTCGTGGCCGGAGTGGCGACGGAGATCGTGCGAAACGACCGGGACGACACTCTCTCCTACCTGCTCTTGCCCTCGCGCTCGTTCGGCAGATACATGGAGGAGACGATCCGGGATGCCGGGTTGGAGTTTGGGCTCTAGCCCCTGACCATTCCCATCGGGTAGGTCGACAGCACTTCGGTCCCCGTCTCGGTGACCAGCACCTGCTCCTCCAGCTTGACGCCGTGGCCGCCGTCGCGACGACCAACATAACTCTCCACACACAGCACCATCCCCGCTTCGATGACGGCGTCGTAACCCGCGCCCTCCCAGTCCTCGGGGAAGTAGACGGCGGGGTATTCGTCACACAGCCCCACGCCGTGATACTGCGTCGTGTAATGCCGGTAGGTTGAGGGGGGCAACACTGGCATCGGGCCGGATCCTGGCGTGGTGCCTGGCGCGATCCATGGACGGCAGCCTACGGACGACATCGACGCAGATGCGGTGATACCTTTCCCACCATCATGACAGCCGAGCGTCCCCAACGACGTAGCCGCAGGGGTGGTCGCAATCGGGAGAACCCAGCATCCGGCCCCGGTCAGATCCCTTGGAAGCAGCCCTTCCGTACCTTCGAACCCACGGAGCTGGCAACCAAAGACCAGGTTGAGACCATCCACCAGACGTCGCTGAAGATCCTCGAGGAGATCGGCATCGAGTTCCTCGATCCGGAAACCAGGGACCTGCTCGAGGCCACTGGCGGAGTGAGAATCGATGACTTGAACGTCCGCTTCGACGCGGAGTTCGTCGAAGAGGTGATCAAAACGGCTCCCTCGGAGTTCACCCTCCACGCCCCAAACCCCGAACGCAACCTCCACATGGGCGGCAACGCGGTCAGCTTCGGTGCCGTGAGCAGCGCACCCAACGTGAGCGACGAAGCCGGAGGACGACGCGCCGGCAATCGTGAGGACTTCCAGAACCTGATTCGCCTCGGCCACGCCATCAACACCGTGCATCTCTGGCCAGGCTATCCGGTGGAGCCGGCCGACATCCACGCGTCCGTGCGTCATCTCGAGGCTGCGTACGACATCATGACCCTCTCCGACCGCGTCACCCACGCCTACAGCCTGCACAGACAGAAGAATCGCGACGGTCTGGAGATGGTGAAGATCGTCCGCCAGATCGACGAGGAGACGCTGCAGCGCGAGCCGTCGATGGTGAGCATCATCAACTGCAACTCTCCTCTGCGTTACGACACGCCCATGACTCAAGGGATCATCGAGTTCAGCTCGCGCAACCAGGTGATCTGCATCACCCCGTTCACGCTGGCCGGAGCGATGGCACCGGTGACGATCGCCGGGGCCATGAGCCAGCACAACGCCGAGGCCCTGGCCGGCATCGTGCTGACCCAGGTGGTCAGGCCGGGGGCGCCTGTCATCTACGGAGGGTTCACCTCCAATGTCGACATGCAGAGTGGAGCACCCGCGTTCGGGACACCCGAGGCCATGCAGACCTCGATCATCACGGGCCAGATGACCAGGCGATACGGAATCCCCTACCGGTCATCGGGTGTCAATGCTGCCAAGGCCATCGACGCCCAAGCCGCCTACGAGTCTGTCTTCTCTCTTTGGGGGGCGATCATGGGCGGAGCTCACATGCTGGTCCACGCCGTGGGATGGATGGAAGGTGGCCTGCGCGCGTCCTACGAGAAGATGATCCTGGACGCCGATCTCTGCGGGATGGTCCAGACTTTCCTGGAGCCGATCGACTTCTCCACCGAGGCACTGGCGGTGGACGCAATCCGCGAGGTTGGCGCCGGAGGCCATTTCTTTGGAACCCCCCATACGCTCGAACGCTACCGGACCGCCTTCTACAAGCCCCTGATCTCGGACTGGCGCAACTACGAGACCTGGGAAGAGGCGGGCAAGCCCGAATCCAAGGGCCGGATCATCGAGTTGGTCGGCGAGCTGATGGCCACGTATCAGGAACCGGCCATCGATCCGGCGGTCAAGGCCGAGCTGAGGGACTTCGTGGATCGGAGAGTGGCCGAGGGTGGAGTGAAAACCGACTTCTAAAGTGAACTGGCCCGTCTCCGCGGCGGCTTCTCAACCTCGCATCGCCGAGCCGGATGGGTCATAAGGCGAAGGCTCTATGACCCTCACGGGACGCTCCTCACCCACGACGTGAGCCGACAGCTCGGTTCCTGGCTCCGCCACTTCCGGCTCGACCAAGGCCATCGCCAGGCTCTTCTGAACCGTGTGCCCGTACTCGCCCGACGTGATATAGCCGACCCGATCGTCGCCACTCCACACGGGCTCATACTCCGAGCCGTCGGCGTCAAATGCCTCGATCTCGAGGGTGACCAGCTTGAGCGGAGCACTGTCCTCGTCGCGCTCCCGCAGAGCAGCTTCCTTGCCGTTGAACTCCTTGGACCAGTCGATCCAACGATCCATGCCCACCATGCCCGGCGTGTATTCCTGACGGAACTCCTTCGACCAGATCCCGAAACTCTTCTCCATGCGCAAAGAGCCCATAGCGTTGAAGCCCCACTCGATCGCGTCGACTTGCTTGCCTGCCTCGAGCAGGGTCCGCCTCAGCAACGTGTGCTCCACTGCCGAGCAGTGAATCTCGTAGCCGAGCTCACCAGTCACGCTGATTCGCCCCACCTTGGCGCGGATCATCCCGATGTCCATCTCGCGGCACTGCATGAACCCGAAGGCCTCATTCGACACGTCGTCATGTGCGACCAGCCCCAGGAGATCGCGGGAGCGAGGACCGGCCAACCCGAATCCGACCACCCCGTCGGAAATGTCCCGAACCGACACTCCATCCATCAGGTGATCGTTGAACCATCGCATGTGCCACGCCCGCAGGTAGTAGGAGCCCATGATCCACCAGGTGCCGTCACCCCAGTTGAGGACGGTGAGGTCACCCTTGAGGCGGCCGTCGTGGCCCAGCATCGGGGCAAGGCGAATTCGCCCCTCGCCGGGCAGCTTTGCCGCCATGAGTCCGTCGAGCCACTCCCTCGCCTTGGGCCCGGTCACCTCATATCGGGAGAACCCGGTGATGTCGATGATGCCCACCCCGTTTCGCACCTGCCGGCACTCCTCCCCGACGATGTCGAAGGCATTGGAGCGGCGCAGCGTTGGAGTCTCTTCGAAACCCTTCTCCGCGAAGTAGAGAGGAACCTCGAGTCCATATAGCTCACCCCAGAATGCGCCGTCTTCGGTCATGGCGTCGTAGGAAGGCGACGTGCGCAGTGGGCGCCCCTCCCAAAGCTGCTCGTTGGGATAGGTCATCACGAAACGGCGTGAGTAGAACTGGCCCGTCTTCTCCTTGATGTACTGACGATTCTCCGCGTAGGAACCGAAGCGGGCGACATCCATGGCGAAGGGGTCTTCCTCGGGCTCGCCCTCGATCATCCACTCCGCAAGCGACTTGCCAACGCCACCGCCCTGCAGGAATCCGGCCATGACCGCACACGCCGACCAGTAGTTCTTGATACCGGGAACCGGCCCCACCAGCGGGTTGCCATCCGGCGAGAACGTAAAAGCGCCATTGACCCACCGCTGGATACCGGCACGCTCCAATACCGGATAGCGAGTCATCGCCATCAAGATCTCGTTTTCTATGCGGTCGGGCTCGGGCGGAAGGAGCTCGACGCCGTAGTCCCACGGCGCACCGTCCATGTTCCAGTGCTTGTGGTTTATCTCGTAGATGCCGACCAACAGCCCGTTTCGCTCCTGACGCATGTACGTGAAGCCCTCGAGGTCGATCATCATCGGAATCTCGAAGTCGAGAGCCTCCAACTCCGGAATCTCCTCGGTGATCAGATAATGGTGGGCCAGGGGCGACACTGGAGCCTCCCAACCGACCATGCGTGCCACCTGTTTCGCCCACAGACCTGCAGCGTTGACCACGTGCGCGGCGTGAATGGTCCCCTTCTCGGTCACCACATCCCAGGTGCCGTCGGGGCGCTGATTCAGCTCGACGACGCGGTTGTGCTCGATAACATCGGCACCGCGTTGGCGGGCTGCTTTGGCATAGGCGTGGACCACGGCCGACGGATCGATGTGGCCCTCGCGTTCGGCCCAGAGGCCCCCAAGAACTCCCTCGGTGTTGACAATTGGGCACTTCTCCTCGATCTCTGCGGGGGTCATCAGCCAGCAGTCGTCGATACCCATCGTCTGATAGATCCGATAAGTGGCCTGAAGCCATTCCCACCGCTCCGGGGCCGAGGCGACGGAGATTCCTCCCGTCATGTGAAGGCTGATGTCGTGACCGGACTCCTCAGAGACCTCTGACAGGAGGTCGATGGTGTAGGTCTGGAGAGCCGACATGTTGGGGTCGGCGTTCAGGGCGTGTACTCCACCCGCCGCATGCCAGCTCGAGCCGGCTGTCAGCAGCGACCGCTCCACGATCGCTACGTCAGGCCAGCCGTACTTGGTCAAGTGATAGGCGACGCTCGCACCCACTACGCCTCCGCCGATGATCACGACCCGGTACTGATCTTTCACGCTGCTCCTTATTGGTGTTAGCGATTCGCCGTGAACTTAGCGAAACCTCTGTCGGTGAGTCCCCGAAACCACTTGTGCCGTTGTGTGGTACCTGTACCATCTGACAGCACAGCCAATCGGGCACAGCTCATATGAGGAGAGAACCGTTGAGCCCTGAGCAACCTCTTCCCACCGATCTTGAGATCGCGTACGCGGCCAAGTTGAAGCCGATTACCGAGATCGCCGACGAAATCGGCCTCGAAGAAGACGAGGTCATCACCTTTGGCAACACCAAGGCAAAGGTGCATCTCGACGCCCTGAAGCGCATCGAAGCCAACCAGAAAGGCAAGTACGTCGACGTCACAGCGATCACGCCAACCCCCCTCGGCGAAGGCAAGACCACGACGACCATCGGCTTGGTGCAGGGGTTGGGAGCGCTGGGCCACAAGGCCATCGCCTGTATCCGTCAGCCCAGCATGGGGCCGACATTCGGGATCAAGGGTGGCGCCGCAGGCGGCGGCTACAGCCAGGTGGTACCAATGGACGAGTTCAACCTCCACTTGACCGGCGACATCCACGCCATCCATGTGGCACACAACCTGGTGGCTGCGGCGATCGATTCTCGCTGGTACCACGAGCGCCGACTCTCCGACGACCGGCTCGAGGCTCTAGGCCTGGAGCGACTCAACATCGATGTGTTCAGCACCTCGTGGCGAAGGGTCATGGATGTCAACGATCGAGTTCTCCGCAACATCGTCGTTGGGCTCGGTGGACGGTCTGACGGGAGACCTCGGGAGACCGGATTCGACATCACGGTTGCCAGCGAACTCATGGCCATCCTCGCCCTGGTCGACGGTGACAGCTTTGCTTCAGCGCTGAAGAACCTCCGAGACCGATGTGGACGGGTCGTGATCGGTCATTCCAAGCAAGGGAAGCCAATCACCTTGGAAGACCTGAAGGTGGCTGGGGCGGTTGCTGTGCTGATGAAGGATGCACTCCACCCCACTCTGATGCAGACGCTCGAAGGCCAGGCGACGTTTGTCCACGCTGGTCCCTTCGCCAACATTGCACATGGGAACTCCTCGATACTCGCCGACCGCATCGCCCTTCACTTGGGCGATTATGTCGTCACCGAGTCCGGGTTTGGGGCGGACATGGGCATGGAGAAGTTCTTCGACATCAAGTGCAGAGTCTCGGGCCTGAAGCCGGACTGTGTCGTGATGGTCGCGACGGTAAGGGCTCTCAAGACCCATGGTGGTGGCCCCAAGGTCGTGGCCGGGAAACCACTTGACACCGCCTACACCGAGGAGAACCTGCCACTGCTCAGGGCCGGGATGCCGAACCTCGAAGCCCACATCGCCACGGCGAAGAGATTCGGTGTGCCGGTCGTTGTGGCAATCAACGCATTTCCCACCGACACCCCACGTGAGCACGAGCTGATAAGGGAGAAGGCCCTCGCCGCCGGTGCAGTCGCCGCCGAGGTCACCGAACACCACGCCAAGGGTGGCGAGGGGGCGCGACGCCTCGCCGAAGCCGTGGAACGAGCCTGCTCCCAACCCAGCTCGTTCGAGTACCTGTACCCGCTCGACCGCTCGATAAAGGAGAAGATCGAAATCATCGCCAAGGAGGTCTACGGAGCCGACGACGTCGAATACTCGTCGATTGCCGAGAGTCAGATCGCCGAGTTCGAGAGATCGGGTTTCGGGTATCTGCCGATCTGCATGGCGAAGACACATCTGTCGATCAGCCACGATCCTGCCCTGAAGGGAGTGCCGAGCGGCTTCACCATTCCGGTTCGTGAGGTCCGGGCGTCGGTGGGGGCCGGATTCATATACCCACTCCTAGGTGAGATGAGGACCTTGCCCGGTCTGGGCGCCACTCCGGCATTCATGAAAGTCGACATCGACGACGAGGGGAACGTCGTCGGTCTGTTCTGAGCCGTGAGCCCAAGGGACGTCAGTCCACAATTGACTGTCATCTACTGGCGGGATATCCCCACCCAGGTGAAGGCACGCGCCGGCAGGAATCGAATCAGCGCTCCTCTGCCCGATCGATTCATGGCGGCGGTCGATGCTGCTGCCACCATGGCGGGGAAAACCAAGATCGACGAGTACATTGCCGAGTGGCGTGAAGAAACCCGGCCCTGCGATGCTGATCTCCAGGCTGCGGTCGACGGCGAGGTCACGGCCATCGACGAAAGCTATCCCGCGGACCGGGTGAGAGAGATGGTGAGGAACGGTGGCTGGGCGAGCGGCGATTCGTCTAGCGAATCTCCATGAACCCTTCATTCTCGCAGGCCTCGAGCATCCGACGGATGTCGTCGTAGTCGTCGGCTCCAACCGGGACGAAGCGCTCCACTAGGCCGAGCTTCAACACGTCCCGCCCCGCTTCTGTCTCGTGGAACCCGGCCAGGACGTCAGTCACCGCCTGCCTGAACTCTCCGTCGAACCGCTTGGACACGGCGACAGGCTGAATCGTGGAGGGTCCGAGCGAGTCGATGATCTTGACGTTGTCGGTCACCTCGGGATGATCTCTCATCTCGATCGCCAACACCTGCGAGTCGATCGCCGACGCATCGACCCGGCCGTCGGCAACCATCCGGATCGACTCCTCGTGGAATGCTCCCTGGATCACCTCGGAGAAGAAGCCCTTCGTCTCGCCGATCGAGACCAAGTGATAGCGGGTGATTCCATAGCCCGATTGCGAGAGAGGCTCGTTATAGGACCACGTCCGGCCGCGAAGATCGAGGAAAGACTCGGCGTCGCTGTCTTTGTGCACGATGACATCGGAGAAGTAGATGGGCTTGCCGGCGTAGCGTGAGCCTTCGAGGACTGGTGCTGCAACGGGCACCGCCGGCGAGATTCCCTCACGCTCGAAGGTCATGTAGGGGAGGCTGCACACGAAACAGACGTCGTTGACATCGTTCTGGCAGTTCTTGTAGTCGGTCTCCACGACGAGTTCGGTGCTCATTCCCAGCGCGAGGCCCACAGCGTCGACGATCGCCTGATAGACGCGCAGCATGTTGGGAGCCAGGAAGGTGCCGAAGCGAAGATCAGCCATGGCCCGACCCTAGGCAAAGGGCATCGGAGACTCAGGTCTTGGCTCGACGCTCAACCCACTGGGGACCCGGGCAGTACTCTGGAAAGTAAGCACGTGGGGGGTGTTGCGCATTGGTCACCGGACCGTCAGAAGCCCATACTGAGACAGTGACCGAACGTCCTTCTCTCAAGCCTGAGGACCTGTTCTCTTTTCTGGACGGTCTCGAGATCTCCACAACGACGGTCGAGCATCGGCCGGTGTTCACCGTCGAGGAAGCTCGAGAACTGCGAGGGTCACTGTCCGGCAGCCCCTCGAAGAGCCTGTTCCTGCGTAACAAGAAGAAGCAGATGTGGTTGGTCACCACCCAGGCTGACCGTGCCATTGACCTGAAGAGACTGGGTGCATCTCTGGGCTCTGGACGTCTCGGATTTGCCAGCCCGGAAAGCCTCATGGCTCATCTAGGTGTGATTCCCGGTGCGGTCACCCCGTTCGGGGTGCTCAATGACACAGACGGCGTGGTCAACGTGGCTCTGGATCGAGAGCTCCTAGAGGATGGGCCACTCAACTTCCATCCTCTCGACAACTCCAGGACCACCACCATCTCCGCTGCTGATCTACTCGAGTTCCTCGAAGCGACCGGTCACAAGCCACTGATACTGGAGCCGGAAGAGTTCTGAGAAGCCCCAACGGGCTGGCCTCTAGCCGGTCGCGTTCTGCGACGAGCCGTGTGATGCCGTCCAACCTCAACGGGGGTTACCCGATTCGAGCTCCTGGCGGCCTGCACAGCTGCCGCGCGGCTACGGTTTTCCGATGCCTTCGAAGCGATGGCAGCTCCCTTCGGCAGAGCTCGATCTCACCCGCGGCGCACTAGTGGGCATCGTCAACGTCACCCCGGAATCGTTCTCCGACGGAGGAGAGTTCCTCGATCCGGAGAAGGCATCTGAGCCGGCGTCCCTAGCCGTATCGGCGGCGGATCTCCTCAACCACGGCCGGCACTACCGATGAGAGGTCACCAATCACGGCGTAGTCGGCCTTGGTGACCATCGGTGCCTCACCGTCGGTGTTGATGGCCAGCACTGTCTTGGACGCCATCATCCCCACCCAATGCTGGATGGCGCCGCTGATTCCGCAGGCGATGTACAGGTCGGGAGCTACAACGGTGCCTGTCTGGCCTACCTGGTCTGAGTGGGGCCGCCAGCCGTTGTTGGTGGCAACACGGGAACATCCGACGACACCCCCCAAGAGATCGGCGAGCTCTTCGAGAGGGGCAAACGCCTCGGCGCTCCCAACACCGCGGCCCCCGCTGACCACCACCCGTGCGGTGGCGAGGGTCACGCCCTCGGCTGTCACCTCGCGGTCGACGACTTTTGTGATCAGGTCGCCGTCGGATAGTTGCGGGGTGAACTCATAGACAGCTGCGTCTCCCGGCTCGGACGCCAGAGAGGCCTCGACACTGTGCTCCGTGACCGTCACGAGCTTGACCGGGGCCTCCAAGGTGGCTTCCTCGAGCAGCGACCCCCCCCACCGAGTGCGGGTTATCGACCAGTCATCGTCCCCAGCTTCGATCGTATTGCAGTTGGCAACCATCGGCTGCCCGGTGATTGCGCCCACGTGGGCCATCACCTCGTTGCCTCGCTCCGTTCCGGTCGTGATCACGGCCTCAGGGCGAAGCCGATCGATGAGCTGGGCCAACGCCTCACCCCATGCAGCGGGGGCGTAGTCGTCGAGTCCCTCATGGATGATGACGTGCTGTTTCGATACTCCGTACTCGGCAAGTCCGTCGATCTCGACTCCGATCGACACGGTCTGGATGTCATTGTCGAGGGTGCGCGCAAGAGTCAGCCCCTGGAGGGTGGACTCCTCGATCTGGCCGCGGTCGTGAGTGATCAGAACGAGAATCATGAGCCGAGCACCTGGAGCTCTTCGAGAAGGTCGACGATCGCGCCGGCCGCGTCCGGACCGTCGCCGAGGATCACCGTTTCGGTCACGTCGACCTCGGGTGTGACCAGCCGCACCATTCTCTGGCCACTGCCAATCCGCTCCTGCTCGATCCGCTTCACCTCGACCTTCTTGGCGTTGAGTCGGCCCTTGAGTGTCGGATATCGGGGCAGGTTGATCCCTTCTTTCACCGCTACAACGGCCGGTCGGGGTAACTGGTATACCTCCGAGCCGGTGGGCGTGTCGCGGCGGAGACGGAACCCGGCGTCATTGACCTCGATGCCCTTGATCCCCGAGACGACTGGCCGCCCGAGGGTCCGGGCCACCCGGATGCCGACCTGGTAGCCGCCCGCGTCGGCGGATTCGTTCCCGAAGAGGATCAGATCGAAGGCTCCCTCGCTTTCCAGCTCCTCGATAGCGGCGCTCAGGGCGGAGGACGTGGAGATCGGGTCCCAGTCGGAACCATCAGTTGGCACCAGCACTGCTTCATGGGCACCAACGGCCAAGGCCGCCCTCAGCTGTTCCTCGGCATCGGGAGGTCCGAGCGTCAGAACAGTGACGGAGCCACCGTGCTGTTCGGTAATTGCCACGCCCTCCTCCACGGCGCATTCCTCGTGCGGGCTGATCGCGAACGAGAGCAGGTTGGTGTCTATGGCCTGAGCGTCCTCGGTGAGGACGATCCGAGCACCCGGTGCGGGTACCCGCTTCACGCAAACCAGGATCCGCACTCGCTAACCCTTCATCGCCCCGGACTTCATCCGGACGTTGCCAGGGTCGAACAGGGGCGTACTTCCCGCCACGGCGACCTTCACCGGGTACAACTCGTTCATGTACATGATCTGAAGGTCCGTTCCCTCGACGGCGTGCTCCGGCGGCAGATATCCGAGCAAGAGGAACTTGCCGACCGAGGGCCCGGACCCGGCGCTGGTGACCCGGGAAACCCGTCCCTTGGCGTCGACGATACGTTCACCGTCGAGGGTGAGGATCGGCTCATTACCGCCGGTCGGGTACCGGGGGATACCCGCAGCCGATGTGTGATCCTCGATGGTGAGAGTGCACAGAATCGCAGCCGGATCCTCTTCGCGGGCCTTGAGGTAGGCCTTCTTGCCGATGAACTCCGCTGCCTTGACCCGCGGGCGGGCCAACCCGGCCTCAACCGGGTTGTACTCGGACTCCAGCTCGGCACCCATCAGGCGGTAACCCTTCTCGAGACGCCCGCTAGTGCCGTATACGCCGGCACCGACCGGCACGATGCCGAACTCCTGGCCCGCCTGCCAAAGGGTCTCCCACAGCTCGAGGCCGCGGTCCATGTCGGTGTAGACCTCCCAGCCGAACTCGCCGACGTAGGAGATGCGGAGCAGCCGGACCGGGACCGAGCCGATCGTGATCTCCTTGGTCCACCCGTAGGGAAGCCCCTCATCGGAGACATCATCGCTCGTGACCTTCGCCATCACGTCGGCGGCCTTGGGGCCCCAGAGACCGACGGTGCAGATGTTGGAGGTGATGTCCTCAAAGGTGACCGAGCCATCGCTCGGAAGGTGCCTGCGGAACCAGTGACTGTCACGCGGGCCGTCGAAACCGCCGGAGATGACCCGGAAGCGGTCATGAGCGATCCTCATCAAGGTCAAATCCGCCTTGAACCCACCCTGCTCCGTGAGCAGCGGGGTGTATACAGAGCGACCAACCGGCTGATCACACTTGTTGACCGTCATCTTCTCCATGTAGTCGACGGCGCCGGGGCCGCTCACGTCGAAGATCGAGAAGGCGGTGAGGTCCACCATGCCGACTCCGTCGCGCAAGGCGAGGTGCTCGGCATTCTGGATTGGCGACCACCAGCGAGCATCCCACTCGTGGGGGCGCTCCGGGATCTGGTCGACATACTTCTCGAGCAGCGGAGCGTTCGAGGTGTACCAGTGAGGACGCTCCCAGTTTCCGGCCTCGAAATACACGGCACCGAGGGCCTCGGTCGCCGGGTGGAACGGGCTCTTTCGAAGTCCACGCCGGCTCTCCCACTGCTCCCGAGGATGGACGATCCCGTAGGTCTTGTTGAAGTGCTCTGAGCACCTGGCGAGGATGTGCTCCTCGGTCTGCTGGTTGTCGTAGAAGCGGGCAACGTCAGAGGCGTGCGGGTCAACCTCGGGGTAACCCTGGGTCATCCACTCCGCCAGGGCTCGTCCGGTGCCGGGACCCTCCTTGATCCAAATGGCGGCGCATGACCACACGCCCTTCACCTCTGTCTCGCCCACCAGCGGCATCGCGTCTGGGGTCAATGACAGGAGACCGTTGATGCCATAGCGCATCTCGGCTTCGCCGAGGAACGGCATCAGCTCCAGGGCCTGCTCGAGCTGTGGGTCGAAGTCCTCCTGGGTGAAGGGCAGTTCGGTCGGCGAGAGACGCGCCTCATCTATCGACGGGATGGTGTCCGGGTGATGGAAGATGGGACGGTGGGCGTAGGAACCCACCTCCATCGAACCGGCGGTCTGCCGCTCGTACATGAAGGTATCCATGTCGCGGATGATCGGAAAGCCGATCTCATTGCCAGTGGCCTGAAGCTCCGGGAGCGGGCCAACATCGATCATTTGATGCACGGCCGGGGTCAGCGGGATGCTCGCCCCAGCCATCTTCGCTATGCGGGGCGACCAGACCCCGCAGGCGATGACCAGATACTCGCATTCGACGCGTCCCCGGTCGGTGACGATGGCTTTCACCCGGCCGTCCTGGGTAATGACGTCGAGTACTTCGGTGTTCGGCGAAACGGTCAACGCTCCCTTCGACATCGCGCTCTCGCGCATCAGGGTTCCCGCCTGAAGCGAGTCGACGACCGAGACGCTCGGGGTGTACCAGCCCCCGACCAGGATCGAAGGATCGACAAAGGGCACCAGCTCCTGCACCTGGGCCGGAGTCAGTAACTGGGACTCGATGCCCCAGGTCTTCGCCGAGGTCATGCGTCGCCGCAGCTCCTCCATGCGAGCCTCGGTGCGGGCCACCTCGATCCCTCCAGGCGTGGTCTGAACACCCATCGCCTCGTACTGGAGCTGGCTGTCCAGCGTGAGATGAGTCATCTCCTTGTTGTGATCGACAGGAAAGATGAAGTTGGAGGCGTGGCCAGTGGAGCCACCGGGGTTGGGAAGCGGGCCCTTGTCGACCTGGAGGATGTCCCTCCAACCGAGTTCGGCTAGGTGATGGACGACAGAGTTGCCGACGATTCCGGCGCCGACGACGACGACGTGGGCGGAGGTGGGTAGATCACTCACAGGGTCCTCTCCTGGTGGGGAACGGCGGGGTCGATTCTGCTCCCATGGTCGCGGGTTGTGCTCTAGACTGCCGAAGACTAAACGGCATCCCACTGTACAGTACACGTACCACATCGTGGAACTCCGGGAGGAGCACACATGAGTGTTGATGATCTCGATCTACGCACGCTATCCGACGACGAACTCGTCAATCAGATGCACGACGACCTCTACGACGGTCTAGCCGAAGAGATCGACGAGGGCACCCACATCCTCCTCGAGCGGGGTTGGGCAGCACAGGACGTGCTCAACGACGCTCTCGTGGAGGGCATGCGAATCGTCGGAATCGACTTCCGAGATGGCATCCTCTTCGTCCCCGAGGTGCTCCTCGCCGCCAAGGCAATGAAGGCCGGGATGAGCATTCTCCGTCCCATACTCGCCGAGACCGGCGCTGAGCAGGTCGGGACCGTGGTCATCGGCACGGTCAAGGGCGACATCCACGACATCGGAAAGAACCTGGTCGGGATGATGCTGGAGGGAGCCGGATTCGAAGTTCACGACCTCGGCATCAACACCGACGCTGACGAGTTCCTGCAGGCCATCGACGAGCACAAGCCTGACATCCTCGGCATGTCGGCACTGTTGACGACGACTATGCCTTACATGAAGGTTGTCATCGAGACGCTGGAAGAAAAGGGGATCAGGGACGACTACATCGTGCTCGTCGGCGGCGCTCCTCTCAACGAAGAGTTCGGCGAGGCCATCGGAGCCGACGCCTACTGCCGCGACGCAGCCGTGGCGGCAGACACCGCGAAGCGGCTCGTCGCGGAGAAGCGTGGCGCCGCTGCGTAATTCCGCCCCGTCCGTGCTGGTGATCGGGTGCGGGGCACTCGCCAGGGAGCTGCTTGACGTAGTCGTGGCCAACGATCTCGACAACGTGAGAGTCGAGTGTCTCCCGGCCATCCTCCACAACAGCCCCGAGCGCATCGCTCCTGCGGTGAGGGAGCGCCTGGAACACGCCCGGGGGTATGACAGGGTGTTCGTCGCCTACGGAGATTGCGGGACAGGGGGCCTCCTCGACGCGGTGATCGACGAGTTCGGTGTCGAGAGGCTCGACGGGGCCCACTGCTATCAGTTCTTCGCCGGCCAGCGCGAGTTCGAAGAGCTCCAGAAGCAGGAGATCGGGACGCTGTACCTCACCGACTACCTGGCCCGCCACTTCGATCGCTTCATCTGGAAGGGCCTCGGGCTCGACCGTCACCCGGAGCTGCTGTCCGACTACTTCGGGAACTACACGAAGGTTCTTCTCCTCGCCCAGACCAATGACCCGGTACGCACCGAGCAGGCGAAAGAGGCCGCGGAACGGTTGGGTCTCGAATTCGAACGGCGCTTTGTCGGTTACGGAGACCTGGAGCCGGCTCTCGTCGAGATCGGAAGGGCGTCATGACACGGACAGTGATCAGCTCGTCCACCAAGGAGGTCGTCATCGGGTTCGACCAGCCCTTCGTCATCATCGGCGAGCGAATCAACCCAACCGGCCGCAAGCTGCTTGCCGCCGAGATGAAGGCAGGCGACTACTCCCGAGTAGAGGCGGATGCCCTCGCCCAGGTCGAAGCAGGAGCCCACATGCTCGACGTGAACGCCGGAATCCCCCTGGCCGACGAACCGGCGATCCTCGCCGACGCCATCAAACTGGTTCAATCCGTTACCGACGTCCCGATCTCCATCGACTCTTCGATCGTCGAGGCTCTTGCTTCCGGGCTCGAGGCGTACGAGGGAAAGGCTTTGGTGAATTCGGTGACAGGTGAAGAGGACCGCCTGGAGACGGTGCTTCCCCTGGTCGCCAAGCACGGTGCGGCAGTCGTCGCCATAAGCAACGACGAGACCGGGATCTCCGAAGACCCCGACGTCAGATTCGAAGTCGCCAGGAAGATCGTCAACCGGGCCGCCGACCACGGCATACCCGCCGAGGATGTGGTGGTCGACCCTCTGGTCATGCCCATCGGAGCTATGCCAACCGCGGGGCGTCAGGTCTTTCACCTGCTTCGCCGGCTGCGCGAGGAACTCCACGTCAACTCGACGGTCGGAGCCTCGAACATCAGTTTCGGCCTCCCCAACCGGATCGGAATCAACTCCGCCTTCCTCACGATGGCCGCGGCGAGCGGACTCACCTCGGCCATCACCAACCCACTGGAGCCAGAAGTGCGGCAGGCCGTCATGGCCGTCAACGTCCTCAATGGGGTCGATCCGGACTGTGTGAACTGGATTCAGACACATCGCCAGCCACTCGACGACGCCGAGCGAGGTCGCAGAAGGACCGGTCGCCGGAACCGTGGCTGACAATGCCCGCGTTCTCTTCACGCCTTCCGGGCGTCAAGGTGACATAGCAGCCGGCACGACCGTCCTCGATGCCGCCCGATCATTCGGCGTCGACCTCGATTCGATCTGCGGAGGCCGGGGGATCTGCGGCCGCTGCCAGGTGCAACTCGGGTCATCCAAGACGATCTCCCTGGACCCCACTCACGTGAGCAGCCCGAGTGCATCGGAGCTCGATTACCGAGGAGCCCGCCCCCTCGAGCCCGGGAACCGGCTCGGCTGCCAGATGGAGGTTCTTGACGACGTTGTCATCAACATCCCACCCGAGAGCCAGATCCACCGCCAGGTGGTGCGAAAGCGTCCCGAGGTTCCTGCCATCGAGGTGGACCCCGTGGTCCGCCTTCACTACGTCGAGGTGCCGCAGAGTGATCTCGGTGATGACGAAAGTGACCTGCAGCGCCTCTTGACCGCCCTGGAGGAGCAGTGGCATCTGACCGATCTGCACCTCGACCCGCGAGTCCTCCCCGAGATGCAGGGGTCTCTGATCAAGGGCCAGTCCGCCGTGACCGTCGCCGTGCATGACCAGCGTGACATAACCGCGGTGTGGCCCGGACTCCACCACACCGCTTTGGGGATCGGCTTCGACGTCGGTTCGACCACCGTCGCGGGTCACCTCTGCGACCTCGCTACGGGTGAGATCCTCGCCACCGAGGGAGCGATGAACCCCCAGATCCGCTTCGGCGAGGATGTCATGAGCCGGGTGTCCTACGCCATGATGAACGAGGGTGGTGCCGCGGAACTGACCACAGCCGTTCGGTCGACCCTCGATTCGATGGTCGGCGACCTGGCCGCCCGAGCCGGCGTGGACAGGGCCGACATCCTGGAGATCGTTCTGGTGGGCAACCCGATCATGCACCACCTGTTCCTCGGACTCGACCCCACAGCTCTGGGTTCGGCCCCCTTCAACCTCGCCACGGGCGAAGCGGTCCGCATCGATGCCTCCGACCTGGGAATCACGATCCACCACAGAGGCCGGGTCTACGTTCCACCGTGCATCGCCGGGCACGTTGGCGCCGACGCGGCCGCGGCCATCCTGTCCGAGGCACCGCAGCGCAGCCAATCGGTCCAGCTACTCGTCGACGTGGGTACCAACGCCGAAATCATCCTGGGAAATTCCGAGCGCATGCTCGCCGCGTCGAGCCCCACCGGGCCGGCCTTCGAAGGCGCCCAGATCTCCTCAGGACAGAGGGCCGCTCCCGGAGCCATCGAGCGGGTGCGCATCGACCCCGACACGCTGGAACCTAGGATCAAGATCATCGGGGGTGAGCACTGGTCGGATGAGCCCGAGTTCTTCGCCGAGATCGAGAAGACACCCGTCACCGGGATATGTGGATCCGGGATCATCGAAGTCATCGCCGGTTTGTTCCTTGCCGGAGTGATCGACGAGGACGGTGTGATACGTGGCGACGCCGACAGCGACCGCGTGGTCGCCCACGAGCGCACCTACTCCTATGTGCTGTGGACAGACCCCCAGATACTCGTCACCCAGGCCGATGTGCGCGCAGTGCAACTCGCCAAGGCTGCGCTCTACGCAGGGGTGAGACTCCTCATGGACCATTACGAGACCGACACGGTTGACCAAGTGAGACTCGCCGGGGCCTTCGGGAACCACATCGACCCGAAGTACGCCATGGTGCTAGGCATGATCCCCGACTGCGACATCGATGCTGTGTCCGGTGCAGGCAATGCCGCGGGGACCGGAGCGATCATGGCGCTGCTCAGCCGCGGGGCCCGCCGCGAGATCGAAGACCTCGTTACCGGGATCGAGAAGATCGAAACCGCGACCGAGCCTCGATTCCAGGATCATTTCGTGTCGGCGTTGGGCATCCCACACAAGACGGCCAAGTACCAGCACCTGTCACGCGTGGTGGACCTGCCGAAGCGATCCGGCGGGCCACGGCGACGCAGGCGGAGGTCACCAAGATGAGTGATCGCCGCCGCGGAGGGGGCCGGGAAGCGCGTCGAGCCGCACGAGCGGAGCGAGCGGCGAAAGTCCTCCCCTACATCACCAGGAAAATCGAACCGCCGAACGTCCTCTCCGAGGAGGGCCTCGCCCAGATCGAGGCCAACGCCGACACGATCCTCGAGGAGGTCGGCATCGAGATCGTCGAGTTCCCGGAAGCTCTGCAGATCTACGAGCAGGCCGGAGCAAGCGTTGAGGAGACGAGGGTCAAATTCCCGCGGGGCATGTGTAGGGAGATCGTCACGGCCACCACGCCTTCCCGATATACCCAGCACGCCCGCAATCCGGAACGGTCGGTTGAGATCGGTGACCCCTACATGGTGATGGCACCGGCATACGGATCACCCTTTGTCAGGGATCTCGAGGGGGGGCGTCGCTACGCCACCCTCGAGGACTTCCGGAATTTCGTGAAGCTGGCCTACATGTCGCCTCAGATGCACCACTCTGGCGGCACCCTGTGCGAGCCGGTCGACCTTCCGGTCAACAAGCGTCACTTCGACATGGTGTACAGCCACATCAAGTACTCCGACAAGCCCTTCATGGGGTCGGTCACCCACCCGAGCCGGGCACAGGACACCATCGACATGGCCAAGATCGTTTTCGGGGACGACTTCATCCAGGAGAACACTGTCCTCACGTCACTGTGCAACGCCAACTCTCCCCTCTCTTGGGACCACGCCATGTTGGGCTCGGCCAAGGTCTACGCGGAGCACAATCAGGCGTGCATCATTGCGCCCTTCATCCTTGCTGGGGCGATGGCCCCGGTCACCCCTGCGGCCGTAGCCGCCCAAACACTCGCCGAGGCGCTGGCAGGGATCGCATTCACGCAGCTGGTGAGGCCAGGAGCGCCCGTTGTCTTTGGCTCCTTCGCCTCATCGATGTCGATGCAGTCGGGAGCTCCCACCTTTGGGACACCGGAGCCGGCGCTGGTGATGCTCACGATCGCTGCTTTGGGCCGCCGCCTTGGTGTGCCTATCCGGCTCGGCGGGAACTTGACGGCATCCAAGATCCCGGATGCGCAGGCGGCCTACGAGAGCGCGGCCACCTTTATCCCGACTCTGCTGGCCGGAGCGAACTTCGTGCTCCACTCGGCAGGGTGGCTCGAGGGTGGCCTGACGATGGGCTATGAGAAGTTCATCCTCGACGCCGACATGGCCGGCATGGCTCAGGCCCTGGTCCGGGGAGTGGACATGTCCGAGGACGGCCAGGCGATGCAGTCACTGCTGACCACGGGACCCGGGGCTCACTATCTGGGGACGGAGCACACCCTTGCCCACTTCGAGGACGCGTTCTGGAGCGCAGAAACCTCCGACTCGAACAGCTTCGAGCAGTGGGACGGGGAGGGTGCCAAAGACGCCGCCTCCCGAGCCCATGAGAAGTGGCAGCAGATGCTCGCCGACTACCGCCCGCCGGAGCTGGACGAGGAAATCGACCACCGACTGAAAGGGTGGATAGAGATGCGCAAGGGGTCGTTCCCGGATCCGGACGTCGGATGAGCGCAAAGACACTCGACCTCACCGGCGTCAACGCCGCTTCCCGGTCAGCGATACGAAACATGCTCGAGCACCCGAGGTTCGAGTTGATCCCGCTCAAGAACGTCATCGAGCAGGCCGGGCACCTTCCCGAGGGAGCCACCGTGACGGTTACGGCATCGCCGCAGAAGGGTCAGATGGCCACCATCGATCTGGCTCTGGAGCTACAGCAAATGGGTTTCGAGGTAATCCCCCATATCTCGGCGCGACTGATCCAGAACCGCCGTGAGCTGCGCCAGGTCTTGGACCGGCTGAACGAGGCGTCGATACATCGCGCCTTCGTTGTCGGCGGTGACGGCGATTCGCCGGGCGAGTTCTTCGATGGCTTGAGCCTTCTGTCAGCGATGGAATCGATGGGCCACAACCTCACCGAGATCGGCATCCCGGGTTATCCAGAAGGTCACCCAACAATCGCCGACGACCTGATCGCTCAGGCCCTGGAGGACAAAGCACCCTTCGCGTCCTACATCACCAGCCAGATATGTTTCGACTCAGATGCCATCACCGGGTGGGTGAAGGAGCTGCGTGCCGATGGCTTCGGACAAGCTGTGTACCTCGGCATCCCTGGCGTGGCCGAGCTGCACAAGCTGATCACCATCTCTCTGCGAATCGGGGTGGGAGCATCAGCGAAATTCCTGTCGAAGAACCGGAGCCTCGCCGGTCAGCTGGTTCGTCCCGGAGGCTACGGCCCGGATCAACTGATAGTCAGCCTTGCCAGCCATCTCGCCGATCCGGCCGCCAACATCGTCGGCTTCCACTTCTACACCTTCAATCGTGTCGACGCCACCGAGGAATGGCGACATCGCATGCTCGAAGAACTGGTGTAGGTCCGGCACCCTGTCACCGGGACTGATCCCCACCGTGTACCACTAGACGGAACGGTTTGCGTAAAGTGGAACAGGTATGGCACACGTCGAGTCGGTAGCCCGAGCGGTCAAGATCATCGAGGCGCTGGCCATGTCACCCGCCGGGCTCTCTGACATCGCCCGGACGGTCGACCTACCCAAGAGCACCGTCGCCAGGCTCCTGGCCACCCTCGTGGAGGTCGAGGCCGTTGAACGCGATGAAGAAGACCACTGGCTCTACAGGTTGGGACCGATGATACAGCGGCTCTCCAGCGCTGCCGGGGGTCCGGCCCAACTAGCCGGGTTCGCCCGCCCCTACCTCGAAGAGCTGACAGAGCTGACAGGGGAAGCGGCCGGGCTGAGCATCCCCGATGGTTACGCGGTCCACTACCTGGACCAAACCGAAGCCACCCACCCGGTGCAAGTGCGGGACTGGACCGGTGAGCTGATCCCGATGCATGTCGTCCCCTCCGGCCTGGCCATGATGGCCTACTGGCCGGAACAGCAGACCGAACGGTTCCTCAAACGGAACCTCGAGAGAATGACCCCGCACACCGTCACCGACCCGAACGCCATCCGGCAACGCCTCGAGGAAATCCGCGAGATCGGATATATCTGGGTCTACGAGGAGTTTCGGGAGGGAATCAACTCGGTGGCTGCTCCGGTCCTGTGGGAGGGCAGTGTGGTGGCAGGTGCGCTCCACATCCACGGGCCCGCTTATCGATTCCCGGGTGATTCGGACAAGGCCCTGATCGGCAAGACCGTGGCCGAAACGGCCGACCGCCTCTCCGAAGCGCTCCAGATCTAGCGAGGCCTACGCCCGTTGCGCCTGACCAGGCGCACGATTCCGGCAGAGCGGGCAGGCACAGCGACGTAAGGCTCCGGTGTGATGCCAGGGATCCTGGGTCGGCGAAGGAATCGATAGCCCGCGAACAATCCGATCGCCCCGAAGGCGAACGCGAGGGCCCACCAGAACCCCGACGGCCCGATGACCGTCATCGCCACCGAGGCGAAGAGCGGCCCCATGACGGCGCCGACGCCGGTCAGGAACACGTTGGTGGAGCTTGCCGCGACGGCTCGCCCCGACGGCAGCACGTCGATCTGATGGCTGAGTGCCAGCGAGTACATCGAATAGGAAAGCCCACCGAAGACGAACATCGCCACTATGACGCCCAGGCCGTCCGGGGGAACGCTCGCCCCGACGACGGCCACTGCTGCGGCGACCATCGAGACCACGAGGATCATCCTTCGGCGCCCGAACGAATCCGAGAGGTGGCCGATGGGCCACTGGAGAACAACCGCGCCGAGGGCGGCCATCCCGGCAAAGAAGGCTGCCCGGGAAGTCGGCATGCCAACTTGAAGGGCGTAGACCGCGGCCAAGCCGATTATCGACGCGTTGGCCAATCCAGAGAGAAGAGACGCCACCACTCCAAGCGGCGCCGCCTCCCAGACCAGACGGAAGCTGCCGCGAGGAGGGGAAGTGAATTCCGGCGCCGCCGCTACAGACAGGGCCACAGGGATGACAGCGAGCGCCATGAGAGCCCCGGCCAGGAGGAACAGATTCGGTCCGGTGGGATCCCCGGCGCCCAGTAGGAGCTGGCCGAGACCGGCGCCGCCCATGCTGGCGACCATGTAGAGAGCCATGACCCGCCCCCGGGTCTCGTTGGTCGCCGTGTCGTTGAGCCAGCTCTCCGCCACAACGAAGAGCCCGGCCATGCCGAAGCCGAAGACGAGTTGCAGCCCAACCCAGAAGGCGGGCCTGACCCACAGAGCGTGAAACAGCGCCAGGGCGGCGATCAGCGCGGCCAGACCGCTGAAGACCCTTATATGGCCTACACGAGCCATGAACCTCGGCGTGGCCCGTGAGCCGGCCAGGAACCCGGCAAAGTAGGCGGCCATCACGATTCCGGTTGTGGTAGTTGCGAAGGACTCGAACTCAGCGCGCGCGCCGACGGTGACGCTCAAAAGGCCGCGTCCCAACATCAGTAGCAGCACCGACGTGTACAAGCCCCAGACCGCCACCAGCGTTCGCCGGGCGGTCATGGTCATGACACGACCTCAAGCACTCTCACCTCCAGCCTCATCGAGTCGTCCATTGTCCGTATAAACCGTGAACCCATCGTCACGCAGGAAACCGATGAGTGTCATGCCAAATTCCTCAGCCAGTTCGACACCGAGGCTCGACGCCGCAGAGACCCCGCACACGAGAGACATGCCCGCCACAGCCGCCTTCTGCACGATCTCGAAAGAGAGCCTGCCGGAGATCATCAGACCCATCGGGCTCAGTGGCCAGCTCTCGCGGGCGAGACGACCAACCAGCTTGTCCACCGAGTTGTGGCGCCCCACGTCTTCGCACACTCCGAGAATCGATCCGTCTGCCAGGAAACCAGCCGCAGCGTGAAGGCCCCCTGTCCTGTGAAACGCCACCTGGTGCTCGTAGAGCTGGCCGGGAAGAGCCATGATCACTTCTCTGTCGATAGTGGGACCAGGCGGCGGGTAGCTGCCGGTCACCCTGATCGCGTCGATCGACGCTTTCCCACACACTCCACAGGACGACGTGGCGTAGAAGTTCCTCCGGAACCGATCCGGGTCGACCGACACGCCATCGGCCAGCACCAGCTCATACCTTCCCTCGCCGAGATCACGCACCGCGGACACGTCCTGGGGGCCGGTGACGACTCCCTCGGTGATCGCGAAGCCGAGGGCGAGCGCGGCGTCCTGGCCGGGGGTACGCATCACAACCGCAAGAGGCACACCCTCCAGGCGTATCTCCATCGGCTCCTCCACGACCAGAGCGTCGGAAACCTGTTCGACGGTCTCGTGGTAACGCACAACCCCGCGGGTTGTGACCCCGTCAGCCATCCGAGCCGTCGCTGTATACGTAGGCCCAGCCGAATCGGCCCTTGATGCAGAGGTTGCCCAAGGTGACCGGGTGGTCGAGCGGGGAGGTCACATCGACGATGCGGCCGTCCTGGGTGTGGATGTCGAGATTGCAGCCGACGCCGCAGTAGGGGCAGACCGTCCTCGTCACCTCCTGTCGGGACTCGTCCCAGGTCCCGGACTCCTTCATGTCCCAGGCGATCTTGCCCTCAAGAGCACCGGTGGGGCAGACGGCGATGCAGTTGCCGCAGTAGACGCAGGCCGAATCGGGTAAGGCGACGTCGAATTCGGTGGAGATGTGAGCGTCGAACCCGCGACCGGCGACCGAGATAGCGAACGCGTTCTGATGGTCGAGCCCGCAGGCGTCGACGCATTTGTAACAGAGAATGCACCTGCCGTAGTCACGGACATAGAGGTCGTCCTGGACTTTCGCCGGCTGGGAAACGGTCCTGGCCTCAGCGCCGAATCTTGTCGGATCGGCTCGGTGCTCCTCCATCCAGCGATCCAGCTCCTCACCGGTTCGATCGAGATCGCTCGCCGAGCCCAGAAGCTCCATTACCAGCTTCCGACTTTGCCGGGCACGTTCGGTGTTGGTCTCGACGACCATCCCCTCTTCGAGAACCCTCGAACAGGACGGGACCAGCGTCCTCGACCCCTCGACTTCGACCATGCACACCCTGCAGGCGTTGGCAGGACTGATCGTGGGGCCGAAGCAAAGGGTCGGAATGTCCTCTTCCAACTGGCGGCAGGCGTCGAGGATGGTCGAACCGTCTGGAACGGTGACCGCCTGCCCGTTGACGGTCGCCGACACCCTTGCCGCGACACCCTGTCCCTGTGTCATGGTCATATGAGCCCCAGCCTCATCGCCGACTGCACGGCAGAAGCCGCCGTCTGACCCAGACCGCAGATCGAGGCGTCGGTCATCACCAAAGCCAGGTCGGCCAGCCGCCCCTTCTCGTCATCGGACGAGCCGAGTGGGTCGCCTCCCGTGAGCCGGATCAGGGCCTCTTCCTGTCGCACCGTCCCAATGCGACAAGGAACGCACTGGCCGCACGATTCCTCCCTGAAGAACCGTGCGATGCGTCGCACCACCGCGCCGAAGTCGGTCCCCGAGTCGAAGAACACCATCGACCCCGATCCGAGCGTCGTGCCTGTTTCTCGCGTGTCCTCGAACGTGAGGGGCGTGTCGAGGGCCGAAGAGTCGGCAAACACGCCGGCCGCTCCGCCCATCAGCACTGCGCCCAGCTCCTTGCCGTTGCGAACACCGCCGGCGAGCTCCAGAAGCTCCCCGAGAGTCGTGCCGAACGGCACCTCGTAGACGCCGGGGCGCTCAACGGCACCGGATATACAGAAGAGCTTGGGGCCGGTCGACTGCTCAGTGCCGATCGAGGCGAAGGCCTCGCCGCCGTCGGCCACCACCTGAAGGGCTGCCACGAGCGTTTCGACGTTGTTGATGCCGGTTGGCTTCCCGAAGACGCCGTGAGTCGTCGGAAAGGGCGGCTTCTGCCGGGGCTCGCCCCGATAACCCTCGATGGAAGCGAACAGGGCGGTCTCCTCGCCGCAGATGTAGGCGCCGGCACCCCGGCGAACCTCAAGAGCGACCTCATCGAGGAGACCCGCATCCTTCGTCTGGTTGATGGCCTCTGCGAGGTGCTTCTCAGCTGTTGGATACTCCCCTCGCACGTAGATATAACCGTGATCGGCTCCGGTGACGTACCCGTAGAGGGCCATGGCCTCGACCACGGCGAAGGGGTCCCCTTCCATGATCATGCGGTCCTTGAAAGTGCCGGGCTCGGACTCGTCGCCGTTGGCTATCACGTATTTCTCATCCCCGGCGGCGTTGCGAACACCTTCCCATTTGATCCCGATTGGAAAAGCCGCACCGCCGCGGCCCCGCAGCCCGGAAGCCTTCAGCTCGGCGATCACCGACTCGGGTCCCATTTCCCTGGCCTTGGCCAGGGTCTGGAACCCCCCGGACTCGACGTAGGACTCGAGTGAGGTGGGGTCCACCTTCCCGACCCGTCTCAACAGGGTGAGCTGGTCCTGATCTTGATGAATCAAGCTAGGTGGAATCTCGGTGAAGTCGATCGACTGCACCGACTGCGCATCCACCGGCGCAGCAATCACATACCCCTTGCCGGGAACATGGAGCAGGGCTGCCGGGGCTCTCTCGCACTGGCCCAGGCACGGGCTTCTCTCGTACTCGATGCCCGACCGGTCGAGAACGGCGCAAAGGTCTTCGGCGCCGTACTGGTCGCACACGATATCGTCGCAGACGTGGATCGTTCGGCCGCCGTCGCCATCCACTTTGAAGAGCGAGTAGAAGGTGGCCACCCCGAAGGCCTCGGAGGGAGGGACGGTGAGCCGATCGGAGATGTAGGCCAGGGCTCCCCTGGTGACCGCACCTGTCGCGTCCTGAACCGCGTGCAACGCGGGCAGGAGTCGATGCCGCTGAGCCCGGGCAGCGTGGCCGCCGTACACGATCCGGCCGTCGTAGCCGTCATCGGGGCCGAGGATGGTGTCGACCGCCGCCCTCTCGGCCGCACTCGGCTGATCGAGCATCAATCGCAGATCCATCAGCCGGTTGCCTCGACGCGGATCGCGGTTGCCTTGAATTCGGCAGTTCCCGCCTTGGGGTCCCAGGCGTCGATGGTCAGTCTGTTGACGTCGGTTTGGTCGGGGAAGTGAATCGCCATGAACGCGAGACCTTGCCTCAGTTGGTAGTCAATTCGCACAGGAGCCTCGATGCTTCCCCGCCGGGAGGTGACCTTGACCACGGCGCCCTCCTCGACGCCGAGCTGGGCAGCGTCCGTCGGGGACAGGTCGATGGAGCCACTGATTCGACGTGGCGACTTGTAGCGGCCGCTCTGAACTCCAGTGTTGTAGGAGTCAAGGCGCCGCCCGGTGGTGAGCCTGATCGGATATTCGTCGGTGAGCGTGTCGACGGGTGGGACCCACTCTATGGGGCTGAATGGCGCCCGCCGGGTCGTCATCGGGCGTTCCCAAAGCCTTCCATGGAGGAATAGCGATCCTTTCGAGTCCTCGTCGGGACACGGCCATTGGATGCCGCCAAGAGCATCGAGCCTCGGATAGGACATGCCGCCGTGGAGGGGTGACAGCGACCGAAGCTCGTCCCAGGCCTCCTCGGGCGTGGGCGTCTCCCAGTCATGGCCCAGCGCCCGAGCAAGGGCAGACAAGATCTCGATGTCGTCCCTGGCCTCCCCCGGCGGATCCACCGCCATGCGCACTCTCTGTACGCGCCGCTCGCTGGAGGTATAGGTGCCGTCCACCTCGCCCCATCCGGCCGCCGGAAGCACGACATCGGCCTTCTCGGCGGTGGCTGTGAGGAAGATATCCTGGACGACCAAGAACTCGAGACGGTCGAAGCGTTTCTCCATCGCGGCCGAATCGGCCTCCGACTGCAGGGGGTTCTCGCCGAGAACAAACAGGCACCTGAGGACGCCCTCGTCCATCGACTCGTGCATGAGGCTGATGTGGCGGCCCGCCTTGGCGGGAATCTCGGTGCCGTAGACGGCCTCGAATCTGGCTCGGATCTCGTCGTTCTCGACGTCCTGGAAACCGGGGAGCTTGTTGGGGAGAGCGCCCATGTCGCCGCCGCCCTGGACGTTGTTCTGGCCCCTAACCGGCACCAGACCGGAGCCGTATCGGCCTATGTGCCCGGTGAGCAGTGCCAGGTTGATCAGAGCGAGAACGTTGTCCGTGGCGTTGTGGTGCTCTGTGATCCCGAGCGTCCAGCAGAGTTGGGCGGTCTCCGCCGTGGCGTACTCGTGGGCGAGCTGCTGAATAGCCGCAGCGGGGACTCCGGTGATCTCCTCGCCGCGGGCCAGCGTGTAGTCGTCCACGGCCTCTGCGTAGGCGTCGAACCCATCGGTCGCCTCACGAATGAACTCTTCGTTGACCAGGCCCTGGCTGATGATCTCCCTGCCCACAGCGTTGGCGAGAGCAATGTCGGATCCGACGTCGATTCCCAGCCAGACATCGGCCCAAGCCGCGCTCGGAGTCCGGCGCGGATCGACGGCGAACATACGGGCACCGTTATGGATGCCTTTGAGGACGTGGTGAAAGAAGATCGGATGCGCCTCGCGGGCGTTCGAGCCCCACATGATGATTAGGTCGGTTTCCTCGATCTCTTGATACGAACTGGTGCCACCGCCCGCTCCGAACACTGCCGCCAGACCGACGACGGAAGGAGCGTGTCAGGTGCGGTTGCAACTGTCGATGTTGTTCGAGGCCATGACGGTGCGAGCCCATTTCTGGGCGACGTAGTTGACCTCATTGGTCGCCTTCGAGCAGCTGAACATCCCGAAGGACTCGCCGCTGTAGCGGCTGAGACCGGCGGCCGCTGCGGCCAGGGCCTCGTCCCAGCTCACGGGTGTCAGCTCTCCGTCCTTGCGGACCAGTGGCCGGGTCAGCCTGGCGTAGTTGCGCTTCATCCTCTTCACCTCCTTCCTCACGGGAGTTGGGGGCGAGAGTACAAGCTAATCCCCACGGCGGCCCAGTAACCGATAGGGTCCGCCACATGGCGCAACTACCGGAGTCGGCAACGTACGTGATCGTTGGTGCCGGTGTTCACGGCTTGAGCACAGCTTGGCACCTGGCTATGGAACGAGGATCAGGTGAGGGAATCGTCCTCATCGACAAGACTGCGCCGGGTGCGGGCGCTACCGGAAACGCCTGTGGATGTGTGCGCAATTTCTACATGACCGAGCCCATCCACGCTCTGGTCAGGGAGGCTGTCGACGTCTGGAACTACGACCCCGTCCTGCTCGGTTTCTAGTAGGTGGGATAGGTCGCCGAGGAACTCACCGGCTCAACTCCCGTCGCCGAGTTGCAACCGTTTCGGTTCGGTCGGTTCGCCAGAGGTGCAGCCCACGGATCGGGACCACCTAGTCCCCTTGGGTGTAGAGGCCGAATTGCGGGCTAGCGGACCAGGCGACGCTCGGCGGCCCATACCGGATCTTCGCCGTAGTCCCAGTACTTGGTCGACATCAAACGGAAGTCGGGATCCGCGAGGACCGGAGCGCTCAGTCGCGCGTTGTGAATTCGAACGGTCTTGTAGTGGAGCGGCGACAGCTCTCTGGCCGCCTTGGCATGAAGCTCACCCCTGCGCCAGTACTTCCGATCGACCGGGTCGTCGTGAAGTACCAGGTTGGCCCAGTGGCGATTGGGAAGCTCGATCGAGCTGTAACTGAAGATGCCGGGGTAGTCCTTGAACTGGGCAACGATCGCCGAGTTCGCCTCCTCGAGTGGGCCGATGTCGATACCCATCTTCCGCTTTCCGAAGAACCCGACCACGCACGCCTCTGGATGGGCGCGCAGTCTCGCCTCGTTGCAGACGATGAGACGTCGAGAGAGCCCGCCCTCCTTCCAGGCGATGGGTTGGTGGTCGACGATCATGCGTTCTCCGGCGTCTGCCTGGCGGAGCAGAGTCACCAGATCGGCGAGTATCTCTGACAGGATTCCCAGGTCGTGATCGAGCAGGTCGACCGATGTGAAGGAACGTCCTTCAGCCGACTCGTTCACGCCGAGCGTCAACATCGGTTCAGACAACCGCTATCCCCTCTCTGAGTTGCCAGACAAGCTAGCCGGAGACGGTCTACCGGCGCCGCCTCCGGCGCTCACGAGCCGGCCCACGCTTCGAGACTTTGCCGAGTCGACTTTCGACATTCTCCAGGGCGAATGGACCAGGCTCGTACTCATCGACCACGGCCCGGATCTGGGCAATGTGGGCCGGGACGGACCCACAACACGCCCCAAGGATCCGTGCGCCTGCATCGAGTGCGAGCTGGGCATAGGCGGTCATGTCGTCCGACGACGTCGGATACCAGAGATTGCCGTCGATCACCTCGGGAATGCCGCAGTTGCCCTTGGCGATCACGACCAGATTCGGGTCTGTCTGATGAATCTCGGCGGCAGCGGCCACGACGTCCGCCGGACCGATTCCGCAGTTGGCTCCCACGGCTGCGGGCTGCTCACTCTGTTCGGACCACCAGTGGGCAAGACTCGACGGTGGCACGCCCATCATCGTGTTGCCATGAGTGTCGAAGCTCATGGTTGTGACCACTGGAAGGCCGGAGCCACGAGCCGCCTCCGCGGCCGGGGCGAGCTCTTCGGTGGAAGAGAGAGTTTCGATCCAGATCACCTGGGCGCCTGCGTCGGTGAGAGCTGAGACCTGCTCGGCAAAGATCTCCACCGCCCTGTCGTGGGTGAGGGGGCCCATGGGCTCGAATAGCTGGCCGGTGGGACCCACCGATCCGGCGACGATCACCGGCCGGTCGGCGGCCTCGGCGACCTCGAGAGCGATGGCCACTCCTGCCCGGTTCAGTTCCTCGACGCGATCTCCCAGGCCGTCGAGGTCGAGGCGGGCCCGTGTCCCGCCGAAGGTGTTGGTGAGGATGATGTCGGCGCCGGCATCGACGAAACCCTGGTGCACCTTGGCCACCCGCTCCGGATGGTCGACATTCCAGATCTCTGGCGTGGAACCGGCCTGGAGACCCAACTCGAACAGAGACGTGCCCATGCCACCATCGGCGACGAGCCGGCCCTTCTCCTCGAGCAGCGTGGCTATCGGGTTTGGGCTGGAGATGATGCTCATGTCGGCCGTCCTCTCGTCGACCAGGGAGCAACGGACGATCTCCGGGTATGCGAAAGCCGTTCAACCGATAGAGCTGAACGGCCACTGCCGCTTTAGCCGGATTTCTTACGCGCCCGCAAGCTGGTCAATCAAATTGGCGCTTTGGATGTGGCGATCAGCCTATCAGCAGTTCACCCGGATGTGGAGGGTTCGTCCCGATGCCGCTCCTTCCGGTGATCCTCCAACACCCGTTCGACCAGGGGGATCGGAATGTTGTGCCTGGTCCGGTCTCGCTGCGACACGAAAGTGCTCGGAGGAATCCTGCGGTCCAGAGACTTGATGTAAGCATCCTTGCCCCGTGCCATCTCATCCCAACCACGCGAGGTCATCCACCCGATTCGGCCCACGATGTCGCGGGCAGCGGTTGAGAGTTCGCTTCGCTCAAGACCCGCCCTTCCTCTGCGGCGGGCCCGCATCTCCGCGATGAGAGAGCGGATACCCATGCCGGAACCGTACCCGAATCGGGGATATTCGGCTCGCGGCCGTTGGTAGCGTTCCGTCATGGACTACCGATCCGAGGCGACTTACAAGGAGACCCGCCTACCGGTGGAACTCGCCTCGACGCTGTTGCCCGATGCCTACAGATCCGAGGGATTCTTCGGCGAAGAGCAGCAGCAGCTCTTTGCTCACGGCTGGGTACCCGTCGCGTGCCGGACGGAGGTGACCGAGCCTAGCCAGGTCGTGGTGCGCAATGTGGCCGGCCGGTCGGTCCTGATCACCATGAACCACGACGGCGAGTACAGGGCGTTTCTCAACGATCGCATGGTGGGGATCGACCGCATCCCCGAGGGCGATACCGAAGACCAGGTTCCGATGTTCGGGTCTTAGATCACGGTCTGGGCCAGCAGGCCACCTGCGATCGCAACCAGGAATACATAGCCGACGAACACCGTCAGGACACTTCCTTTCGCGAGACGACTCAGGATCACAAACTCAGGGACGTTGGCGCCTGCGCCGGCGATGGTCAGCGCCACGATCGCCCCGATCCCGACGCCCACGGCCGCCAAGGAGTCCGCGATGGGGACGAATAGCTCGGTGTTGAAGTAGAGCGGTGTGCCCAACCCCGCGGCGACCGGGACCGCGAAGGGTGTGTCGTTTCCGGCTACCGAGGCCACGAGGTCCGCAGGTACCAAGAGCTGAATGGCAACGCCGATGCCTACCCCGACAAGCAGAACGGGGCCGAGACTCCGGAGCAGCGAAAAGGCTGCGAGGGTCGCTTCTCTGGCTTCGGGTCGGAGTCCACGCCAGTAGGAAGGTGCGCAGGAGGTATCGCAGCTCTCGTTCTCGCCGTCGACCGGTCTCATGAACCGCTCGATGTCGATCCGCTGTGCCACGAGGGCAAGTGTCAGGGCCCCGGCGAATGCCACGGCGACGTAGATGAGAGCTGCCTCAATCCCAACAATCAGCGTCAGCGCCCCGAAGAGCACTGGGTCGAGGACAGGGGCGGCCACGATGAAGGCCACATACCCCGCCGGGGAGACACCGGCACGACGTAAGCCCAGAAGCATTGGGATGGCGGAGTAGGTGCAGAAGGGGGTGATGAACCCGACTGCGATGCCCTTCAGGGCGGCCACCACGGGCCGGCCGCCCATCCACCGACGGAGCCTTTCCTCGCCCAACCAGCGTTGCGAGAGGTGGACGAAGAACGCCACCGCGAAGAAGAGGACCGCCAGCTCGAGGATCAGGACAGCGGTGTCCGCGATCAACGCGGCACCCGAGCTCGCGCCATGATCGCCTCAGCCGCCTCGGGAAGGGCGACCATGCAGGCCTCGTTGACCTTCACCAGTGTGCGCACGCCGTCAGGCTCGCTGAGCACGAACCGCTCCTCAGCGAGTATCTGGAGATGGCGGGAAACCGTCGACTGGCTCTTGCCGATGACCTCCACGATCTCGCCGACGGTCATCGGATGTTCGGAGTTGGCCACGATGTTGAGGACTCGCACCCTGGTGCCATCGGCGAGGCAACGGAACCAACTGGCGTATTCGTCGGCAGTTGACTGATCCAGCTCTTTCATCGTTAATCGACGATAAACGATGAAGCGACGGTGTCAAGATCTTGGGAAGTCTTCCGGGTGTGAGGGAATCGTCTCGTCGAAGGTGTGATAGTCGCTGGCGTAGTCGGTGTAGATCGCCGCCACCGTCTCCAGGCCGGTAGGTGGCGTGAGCGTTCCTGCCGCGATGGAGATGAGGTCGGGTTTTCGGGCGGTTCGCCAGAAAAGGGTGGATCCGCAGTTGCTGCAGAACCCGTACTGCACTTGATCGGTGGCGTCGTACCACTTCAACGTGCCACCCGAGATCTCTACGTCGTCGACCTTTGCGGCCGTAGCGGCCATGAAATGGCCCGTACTGCGGCGACACCGGCTGCAATGGCAGTTGATGATCCCGCGGGGTTCTCCGGTGATCTGATACGTGATCGATTCGCAGAGACACTTCCCGGAAAGGGTCATTCGGAGACCTCGATGACGATTGACCCGATGTGTTTTCTCTGCATGAACGACTCCTGCGCTTCGCGAAGCTCTTCGAGGGGGTATGTGGCGGCGACCAGCGGCCGGATCTCGCCTCGCTCGATATAGCCAATCAGGTTGGCGAACACCTCCGGAGGCAAGACCGTGGCCCCGTGCATGGTCAGATCGTGGAGGTAGAGAGTGCGCAGATCCAGGGACACGATCGCCCCGCCGACCGCCCCGGCCGTCGTGTAGTGGCCGCCGCGCCTCACTGCCTTCAACAGCACCGGGAACAACTCACCACCGACGACATCCGCCAGGACGTCTACCCCGCCCGAGGACGCCGCCATAACTGAGTCAGCCAGATCGGCAGCAGATCGGTCCAGCACCACCTCGGCTCCCAAATCCTCGACCGCACGCATCTTCGAGGGGCTGGTCACAGCGATCACTCTGGCGCCACGCCTTCGGGCCAACTGGATCAGAGCGCTTCCGACCCCACCCGAGGCTCCTGTGACCAGAACCCACTGGCCAGTGCGGACGGCGGCTCGATGAAGCATGTGCTCCGCGGTGGCGTAGGAACACGGGAGACTCGCCAATTCCACGTCGGTCATATCAGTTTCGATCGGATACGCATTGATCGACGGCACGGTCACGTAATCGGCGAACCCCCCGTCGCGCTCGGAACCGAGATACTCGGATCCATCGAGGTTTCCGTCCGGCGGACGGATCCATGCATCGATCATCACCCGTTCTCCGATCCTCGACCTCTTCACACCGCTTCCTGCTTCTACGATCCTCCCCACAGGGTCGGCGCCTTGGATGCGAGGGAAAGTGAGGCCGCCACCCCAACCGGCGTCCCCGTACCAGCCAGTCCGCGTGTTGATGTCGGTGTTGTTCACGCCACATGCAGACACCTTCACAAGCACCTCGTCCTCTCGCGGCACAGGAACGGGAACGTCATCTCGGAACTCGAGTTGACCCAGGTCGCCCTGGCCGGTGAGCAGGAAGGAGCGCATGGTCGACGGCAAACTCATCTGTCTCTCAGCCTAGGGCTCGAAACGTGGCGCATTGCCCGCACGGGCAACGGATAGCTGGCAATCTTGGAGGCCGTGCCGGTCAACTCTCTCGAACACCATCGGCTTGGGCTCACCTTGGCAGGCGCCGGGTTCGTGCTCATCAGCCTGGATTCACTCGGGATCCGCCTCGCCGAAACGGCAGGCTGGGATACAGCGTTCTGGTTGGGGCTGTTCACTTTCCTGGCGATGTTGGTGCTCGTGCCCCTGCGCACCGGTGAGTCGCTGCCCCGGGCGGCGTTGAAGGCCGGCCTGCCGATTGCCGCCTCGGGCGTGCTCCAGGCAGCGAGCATTGCTTTCTTTGTCGTGGCGGTCACTCTGACCACAGTCGCCAACACCGTCGCCATCATCGCCGCGGCACCAGTCATGGCGGCATTGATCTCCCACGTGGCAATCGGCGAACGCACAGGACTGAGGACGTGGATAGGGATCCTTGCCTCCATCACAGGCATCATGGTCATCGTCTCCGGGTCGCTCGGGCGGGGGCGCCTCACCGGCGACCTCGCCGCAGTGGCCGCAATCATCGCCTTCGCCTCCAACATGACCGTGCTCCGAAGATACCCCGATCTCAACCGACTCGCTGTGGTTGGCACCGGCGGCTTCCTGCTGGCCCTCATCGCCTTCGGACCAGCCGAGCCCTTCGCAGTCGAACCCCGCTCGATATTTGTCCTCGCCGTCCTCGGGGCGGTAACCGGTGCCGCCGGACGGGTCGCCGTCAGTTCGTCGACCCGGTATCTCCCTGCGGCGCGTGTGAGCCTGTTCGCCCCGGTGGAGACCGTTTCGGCAACGACCTGGGCGTGGCTGTTCCTCGGGGAGGCACCACCGGCGGCCACTGTGGTGGGAGGCATCATCGTCGTGATCGCCGTGGTCTATGGGACCACAGGAGTGACGACGGCAGGAACCGAAGACCTGGCCACCGCTCCATGACAAAGAAGACGGCGCCCGTGCGGGCGCCGTCTTTCACTTTGTGGCCTATGTATGGATTAGCCGGCTGCGGCCAACGCTCCTTCGATCACAGAGTCGACTAGATCGCGATTCTCGGCGATCCATTTCTCGGCTTCTGCCCGGTAAGCGTCCTCGGTACCGCCTGCCGCATCCGCGGCCACGGTCGCGAGGGACACGTCGACAACCGGCAGGGCCAGGTTTTCGAGGACGTATGCGAAGGCCGGGTTGGCCTCATACACCTCGGCGTTGACCGTCGGCGTGATGGTGGCCGGGACCCAACCCATCGGGCAGTTGCCGCCATCGTCGTCTTGACGCAAGGCGTCGTCGATCAGTCCGGGCTCTGCGGCTGCCGGACACTGCTCCGGCTTGATGGGGACGAAGGAGTCGTTACCGGTCGGACCAACAATCTGCGAGTGGCCCGCACCACCGTCCTGGTTGGCCGGGTTGGAGTCGTCCAACACCGACTCGGTCCCGAGCCAGTAGACATTCTGACCAGGGATCAGCCTCGCGACATAGGTGCTCGGCGTCCAGGTGTAGATGATGATTGGCTTACCATCGGCCACCTTCGACTCGGCCTCGGCAAACATCGTGTCATAACCGGCGACTGCCTGCTGGATGTTGTCCCAACCGCCGAACGCGATCATGTTTTGGATCATGTTGTCGCAGGTGAAGCTCTCCTGACATCCGTAGATGTCAGCGACGCCGTTGCCCGGGTTCGGATCGTTCGCGTCGTACTCGGCGATGGCCTCGGGGTTGTTGTTGAAGTCCTCCATCGTCTTCAGGTCGTACTTGTCGGCGAAGTTCTTCTCGATCAACCAACCCTGAATACCGCCGCCCTCAAAGACAGCGCCGGCCTTCACGAGATGGTCACCCACCGTGGTCCCGTCGGGCAGCTCGGCCTCCAGCCACGAATCGTGGCCTGGGTACCAACTGTTGACCCAGAAATCGAAGTCGCCCTGCGCCATGCCCAGGTAGGCAAGGGATGGGCCAAGCTCCGTCTGGGACGGATCGGTCACGTCGTACCCCAGCTCTTCGAGGACAAGCTCGTATACGTACGCCTGGAAGTACCCAGTCGACCAGTCGGCACGACCCATGTTGAGGGTTATGCCCTCACCGGGCAGGGCGGCCGCGCCGCCATCGTCCGGGGCCTCTGTGGCATCCGGGGCCTCTGTGGCATCTGGGGCCTCCGTGGCACCCGGGGCCTCCGTGGCATCCGGGGCCTCAGAGGCACCGTCACCGCCACCACCACAGGCAGCCACCACGAGGGCGAGTACTGCCAGCAGTGCCCAGAATCGGTTCATTTTCCGTTCCATATTCCTCCTCAATTGCTTACCACCCTGCAACTGCTTGAAACAGGGATGGGGTGGCTGTTCGGACGCCTCGGCGTCCTGAACCCTTTGAAACCTAACTCAGACCAGCTGTTCTGTCAGCTCCTCCGCTTCGTAAGTCGCATCCGAGCGGGTCTTTGGCTCGTCGTCGTAGACCTTCGAGCGACGAAATTCCTTCAACACTGACATGGTCGAGGCAACGATGAAGGCCCCGCCCAGCATGCTCAGAAAGGCCCCAACTCCGGCTATGAAGTTGGGGTCTCCATTGCGGACGAAGGTGAAGATCCATGCAATCGCGATGGCTGCCACGCCTGCACCGAGACCGGCGGTCACGGCACTCCAACTCCACAGACGACGCTCTTTTGGCCCCAAGACCCCAGCCGCGGGCAACGAGGTGCCCACAGCGACCAGCGCCACCAGCATGGACCAGATGCCAAGCCCGGCACCGTCATCGGTGACACCGTCGGTGATGATTGTTCCAGTGGCCTGCGCCGACGCGACCAGGGCGGCGATCTCGCCGGCTATCACCGCGGCCTGAGCCGGATCTGCCTCCGCCTCGGCCTCTAACTCGGCAATCTCCGCCTCGAGTTCAGGCGTCAGGACGACATCTGAGCGCTCATCAAAGCTCCATCCGCCAAAGGCTCCCGCCACCACCAAGATGAAGGCAACTCCCACGCCGATCAAACGGCCCCACGACACCTTGGGGGACAGCGGATGAAGAGGCAAATGGGGTGCCGCTGATATCCACATGGTGGAGCCAACGCTCGCAACGAGACCCCCGGCCACGGCCACCAGCACGCCGATACCCGTTCCGGGGTCGGATGCAAGCGGCGCAGGTTCAGCCAGAAGATGTGCACCGGCCGTGATCAAGGCTGCAAACGCGGCGATCAAGGCGCCGTCCACTGTCATCCAGCGTGGTCCCCGGCCCGGCCGGAGAAGAACAACTACCACGGAGGCAACGACGAACAAGCCAGCCAAGAAGACGATGAACCCGAAGAATGAACCCCCTGAGGCGTCGAGCCCATTGAAGACCATCCCCGGGAGATCCTCGTCGGCGCGGGTACCGTAGGCGCTGATCTTCCCGGCGTTCTCGGTCCAGGGCAGGAATACCGCGACGACGGCCAAGATGCCGCCTATGGCCGTAACCAGCATTGCGGTGCGCTCCCGGGCTCCGAAGGGCTCGTAGCGTTCCGTCTGGACTCGATCGGTCGCCTCACCGTCGGGCAGAAGCGCCTCGGGGTCTCTCCGATGTGCCCATGCACGATGGATCCTTGTGAAGAGATTGGCTTCGGCATCGTCGTCGCGCTGTGAGATCCGATCCAGAACCACTGCCACCAAGAAGAAGGCCATGCCCGCCGACGCGGCAAGGGCCACGTCCTGGTTGGACAGAGACCGGAAGAGGAGACGGCCAAGGCCGCCCGCGCCCATGATGGCCGCTATCCCCAGCATGGAGATGGCGAGCAACAGGGTCTGGTTGATCCCGGTCATGATGGCCGGGCGAGCCAGGGGAATCTGCACGTCCAACAGCACGCGCCACTCGGGAGCGCCATGGGCCCGCGCCGCCTCCACCACATCCTCGGGTACCTGCCTGATCCCCAGGTTGGTCAGCCGGATCAGGGGCGGAATGGCAAAGATCATCGTGACCATCGTCGCCGAGACCTCACCGATTCCCCAGAAGAAGATGAACGGGATCATGTAGACGAAGGAGTGGACCACCTGCATGGCATCTAGCAGTGGCCTAGCGGTTTGCCACACACCGTCCATACGTCCTGCAGCTATTCCAATCGGGATCCCGATGATGACACAGATGATCACAGCCACGGCAATGAAACCGATCGTCCGGGCGGTCTCGATCCAGTAGGCCTCACCCAGCAGGCCGCAGATAGTCAAGGCGGCCATCACGAAGGCTCCGACTTTGATGTTTCGGGTCAACGAGGCGATCAACCCCATGGCGAGGACTACCCAGAACCAGGATGCGCTGAGCAGGACGTCATCGACCAGCCAGCTGATGAGGGTGTCGAACGGCCACTCGATGATGTCGAGGAGGGTTCCCAGGTTGTTGTCGATCCAGTCGACTATCTGATCGAACCACTCCCCAAGGGGGATCACCCATCGATCGAGGGTTTCGTTCTCGAGAAAACCCGGGGGTGTCTCCACTTGAGCGAAGATCACAGGAACACCTCTCGTTCGTAGCCGTCGATCAGACGCTCGACCCTGCCCATCTCCTCCATGATCGAGCGGGGGTCGAGATTGCCGATGAGTACACCGTCGTCATCGACGACAGCAATTGGGAGCCCCCGACCGGCGATGTCATACACCTCGTTGAGGGTCGCCTCGCGGTGGACGGTGTTGAAATCACTGCGCAGAGCCTGCGAGAGTTGCGTCGAGCCCATGCTGGCGGCCCGGAGACCATCGGAGAGCGTGAGACAATCGGTGGGCTTGCCATCGGCGTCGACTACGAAGAGCCCTGCCTTCTCGCCCACCCGATTCAAGGCATCCTGGAGGGACATATCTCGTGCGATCACACTGGGCTCGTACATCACCTCATCGACCTGGATGACGCGTCCCTGGTCGACGTCCTGGACGAACTCGGCAACGTAGCCCGTGGCCGGTTTGGTCAGAATCTCCTCAGGCGTGCCAATCTGCACCACCGCGCCGTCTTTCATGATGCAGACACGGTCGCCGATCCGGAGCGCCTCGTTGAGATCGTGGGTGATGAACAGAATCGTCTTCTGGAGCTCGTCCTGGATCGCCAGCATCTCGTCCTGCATCTGGCGACGGATGAGCGGGTCGAGAGCCGAGAAGGCCTCGTCCATGAGGAGAATGTCTGGATCCGAGGCGAGGGCACGGGCAAGCCCGACACGCTGCTGCATTCCACCAGACAACTCGTTCGGGTAGTTCAATGCATAGGGCTCGAGACCAACGAGAGACAACGCCTTGAGTGAGGCCTCATCCCGTTCGTCCTTGTCGACTCCCTGAACTTTGAGCCCGTAGCCGGTGTTGTCGATCACGTTGCGATGGGGGAAGAGGGCGAAATGCTGGAAAACCATCCCCATCTTGTCGCGGCGGAAAGCCTGAAGTTCGATGCCCTCCAGTTGTTGGACGTCGGTCCCTTCGACCCAAACGGATCCGTGGGTGACGTCATAGAGCTTGTTCACGGTGCGGATTGCGGTCGACTTACCCGACCCGGAGAGTCCCATGACCACAAACAGCTCACCTTCGTTGACCGAGAAGTTGACGTTGTCGAGGCCGACTACGTGACCGGAGCGTCGCAGAACCTCGTCCTTGTTGTACCCGGCCTTGACCAGGTCGAAGGCTCTTCCTCGGGGTTGGGGTCCGAAGATCTTATATACGTTCTCAAGCCGGATGATCTCCTCACCACCGGCAACCATGCATCTCCTAACGTCGGTCGCGGAGCGTGTCTCCTTCGGGCGGATCGGGGTCCGATAGCCCAGGGATGTCGGCTCCTCCGAAGAACATAACAGCCTGCTCGGAAGCATGTTTGGGGTACTGGAAAGGGATATGAACAACGCGGATTCGACCCGGCGGCTCGGTTCGAGAGCCGTAATGGGAGTGCTCGGACTGGGGACGCTGGTCTCGCACGGATTCGGTCTTGCCCTGGTCCCGGCCCTGCTGCCTCGGATAGAGGACACCTTCGAATCCGGGTATGGCGCGCTTGGTACGGCTATTGCGTCAGGCCTGATTGCCTACGCTGCAAGGTGCTCTGGTCGCCTCGAAGATTCTCGACTGGCTGCCCACCCGAACGGTTCTCAACGGCACCTTCGTGTTGTCTTCGGTGGCTCTGGCGACAATATCGGCTGCCGGCTCGCCGACCGTGATGGCGATCCCGGTCATGGTTCTGGGTGTGGCGGCTCCGATCAGTTGGGCGGCGACGACGCACGTCGCCGCCCGCACCGTCGAGGCTCGAAACCTGGCGATGGTGATGGGCGGAGCTGGTGGTGGGGTCGGGCTTGGGGTGATTATCAACGGGGCGCTCGTCTGGGTCTCATCCGGGCCGGAGGCCTGGCGATGGGCCTTTCTCGTAGCTGCACTCATGTCAATGCTGGTTACCGTCGCATCCCTGGTCTTGTTTCGTAGGCCGGTCGAGCGGCCGTCGACGGGCGCCGGCGTGGGACGGGCTGGCGGCTCATACCGACGGGTCTTGTCGCAATGGGCGGGAAGGGTCGTGGTCATTGCCAGTGTCGTCACCGGTGTCACCGCCTTCACCTTCAACTCCTTTCTGACGACAACGGCTATCGAGGAGATGGTGACAAGCTCGGTCGCTGCCGGCGCCCTCCTCTGGGCGATGGGGACTCTTGGAGTCATTGCTTCGGTCTACCTGGGCAGGGCGAGTGATCGGGGATCGCCTGTGCCTGTGGTCAGCTGGATGTTCCTCGTCTGTGGAACCGGTCTCGGTCTCGTCACAGTGGTCTGGACATACTTCGGCCTTATGGTCGCCGCATTGGGCATAGCGATCCTCAATTTCCCGGTGTGGGGACTGGTAGCTGCCATTGCCAGCCGACGCTTCGAGCCCCCAGAAGCACTGAGAGCAGTAGCTCTCGGGCTCGTGGGGGCATCGGACACCTCTGCGGTCGGGAGCGTGCTCGCCGGCCGCTGGATCGACTCGGTGGGGAGCATGCGCCTTCCCGTTGCCTTGATGGCCTTGGCGACCCTTACGGTGGGTTGGTGGACATCTGGCAGGCATGGCTCACACGCGGCCGAGTAGTGGGCCCCGAGGCATGGCGGAGCCCGTCTGGATACGATGACCGCAACCGAACGTCGAAGGGCTCTCATGAACATTCTGGTGGCAACGGACGGAACGCTGAATCCGGAGCGGGCCGCGGAGGCCGTTGGCCGTTACTACGAACAGGGTGACCGCGTGTTCGTGTTCACCGCAATGAACCTGCCGACAGATCTGCTGAGGAACATGGGCAACAGCGGCGTCAAGGCCGCCTCCCAAATCGCTCTCGAGGCCGGGCAAACCCTCGGAGCCGGGGACCGGGCAGCTGAGCAGCTGATGAAGCTGCCGCATCCACCGCCGCCCCCGAAGGGAGACTCACCGATACTCCACGCCCTTTCCGAAACCGCCAAATCCCGGATGAAGCCGGTGGTTGACGCCTTGAGGGAAGCCGGGGTCGAAGTCGGGAGCTTCTGGCGCACCACGAACAACCGCACTGCTCGGACCATCCTCTCCGCCATGAAGGAGTGCGAGACCGACCTTCTCATCATCGGCAGTCACGGCATGGGGAAGTACGAGGGGATGCTGGGATCGACCGGAACCAAGCTGGCGAGACAATCACCCGCCTCCGTGTTGATCCTGCGCCGCAGGGGCACTCCTGAAAAGAAGAGGCGGGCCAGGAAGTAGCCGGAGCTCAGCCGGCGTCTTCACCAGGCGAATGTGATCGAAGTGGCCCTGATGAATGAGCCCGATCAGGTAGTAGGCGCTCTCGCCCGACATGCCCGGCCCGCAGATAGATGGCTGAAACGACCGATGCGCCTCGAGTCGGCGATAGATGTCGTGAGATCAAGAGAGGGTGTTGAATCTGGCGTTTCCCCTGGTCAACTTAGAT
>JBHHWH010000004.1:0-49425 GCA_046756405.1 Acidimicrobiia bacterium | reverse complement strand
GGCGGCTTGCGGCCCGGACCCTCCGCCCAGCCTTTGACCGAACGCATGGCCGACTTTCTTCGCCACCACTGGGTGGAGATCGCCGAGCGGACCGGCCAACCCTTCGACACCGCCTTCCTCGAACGAGGGAGCGGCTGGGTCTACGACACCGAGCCGGCGGCGGTGGCGGTCACCCAGCTCCGCGAGATCGACGAGGCCCGCACCCTCGAATACTTCACCAGCATCCAGCATGGCTTCTACGCCGAGGGGAAAGACGTCACCGATTACTCGGTCCTCGCCGACCTGGCCCGCCCCTTCGGTGTCGGCGACGACTTCGAAGAACGCCTAAGCACGGAGGAAGCTCGCAAGGCCGCCTGGGCTGACTTCTCCCGAGCCCGAAACTGGGGTATCGCCGGGTTCCCCACCCTCATCGGTGAGCTGGTTGATGCCAGGCTGGCCCTCCTGGCTCGGGGTTGGGCGCCGGCTGGTGACATCCGGGAGCGGATCGCCGCCCTCCGGGAGGCCGTGGGTTGAAACCGCCCCACATCCCCAAACCCCGCATCCACCCGACGGCGATCCTCGCCCCCGGCAGCCATGTCTACGGACAGGTAGAGATCGGACCCGAGGTCTTTGTCCTCTTTGGCGCGGTGCTGCGGGCTGAGTTCGACCGGATCACCGTGGGCGCCGAGACCAACATCCAGGACCACACGGTTGTCCACTGCGACGAGGACACGCCATGCCTGATCGGAGAACGGGTCACCGTCGGCCACCACGCCGTCGTCCACGGCGCCGAAGTCGCCGACCGGGCCCTCATCGGCATCGGCGCCAGGGCACTGAACCGCTCCCGAGTGGGTGAGGGCGCCTGGCTGGCGGCAGGATCAATCCTCACCGAGGGAAAGGCCCTTCCCCCGTGGACCCTGGGGGTCGGTGCTCCAGCGCGACCCGTCCGGGAACTGACCGAGGACGAGATCAAACGCGCCGAGGACGGAGTACAGCACTATCTCGACCTCGCCGTGGCCTATCGTGAAATCTTCCCCACGTCAGGTTGACTGATGACTGGCCTCACCGGACGACGGCCCTACGATGGCGCCGTGCACGAAGCCCCCGGCCGCACCCACCAACAACCCCGAGAAGCCTGCGGGGTCTTCGCCGTATACTCGACCAGCCAGCGGGTCTCCCACCTGATCTATTTCGGGCTCTTCGCTCTCCAGCACCGGGGCCAGGAGTCGGCGGGGATCGCCACCTCTAACGGGGAGACCGTCACCGTCTACAAAGACCTGGGATTGGTGGCCCAGGTCTTCGACGAACCTGCCTTGGCGGGATTGGACGGTCACCTGGGTATCGGCCACACCCGTTATTCCACCACCGGGTCGACCAACTGGGCCAACGCTCAGCCCACTCACCGTCAGGTCGGCAACACCAGCGTCGCCCTGGCCCACAACGGCAACCTGACGAACACCGCAGACCTCGCCAAGGAGCTGGGCATCTCTGGTGCTACCACCGACTCCGATCTAATGGCGGAGAGTCTCGCCCGGACGGTGATAGACGGACGCTCCGACGGCCGAGGTCTAGAGCTGGCTCTGATGTCGGTGGCCCCCACCTGGAAGGGAGCGTTCTCCCTGGTCATCATGGACCAGGGTCGGATCGTGGGCCTGCGCGATCCCCACGGATTCCGCCCCCTCTGCCTGGGCGAGCTGCCCGGCGGCGGCTGGGTACTCTCCTCGGAGACCGCTGCCTTGGACCTGGTCGGCGCCCGCTTCGTTCGAGACGTCGGCGCCGGGGAGATGGTGGTCATCGATGCCGTGGGGGTGCGCAGCTACTTCCCCTTCGAGGAGGTGCGGCCTCATCTCTGCCTCTTCGAAGTGGTCTACTTCGCCCGCCCAGACAGCCTCCTCTACGGGAAGCGGGTACACACCGCCCGCCACGAGATGGGACGCCAGCTCGCCCGCGAGCATCCCGCCGACGCCGATGTGGTCATCCCGGTACCCGAGTCGGGAATCCCCGCCGCTCAGGGGTATGCGGCTGAGAGCGGACTGCCCTACAACGATGGTCTGGTGAAAAACCGCTATGTGGGGCGAACCTTCATCGAACCTACCCAAGGCCTGCGCGACCAGGGCATCAGGACCAAGCTGAACCCCATCGTCGAGAATCTGGCCGGAAGGAAGGTGGTCCTGGTGGACGACTCCATCGTCCGCGGGTCCACCACCCGCCAGCTCGTGGCCATGGTGAAAGAAGCCGGGGCGGCCGAAGTTCATCTGAGGGTCTCCTCGCCGCCATACCGCTGGCCCTGCTTCTACGGGATGGACACCTCGGACCGCTCCACCCTCATCGCCGCCCACAGGTCGGTGGAGGAGATCCGGGAGCACATCGGAGCCGACACCCTCGGTTACCTCTCCCTCCCCGGCCTGCTGGAGGCCACCGGGGTGGCCGACGCCGGGTTCTGCACCGCCTGCCTCTCCGGGGACTACCCCACCAACACTCCCGAGATAACGGACAAGTTCCTCCTCGAGCGGTCCTGAGATGGCCTCTTACCGTGACGCCGGTGTCGACCTGGAGGGTGCCGAAGACCACGTCCACAACATCGCGGCGGCGGTCACCGCCACCTGGTCCGAGGAAGTCGTGGGAGGCTTTGGGGGTTTCGCCGCCGGAGTCACCCTCCCCCAGGGGTACGCCGATCCGGTGTTGATGCTGTCCACCGATGGAGTGGGCACCAAGCTGGAACTGGCCCGCCGTGCCGGTCGCTGGAATGGAGTGGGCTACGACCTGGTGGCCATGGGAGTGGACGACCTGGCTGCGATGGGCGCCCGAGCGGTGGCCTTCGTGGACTACCTCGCCGTGGGTGCTCTCAACGCCGAGCGCGACGCTGCCATCGTCGCTTCGATAGCCGCTGCCTGCGGTGAGATCGGCTGTTCTCTGCTGGGAGGGGAGACGGCCGTCCACCCGGGTGTCATGGCCCCCGACGCCGTCGACTTGGCCGGGACCGCCCTGGGAGTGGTGGAGCGAGGTAAGGAACTGGGCCCCCATCGGGTGGGCGAAGGCGACGTGGTCGTAGGGTTGCGCTCCCCTAACCTGCGCTCCAACGGGTTCTCCCTGGTACGGGCAGCCCTGGGCGACCGGGTCGACGACCATCTGGAGGTATTGCTGGAGCCCTCGGTCATCTACTCGCCTGCCGTTCTCGAGGCGGTGGCCGCCGGAGGGGTACACGCCGCGGCGCACATCACCGGAGGCGGAATCGCCGCCAACCTTGCTCGCTCCCTGCCTGAGGGGCTCGGAGCCTCCGTGGACACCGGCGTCTGGGAACCACCCGCCATCTTCTCGCTGGTGGCCAACGCGGGAGTCAAAGACGAGGAGATGTTCCGCACCTTCAACATGGGCATCGGTTTCGCCCTGGTGGTAGACCCCGGAGCCGTCAACCGCATCGCCGACGTCGTCTCCCACCACAATCCCGTGATCTTGGGAACGGTCAGCCCCGGAGAGGGCGTGAGGCTGGCGTGAGCTTCGCCACCGCCACCAAGGTGGTGCGCCGTAACCCGCACACCTGGATGGCCCGTGTCCATCCTGGATGGGACATCTTCGGAGTGCCCAACGGCGGCTACCTGATGGTCATGCTGGCGCGGGCCATGGAAGCCGAAACCAACGGTCGTGATCTGATCACCCTGACCACCCACTTTCTGCGCCCCGCCGAGCCGGGTCCGGTAGCCATCACCGTGGACGAGATCAAGGTGGGTCGAACCCTGTCCACCCTCCGGGCCACGATGCTCCAGGACGGCAAAGAGCTGGTGACCGCGGTAGCGGCCTTTGCCGATCCAAGACGGCCCCTACCCGACACCCAGATGACTGACAGCTCACCGCCGCACCTTCCCCCGCCGGAGGAGTGCGTACTCGCCGAACCCTCCAAGACGGGACCGTTTCCGCCACCTTTCACGGGGCAGATAGTGCTGCGTATTCACCCCGACGACGCGGTCTTTTTCAACGGGGACCCCACCGGTATAGCCCGGATCAGGGGATGGTTCCGGCTTCAGGAGGGGGACCCGCCCGACCCTCTGTCGCCGCTCCTCGCCGCCGACGCCTTCCCCCCGGCGGTGTTCAATGCCAACCTCCCCCTCAACTGGACGCCGACGGTGGAAATGACCACCCACCTGCGTGATTCCCAGCCCCGCACCTGGCTCAAGTGTAGCTTTCACACTCGGTTCGTGACCCATGGGCTGCTGGAGGAGGACGGCGAGATCTGGGACGAGGAAGGGAACCTGGTCGCGCTTTCTCGTCAGCTAGCCCTAGTCCCCCGCTGAGTTCCCTAAGCACAGCGGGCGTCAGGGGGGCACAGCACAATCGTGAAATAGAGGTATCCGACGATCAACAGCCCGACTACGCCCGCTACCACACCGACGACGATTGCCACCCAACGGCTACCAGTCTTTCTCCAGACCAAAAAGCCCACGGGACCACCGAACAGCAGACCCGGGGCGAGGTAGAGCGCGACCCGCCTACCAAGGTTCAGCCAGTAGGCAGGGTCTAGATCTATTTGGAGGAATTGTCTCAATGGGTCTCCCGCCAGTTAGCTCTGGTCCCCCGCTGATACCTCGTTGATCTCGGCGAGGAGGCGGTCCTTCTCTGACTGGTTCAGGAACGACGAGATGATGGAGCTGCGGGCCAAGTCGGCCAAGCGCTCGGGGCCGAACCCCAGGGCCGAGGCCACCGCGGCGTAGTTCTCGCCGACGTAGCCCCCGAAATAGGCGGGGTCGTCGGAGTTGATGCTCACCAGCAGACCTCGGTCCACCATTCGTGGCAACGGATGGTCTTCAAGACGGTCCACCACTTTGAGGGCCACATTGGAGAGGGGACAGACCGTCAGGGGGACCTGATCCCGCCGGAGACGCTCCACCAGGGAGGGATCCTCCAGGCTTCTCACCCCGTGGTCGATGCGTTCGACGCCGAGGACATCTAGAGCTGAGACCACATATTCGGGCGGCCCCTCCTCGCCGGCATGGGCCACCGCCCGCAGCCCCAACTCCCGCGCTCGGCAGTAGGCCTCCTCGAAAAGCTCCGGTGGGTTGCCCACCTCCGAGGAGTCGAGCCCCACGGCGATCACCCCCTCTAGGTACGGCTCGGCCTCGGCAAGGGTTGCCAGGGCGTCCTCCGAGGGGAGGTGACGGAGAAAGCAGAGGATCAGGTCGATCCTGATGTCCGCCCGGGACTCGGCATCGGTGATGGCGGACCGGAAGCCCTCCATGAACACTTCGAAGCCAACACCACGGTGAATGTGGGCCTGGGGGTCGAAGAAGACCTCAGCTCTTCTCACCCCGTCGGCCACCGCACGGTCCAGGTAAGCGGACATGAGGTCGTAGAAGTCGTCGGCGGTGCGGAGTACGGCCATCCCCTGGTAGTAGATGTCGAGGAAGGATTGGAGGTCGGTGAACTGGTAGGCCTCCACCACGGCGTCGACGCTTTCGAAGGGCAAGCCGTATCCGTTGCGCTCGGCGAGGCGGAACATCATCTCTGGCTCGAGGGTGCCTTCAATGTGGACGTGCAGCTCGGCTTTGGGGAGCTGGCGAGCAAAGTCGGCTAGGGAGTTCATAGGGCGATGTCCTGAGGTCGAATCGGTACTCGGTTGATTCCCTTCCCGGTGGCGGTTCGGACTGCAGCAGCCACCGCGGCCGTGGACGAGATCGTGGGAGGCTCCCCCACGCCCTTGGCCCCGAAGGGCCCCCAGGAGCCATCCCCCTCGATGAGAAGGGCCTCCACGTCGGGGGCGTCAAGGATCGTGGGGAGCAGGTAGTCGGTGAAGTTGGCGTTGCGAATGACCCCCCCTTCCAGCACCAACTCTTCCATGATCGCCAAACCTACCCCCTGGAGTATGCCCCCTTCGATCTGTCCCCGTACAGCCTGGGGATTAAGGGCCTTGCCTACGTCCTGGACGGTATCAATTCGCTCCACCCTGACCAGACCCAGCTCGGCGTCGACGTCCACCACCGCCCGGTGTCCGGCCACGGCAAAGTCGGCGTGGACCACCCCCTGGCCGTTGTCGTCAGGCGGTGTCGTGGGCGGATGGCGAAACGTCACGGTCTCCTCCCAGGTGGTGGCGGTGACCTCCTCCATGGGAGCGATCAGCCCGCCGGACCTCCACACTCCCTCATCGGTGAGGTCGTCGCCGCCGTAATGGTCGAGAATCCGCTCCCGCAGCCGTACCGCCGCCTCCAGCGTGGCGCCCCCGGACATCTGAGTCTGCCGTGACGCTGAGGTGGATCCGGCGGAATCGATGTGGGAGGTGTCCAAATGAACCACCCTGGCCTTCGATATGCCCAGGGCGGTGCGGGCGATCTGGGCGAGGACCACCACCAGGCCCTGGCCCACCTCGATGGCGGCGGTCTCCACCAGCGCCCCCTCGGGGGTGAGCCGTACCCTCGCCTGGGCGTAGTCGTCGAAACCTTCGGAGAACCCCAGGTTCTTGATGCCCAATGCGTATCCCACACCGCGGCGGACGTGCTCGGGCGTAGTGGTGAGACCGCTCCCCCCGGGCAGCCCCGAGATCTCCTCGGGATCGGGAAGGGGCATAGCGGCCAGGGAGTCGATGACCTCAAGGGTGGGAAGGGGAGTCGTGATGTTCTGACCGCTGGTGGGCATGGGATCCCCGGTGCGGAGGGCGTTGCGACGACGAAGTTCCAGTGGGTCCATGTTGAGGGCGGCAGCGAGGCGGTCCATCTGAGCCTCGTAGCCGACGCATACCTGAACCGCCCCGAAGCCCCTCATCGCCCCGCAGGGCGGATTGTTGGTTCTGGATCCCACCCCATCCACCGCCACCGAATCGCAGCGATAGGGACCCACGGCGAAGTAGCAGGCGTTGGCCAGCACCGCGGCGGTGGTGGAGGCGTAGGCGCCTCCGTCAAGAAGGATCCTGGCCTCCACCCGAACCAAACGGCCGTCGGCGTCGGCTTCGTGGCGGTACCACATGCGGGCTGGATGCCGGTGCACGTGACCGGTGAACGACTCAGAGCGGTGATAGACCATCTTCACCGGCTTGCCCGTGTAGAGGGCGAGGAGGCAGAGGTGGATGTGCAGGTTCACGTCCTCCCGGGCCCCGAAGGCGCCACCCACGCCCACCGGGTGGGCCCGTACCTGATCCGGCCGCAGGCCGAGGCTCGCCACCACCTGTTCCTGGTCGACGTGGATGAACTGGCTGGTGGCATAGAGGTCCACCCCACCTACGCCGTCGGGTACGGCAAGGCCGGCCTCCGTGCCTAGGGGAGCCTGGTCCTGCATGCCTACCTCGTAGAAACCCTCCACCACCACCGCGCTCCGCACGTCCTGGTCGCCGCGACGGATCCGCATCCGCCGGAAAACCGTGTCCTGTTCCTCGGCCTCTTCGGGGTCGGTTAGAGGTTTCAGCATCTTGTATTCGACCCTCACCGCGGCCGCGGCGCGCCGGGCCGTCTCTTCGTCCTTGGCGGCGACTACGGCCACCGGCTCCCCCCAGTAGCGGACCACCTCCCCGGCCAGCACCGGCTGGTCGGGTTCTTCGAGGCCGAAGGTGGCCCTCCCCGGAACATCGGAGGCGGTGAGCACAGCATGGACTCCGCCGATGGCTAGGGCCGGGGCAATGTCGATGGAGAGGATGCGGGCATGGGCGTGGGGGCTGCGAGTGGTGGCTCCCCACAACATCCCCTCGGCCTCCAGATCCTGCGCGTAGCGGAACTCCCCCCGCAGTTTGGGGATGGCGTCTTCGCGTAGCGGCGAGTCACCGATCCCGCCCTCGACCGGTGTGGCGATCCGAGGGGTCCTCGTCGTGGTCATGATTTCATTCCGGCCAGGTCTTCGAGGGCCCTTAGGATCGCCCCATACCCGGTGCAGCGGCAGATGTTCCCCGCCAGAGCCTCTTCGATCTCCTCCCGACTGGGATGGGAGTTCTCCGCGAAGAGCTGGGTGGCCGCCACCACGATTCCAGGGGTGCAGAACCCACACTGGACCGCGCCCGCAAGGTGAAGCGCCTCCTGCACCGGGCTGAGTCCCCCTTCCGGTGATAGACCCTCGACGGTGACCACCTCAGACCCCTCGACGTCGGCGGCCAGGACAAGACAGGCACAAACCAGCTCGCCGTCGAGCAGCACCGAGCAGCTACCACACTCCCCCTGCTCACAGGCGTTCTTTGAGCCAAGCAGGCCGAGATCATCGCGAAGAACGTCGAGGAGGCTCCGGGGGACGCTCACCCGTACCGTGGCGGAAGCACCGTTGAGGGTGAAGCCGACGATCATCGCAGGCACCTCTCCAGCAGTCGCCGAGCCACCACCCCGGCGGCGTGTCTCCTGTACTCGGCGGAAGCGCGATGGTCGGTGATGGGTTGTACTTCCTCGGCCACCAGCCGCTGGAACTCATCCAGAGCCGCAGCGGAAGGAGTCGGCTCGGCAGATATCATCGCCTCCGCCCGGTAAGCCCGCATCGGAGTGGGTGCCACCGAACCCAGTGCCACGGTGGTCCGACCGGTCTCGTCGCGGGTGACCACACAACACACCGTCGCTATCACCATGGCGGACCGCATCCCCACCTTGGCGAAGGCCTGACGTTCTGGAAGCTGTTGGGGAAGGTAGACGGCGGTTATCAGCTCGTCGTGGTTCCGGCAGGTCCGTTTCACCCCAACGAAGAACTCCGACCACAGAACCCGTCTCCGGCCCCGCGTAGAGGTGAGTTCGATCTCGGCGTCCACCGCGGCGAGGAAAGGGTGACCGTCCCCGGCAGGACTGGCGGTCCCCAGGTTCCCTCCGATGGTTCCAGCGTTGCGGATCTGGGGAGAGCCCACAGTCCGGGCGGCCTGAGCAAGAGCGGTGGGGGCGCCCTGCTCAAGGCGTCTCCAGCTGACGCCGGCGCCGATCCTGTTTTCTTCCCACTCCTTCAGCTCCTCGATGCGACGGAGGGCTACCACGTAGTCGGGGCGGGCGTGGCCGAAGTTGACCTCCACCATCAGATCCGTTCCTCCGGCGAGGGGCATCGCTCCCTGAGCCATGGCAGCCAGCGCCTGGTCCAGCGTCGTGGCGTGGTGGACTTCCATCGGCGGCAAGCTAGCCCATCAGGTCGGCAGCGAGGCGGTTGGCCGCTTCGATCAGGGGGCCCTCGTCGACGCCGGCCACTCGACCGTCAGCCACCAGGGGCCTGCCTCCTACCCAGGAGTGATCGACGCGCACCGGAGCGCACAGGACCACCGCCGCTACCGGGTCGTGTCCCGCTCCGGCGTATTCCACGCGCTCCAGATCGACGGCGATGAAGTCGGCTGCCTTACCCGGTGCCAGAGTCCCGAGGTCGGAACGCCCGAGAAGGCGGGCCCCTCCCACCGTCGCCAGCTCCAGGGCCTGGCGGACGCTCATCCGTGTGCCCTCACCAAGCCCGGGGGAGACGGCGAGCCGGTTGAGGAGAAGGGCCTGGCGGACTTCCGCCAACATCTGGGAGGAATCGTTCGACGCCGAGCCATCGACTCCGAGCCCCACCGGAACCCCAGCAGCCAGGTATTTGAGAACGGGGGCCAGCCCAGAGGCCAACCTCATGTTGGAGGTGGGGCAGTGGGCGACACCGGTCGCGGTAGCGGCCAGCAGTTCCACCTCGGGTGGAGATACGTGGACGGCGTGGGCGTACCAGACGTCCTCACCCACCCAGCTCACCGCTTCCATGTGCGCCACCGGCCGTCTCCCATAGTGTTCCAGGCAGAACTCCTCTTCGTCCGCCGTCTCGGCGAGGTGGGTATGAAGGCGAACTCCCTTGTCCCGGGCCAACGCCGCCGACTCCCGCATCAGGTCCTCGGTGACCGAGAAGGGCGAGCATGGAGCTACCACCACCTGACGCCTCGACCCCTGGGACGGATCGTGAAAGGCATCTATCGCTTCGGTGCAGGCTTGGAGGATCGACGCCTCGTCTTCGACGACCGAGTCGGGGGGAAGACCCCCCTTCGACTCTCCCAGGCTCATCGATCCTCGCGAGGCGGTGAAGCGGATGTTGATCGCGTCGGCTGCTTCGAACTGGTCATCGATACGGGAGCCGTTCGGCCACAGGTAGTGGTGGTCGAAGACGGTGGTAGCCCCGCTCAAGGCCAGCTCCACGAGCCCGAGGGTCGTGCCCACCCTTACGTGTTCGGGGGTCATCCGGGCCCAGATCGGATAGAGGGTGCGCAGCCAGTCGAACAGACCCACGTCCTGGGCGCCGGGGACGGCCCGGGTTAGGGTCTGGTAGAGATGGTGGTGGGTATTGATCAGACCAGGAAGCACCACATGTCCGGTTAGGTCCACTACCTCGTCCGCGGTCTGAGGAAGGGCATGGGAGGGCCCCACAGCTTCGATGAAGCCGTCCCGTACGAACAGGCCGCCCCCTCGGGTCTCAGATCCGTCCATGGTCACCAGGACCTCCGCATCCCGGACCAGAAGCGTTCCCATGGGCGTCAACCTTACGAGGGTCATAGAGTCGGGCCCATGACTCTGCGCAACGAAGACCTGGCCCGCTGGACTGACCGTCTCGGGAGTGTGGCCGGCCGGATAGCCGCCGACTTTCCCGGGGAGGGGCCGGAACGCCAACCCGTCCACACCGTCTACGGGGGTGCCCACCTGTTCACCGCCAGTACCGCCCCTCGCCTCGGACAATTGGCCGCCGAATTCATGGAGCGGTGGATCCCGAATCCCGACCGTCTCGTCGAGATCCTGGGGATGGACATCGAACTAGCGAAACAGGTCCACCCGCGGGTGGCAGAGAAGCTGCGACGCCAGGCAGTTGAGGACTTTCGCATCGACTTCGAGGACGGGTATGGGCACCGTCCCGACGATGAAGAGGACGCCGACGCCAGGCGCACCGCCACCGAGATGATTAGAGGGATGTCCGAAGGGACCCTGCCGCCCTTCGTCGGGATCCGTATCAAGCCCCTCTCCGGAGAGCTGCACCGGCGCGCTCTAAGGACCCTCGACCTTTTTGTGACCGCAGTAGTCGAAGAGGGCGGGGTACCGCCGGAAGGGTTCTGTGTGACCCTGCCCAAGATCCAGCATGTCGACCAGGTCGCGGTCATGGCCGAAGCTCTCGCCGCGCTGGAAGAGCGCCTCGACCTCGGCCCGATTCCCCTGGAGCTGATGGTGGAGACCCCTCAGTCAGTCATCGACCGGGACGGTCTGGTGGGGGTGCGTAAGTTCGTCGACGCCGGTGGAGGGCGGGTGAGGGGCGCCCACTTCGGCACCTACGACTACACGGCGTCGATGAACATCACCGCCGCCTATCAGACGATGACCCACCCCGTCTGCGACTTCGCCCGTCACACTCTTCAGGTCAGCCTGGCAGGAACCGGGGTATGGATCTCCGACGGAGCCACCAACGTGATGCCGGTGCCGCCCCATCGCGGAGCCGACCTCACCGCGGAACAGGTAGAGGAGAACCGCCAAGTGGTCCACGCGGCCCTGCGGCTCCACTACAGCCATATAAGACACTCCCTCCTCCACGCCTACTACCAGGGATGGGACCTGCATCCCGCCCAGTTCGCCACCCGTTACGCCGCCGTCTACGCCTTCTTCCTTGAAGGGCTGGAGCAGGCGGGGGAGCGTCTCGCCAACTTCGTCTCGTCGGCGGCCAAGGCCACCCTGGTAGGGGAGGTCTTCGACGACGCCGCCACCGGTCAGGGTCTGCTCAACTTTTTTCTCCGGGCGATCAACTGTGGGGCCATCTCCGAAGATGACGCCACGACACGGACGGGACTCAGCGTGGAGGAACTACGGACCCGGTCTTTCCTCCGCATCTTGGAAGGGCGGCGGTCCGGCTAGAGGCCCCTATTCGTTCTGTGAGGGGAATAGCTGGCTATACCGCGGATTCCACTCACAGAAGAGCCTAGAAGTCCGGAACCATCCTCTCGCCCTCGAGTGAGAACAGTTCGTGCTGGAGTTCGGGCTCGGGAAGGGACCCTCTGCGCATGTGAAACAGGATCTCCGTCTCCGAACCACTGTCGGTGGGGGTATCCGACACCCGCTCGGCGAGGATCGACCGCAGTTTCTTCGTTCCTCGCACCCCCCGACCACCTTTGGCGGACAGCATGTCGTAGAGGTTGGCCACCGAAGTCAGGCGCATCCGCAGAGCGCTCTCCAGAGCTTTGATGACCACCAGCCGGGGAAGAAGAGCTGCGCAGTCGAGCAGGGTTCGCTCTGGGCTGGTGACCGGAATCCCGTCGACGACCCCAGCCTCAACCGGCCTCCTCGTCCGATGCACCATTGTGCCCCTGGGAATCGGACCATGGGTATACGGCACGGTTATCTCCACTGGGGCCGAACTGATGCCGTCCATCCCCCACAGCACCAGAGCGGCTCGATGGGAGACAACGGAACCGTCCCCTCCCGCCAGCACCGCGGCCAGGAGCTTGGAGCGCCAATCCTGGGCTCGCCGGTCCGTCTGGTAGACCCCGGCCTGAACAGGGATCCACACGCCCTTTGCGATGCGCCAGCGGATCGCATTGTCGGTGCCGCCGGCGCGAAGAACGTCTCCACGACTGACCATGAACTTCTGCTGGGCGGCGACCGCCGCCACCTCTTCTTCGGCTCTCCCCATACCCTCAAGATGCCCCACCCCTGTGACAGATCCGTTCTGTGAGGGGAATTACTGGCCATACCGCGGATTCCACTCACAGAACGGTCCGGGGAGAGGAAGAGGCTTTAGCTTCCCCGGTAGGTGGTGTAACCGAAGGGACTCAGCAAAAGGGGTATGTGGTAGTGAGACCGTTCCCCTTCCACCTCAAACACGACATGGACAAAGGGGTAGAAGTCGTTGCCGTACTCCCCGGTCTCGAAACCAAGGCGGTAGGTGCCGGGGTCGAGATCACCCAGATTCGACGCTCGGCCGTCGGCGTCGGTGGTGGCTTCGGCCAATCTCTCCCACCCGTCGGAGGTCTTACGGGCCAGGTGTACTCGCAGTCCTGCGGCCGGTTCGCCGCTGGCTGAGTCAAGGACGTGGGTGCTGAGGGTGCTCACTGTTCCTCCGAGACACAAAGCATGCGTCGCAGTCTCGTCCAAGTGATCTTCTTCTGCTCAGCGGCGGCATTAGAGAGCTCCTCCTCCTTGGCGTTGTTCAGCCTCCCCCGGGCAATCTCCAGCATTTCTTCGGCGGTCTTCCCCGTGGCGTAGACGATGTAGGTGAACCCGAACCGGCGCTCGTACTCGGCGTTCACCGCGGCTAGCTCCTCAAGAAGCCGGCGGGGGGCCCTAGCCGTCCCTGCCTGCTCCCGTGCTGACACCGCGTCACCGCTCTCCCCGATCCGGGGATGCCCGGCGAACGCCTCCAGCCAGTCCCCGGGCTCAAGGAGGCCGAACGCCTCCTCGGCGCTGATGAACGCCGACTTCGGAGACTCGAAGGGACGAGCCGAGACCATCGTCTCCACCCACCTCGACGAAGCGCAGACCGCATTGAAGAAGCGCTGGGCCTCAGGGTCGAAGAGGGCGTTGAGGTACTCCAGCCTGCGGGTCACGGCCACCCGGGCAGCAGGCCGCCCCATCACCCTCAGGCGAGCCACGCCGCCGTCGGGGTGGAGGCTCAGCCTCACGAACGCGGCGGGGGCGGGCGGTTCCATAGGAACGACGTTCACTGCGTCAGGCTGGACCGGTGCCCGCTCGATCACCGTCTCCCACGCGGTCCCCTCCTCTGAGACCTCGAACGAGACCCATCCTGGAGCGTTGCCCTTGAAATGGGTGGTGTCCACCACCAGCCGCTCCACAGTGCCGGGGAGGCCAAGGCGGAAGGTGGCCCAGTCGTGTCCTGACTGTCGGCGGCGGCGGGTCTCCCAGCCGTCCCACATTCCCGCGGGCTTGGTGGGGAGCAGCAGGTTCGAAGGGTCGGAGTAGTGGCTGTCCGAGGCGTCGAGGGCTTGGCCTCCGACGGCAGCACCCGCCAGATCCGTGGGCTCCTCCGGACAGACCAGTCCGATGCTGGGAAGGGGGTGGCCGTGGACCCTCAGGCGGGCCACTCCTCCGTCGGGGTAGATGTTGACCCGAACGTGGGTTACCCGGTGAGGTTCCGTGACATCGAAGGTGGCAACGGCGTCTCCCTCAAGCGGGGTGCGCGGAATCAGTTCGGCCCACCCCGCGGAGTCGACACGTTCGTCCGAACCCACCCCGCAGGCTTCGAGGGAGAAGGCTTCGGGGTAGTTGCCGGTGAAATACGAGGTGTCGACCACCACCCGTCGAACGCGACCCGGGATCCCGAGGGCAAGGACCACCCAGTCGTGGCCGGGCTCGCGTCGACGGCGGGTTTCCCAGCCGTCCATCCACTTCCCGTGGTCGGTGTAGACACCTTCCTTCCACTCGGGCTCCGACACCTTCAGCAAGTTGGCCGCCTCAGCGAAGAACTGGTCGTTGCAGGCCACCACGTGACCTCCGACGGCGTTGGAGAGCAGGTCGATCATCTTCTGGTCAGCATCCTGCCACGTCCTCGGGTAACCCTGCGGCCGTCGTAGACGGTCTCGCCGCCCAGGATCGTGGCAACCACCTCTCCGCGGAGGGTCATCCCCTCATAGGGGGTCAACGGATGACAGTGGTACAGCTCGTCACCTCGGACGGTGAGTGCCGCCTCGGGATCCCAGACAACGAGGTCGGCGTCGGCTCCCGGTCGAATCGATCCCTTACGGTCGTCAACCCCGGCGAGGCGAGCAGGGGCGGCGGAGAGCCACTCCGCCAGATCCGTCGCTGCGAAGCCTCTAGCCACGGCTCCCGTCCAGATGGCAGGAAGACGAAGCTGTAGGGAGCTGATGCCGCCCCAGGCTCGGGTGAAGTCTCCCGAGTCCACCTGTTTCAACTCCGGTGGCGCCGGCGAGTGGTCGGAGACGACGACGTCGACTGCCCTTGAGCCGAGGGCCTCCCACAACGCCTCCCGGTGTTCAACCCCCCTGATGGGAGGGGCGCATTTGAAGAGGGTTCCACCGTCGGGAATCTCCTCGGCGGCAAAGGTGAGGTAATGGGGACACGTTTCTCCGCTCAGATCCGCATGGCCTGCGACCCTCCCGGCTCCCTCCCCGGACGAGATGTGGAGTATGTGCACCTGGGCTCCGGTCTCCCCGGCGAACCTGCCGGCGACTTCTATGGCCTCGACCTCAGCGTCTACGGGCCTGGTCTCCAGGTAAGAGACATATCGAGTGGGGTCCCCGGTGAGAGGAACCAAGCGTTGGGGGTCTTCGGCGTGAACAAGAAGGGGTACGTCCGCCCGGGCCACTGAGGCCATCGCTGTGGCCAGGGCCTCGACGTCGAGGGGAGGAAACTCGGGGACGCCGGAGTCGGCCATGAAGGCCTTGAAACCGCAGACACCGGCGGTGACCAGCGGCTCGATCTGGCCTTCCGATCCGGTTACAACCCCACCCCAGAACGCCACGTCCACAGAGAGCCGGTCCCGAGCCGCATTCTGCTTCTCCTCCAAGGCTGACACCGAGGTGGTAGGGGGAATCGAATTCAGGGGCATATCGACGACCGTCGTGGTCCCTCCGGCGGCCGCGGCAGCGGTGGCGGTGGCGAAGCCCTCCCAGTGGCTGCGGCCCGGCTCGTTAACGTGAACATGACTGTCCACCAAGCCCGCCATCACCACCAAATCGCCAAAGTCGACGTCGGCGGTCCCACCTTCGACGGCGACGATCTTCCCCTCCTCGTGGCGAACGGTGGCCGGGCGAACTTCACCTTCGACCACCACTCTGGTCGATCTGATGCTGGGCACGATCTGGTCACGCTAACCGGCCGGTCCCGGGTCCTCACCGACCCGTTAGTCTCCGAGCTATGAGCGACCTCCTACGCCGACACCGGGACGTGATCGCCCCGGTCATCGGTTTCAGCACCGACATCCACGCAGTGACCGCTCAAGGCCTGTGGATCACCGATCCAGAGGGCAACCGCTGGGCCGACTTTGCCTGCGGAACGGCCGTCACCAACCTCGGCCACAACCATCCCGCGGTCGTCGAAGCCGCCAAGTCACAACTGGAGCGGCTGAGCCACTCGGGGATGATCTTCCATTACGACACGGTGGTGGAGGCAGCCGAACGGTTGCGGGAGATAACCCCGCCCGGAATCGAAAAGTTCGCCTTCGCCAACTCCGGCGCCGAGGCAGTGGAAGCCGCGGTGAAGCTGGCCAAGTACACCTCAGGACGGCAGGGAGTGATCACCTTCCGCGGGGCCTTCCACGGACGCACGATGGGATCGGTGACCTACACCACCTCCAACGCCAAGTATCGCGACGGCTACCACCCTGTGCTGGGGTCGGTGTTCGTGGCCCCGTTCCCCCACCCCTACCGCTGGGGGATGACCGAAGATGAGGCGACCGACCATTGCCTCCATGAGCTGCGGGCCATGTTCCGCCATGAGGTGACACCAAAGAACATCGCCTGCTTTCTCATCGAACCGGTCCAGGGTGAAGGTGGCTACTACCCCTCACCACAGCGGTTCCTCTCCGAGATCCGGACCCTCGCCGACGAACACGGCATCCTGGTCATCTACGACGAGGTGCAAACCGGGTTCGGAAGGACCGCCGAGTGGTTCGCCGCCGACCACTACGAGGCAAAACCCGACATCGTCGCCCTGGGCAAAGGGATCGCCAACGGCCTGCCGCTCTCCGCTTACGGCGCCACTAGAGAAATCATCGACGCCTGGCCGGTGGGTGCTCACGGCACCACCTACGGGGGGAACCCGGTGGCAACCGCGGCCTGTGCCGCGGTGATCGACACGATGGGTGACCTCCTCCCCCACGCTCGGAAGCTCTCGGCCCGTGCCTTCCAGAGGTTCCATGAGCTGGCCGAGGCGCACCCGACGATCGGAGACGTGCGCGGTCTGGGTCTGATGATCGGCGTGGACTTCGTCGAAGACCGGGAGACCCGGGTTCCAGATGCGAAGGCCTTCAAGCACGTCCAGGCCTACGCCTTCGAGCGGGACCTGATCATCATCGACTGTGGGCCCGACGGGAACGTCCTCCGCTTCATCCCGCCGCTGATCACCACCATTGAAGAGCTGGACTGGGCCATCGACCTGGTGGATAAAGGACTATCGAGCTGGGAGTCGAGCCGCGACTGACCCCACGGGTCGGGAACCGCAGGTCCTCCCAGCGCGTTCCAGCCGGCGCGAAGCGGCCAGCCCTACGCCCTCCCGATGCGGCCCCTCCTAGGAGAGCCCGACTGTCCCAGCTTCTAGGGAAGGTCTATTCGGCGACCGGCGGTACCTGAGCCAGCGCCGCGGCGATCCTGTCTTCAGGGTGGGAGTAGTCGACTAGGTCGTCGTTGATGAACGCCTGGTAAGCCGCCATGTCGAAGTGGCCATGTCCGCTGAGGTTGAAGAGGATCACCTTCTCTTCTCCGGTCTCCTTGGCTAGCTCGGCCTCTCTGATGGCCTCGGCCACGGCGTGGGTCGGCTCCGGTCCGGGGATGATGCCCTCGGAACGAGCGAACTCGACGGCATAACGGAAGGTCTCGGTTTGGTGGAGGGACACCGCCTCGATTAGATCCAGCTCGACCAGGTGCGAGACCAGCGGCGCCATGCCGTGGTAGCGCAGGCCCCCGGCATGAATCGGCTCCGGCACGAAGGGGTGGCCAAGGGTGTGCATCTTCACCAGGGGCGTCATCTGGCCGGTGTCGCCGAAGTCGAAGCGATACTCGCCCCGGGTCACCGAAGGAGCCGCCGCCGGTTCCACGGCTCGGATGACCGGATTCATGTTCCCGGCCATCTTCTCCCTGACAAAGGGGAAGGCGAGTCCGGCGAAGTTGGAACCGCCGCCGATGCAACCAATGACAACGTCGGCCGTTTCGCCCACTTGGGCGAGCTGCTTCAGGGCCTCCTCACCGATAACGGTCTGATGCATCAGGACGTGGTTGAGCACCGAACCCAGGGAGTACTTCGTGTCCTCGTTGGTGGCGGCCACCTCCACTGCCTCGGAGATAGCGATCCCAAGGCTCCCCGGCGTGTCAGGGTCTCTCTCCAGTACCGATCGCCCGTACTGGGTGTTGTTAGACGGAGAAGCGTAGATAGTGGCTCCGAAGGTCTCGATCAGAGCCTTGCGGTAGGGCTTCTGATCGAACGAGGTCCGTACCATGTAGACCTCGCAGTCGAGGCCGAACTGAGCGCAGGCAAACGATAGAGCCGAACCCCACTGGCCAGCACCAGTCTCAGTGGTGAGCCGCCGCACCCCGGCCTTGGCGTTGTAGAAGGCCTGGGCGACGGCCGTATTGGGCTTGTGGGAGCCGACCGGGCTCACCCCTTCGTACTTGTAGTAGATGCGCGCCGGCCCACCAATGATGCGCTCCAGGCGCTTGGCCCGGTAGAGCGGGCTGGGTCGCCACAGGCTGTAGACGTCGAGGATCTCCTCGGGAATCTCCACGAACCGGTCCTGAGAGACCTCCTGAAGGATCAAATCCATAGGGAACAGAGGAGCCAGATCGTCCGGTCCTATCGGCTGATGCGTTCCCGGATGTAGTACGGGCGGAGGCGGCGACGGCAGGTCGGGAATGATGTTGTACCACTGAGTCGGCATCTCCGACTCGGGAAGGGTGATCTTGGTAGCCATGGCCGAACACTACGCGTTCGGAGGCGACGCGCGTCGTGAAGGTGGAGTAGTTTTTTCTTGATGCAACAGCATCATCCGATCACACGACGGATTCTGCTCCGGGACATGGGAAGGGCTGGACTGGCGCTCCTCGTTGTTGGGGCCGCCGCCTGCGCCCCGGGACCGGACCTGGAACCGGCGCCCACCGAGGGACCTAGCGAACCCGGTCCGACGGGGGCACCCACTGAACCAGGCCCCACAGCGCCCCCAGCGGAGACAACCCGCCCTCAGGGAACCGCTACTCCGGCACAAGGCCATGCCTGGCAGAGAGCCAACCTGGGGTTCGTCTCCGCCTACGTCCTCTATCGCGACGGCGAGGCGGCCCTCGTGGATACCGGCGTGGAGGGAAGCGAAGCCGCCATCGGAGAAGCCCTCGCCGCAGTTGGTCTGGGATGGGATTCGGTTGCCCATGTGATCATCAGCCACAAGCACCCCGACCATCAGGGGAGCCTCCAAGCCGTCCTCGAGTTGGCTACAGCGGCTCCGTGGTATGCAGGCAGGGGCGATCTCCCGCTGATCTTCGCTTCCGTTCGAGGGATGCCCGTCGGGGATGGCGACCGAGTCTTCGATCTGGAGATCATCGAAACGCCGGGGCATACGCCGGGTCACATCTCGGTCCTTGATCCAGCCGCGGGGATCCTGGTGGCCGGGGACGCCATCAACGGCGCCAACGGTGGAGTGATCGGACCCAACCCCGACTTCACCGAGGACATGGGCCTCGCCAACCTGTCGGTGATCAAGCTGGCCGGATTCGACTACGAAGTAATCCTCTTCGGCCACGGCGAGCCCGTCACCTCCGGCGGCTCCAACGCCGTAAGGTCCCTGGTTGGCTGACCGCGTTCGCAAGGATCCAGGGTCCGGATACGGATTGCTCAAACAGAACGGCCTTCACTGAAAGCCAGCGCGAACTTTTCCCGCCCAGGCCCAAATCCGGGCCCTGGTGCATTAGGTTCGCGGTCAGTCTTCTGGGGAGTGCGCGGCCTTTTCGGCGATCTCGGCGACGATGGGGGCGTTGGCCAGGGTGGTCACGTCTCCGAGATGGCGGTTCTCGGAGATATCCTGGAGAAGCCGCCGCATGATCTTTCCCGATCGGGTCTTGGGTAGATCATCGGTGAAAACGATTGACTTGGGCTTGGCGATCGGACCCAACGTCTTCGCCACGTGTTCGCGGAGTTCAGCGATCAGATCCTCGTCTCCGTCGACCCCGCCCAGCAGAGTCACGAACGCGGCGATCGCCTGGCCGGTGATCTCGTCCTTGCGGCCCACCACAGCAGCTTCGGCGACAGCGGGATGGCCAACCAAGGCCGACTCCACCTCGGTGGTGGAGATGTTGTGCCCCGAGACAAGCATGATGTCGTCCACCCTTCCCAGCAGCCAGAAGTAGCCGTCCTCATCTCGCTTACAGCCATCGCCCGGGAAGTACTTGTCTGGGAAGCGGGACCAGTAGGTGTCGATGAACCGCTGGTCGTCGCCGTAGATGGTCCGGGCCATCGACGGCCAGGGATGGGTGATGACCAAGAATCCACCGCCGCCGAGGGGCACCGAATCTCCGTTCTCATCGACAACGTCGGCGAAAACCCCAGGGAAGGGAAACGTTGCCGAGCCGGGCTTGGTGGCCACCACGCCGGGGAGCGGAGTGATCATGATGGCCCCGGTCTCGGTCTGCCACCAGGTGTCTACGATCGGGCACCTCCCGCGGCCGATCTTCTCCCGGTACCACATCCAGGCCTCCGGGTTTATCGGCTCGCCAACGGTCCCCAGCAGACGAAGCGACGAGAGGTCATGCTTGTCCACGTGTTCATCTCCCCACTTCATGAAGGCCCGAATAGCGGTGGGGGCGGTGTAGAAGATCGTCACCCCGTACTCATCTATGATCTGCCATAGCCGGTCGAAGTCGGGGAAGTTGGGGGCTCCTTCGTACATCACGCCGGTAGTCCGGTTGGCCAGGGGCCCGTAAACGATGTAGCTGTGGCCCGTTACCCAACCGATATCGGCCGCACACCAGTAGATGTCAGTGTCCGGTTTCACGTCGAAGACGTAGGAGTGGGTGGTCATGATCTGGGTCAGGTACCCACCCTGAGTGTGCACGATCCCCTTTGGCCTCCCCGTGGTACCTGACGTGTAGAGGATGTAGAGAGGATCCTCGGCGTTTAGCACCTCAGGCTCGCACTCCCCTGACTGTCCTTCCACCAGGTCGTGCCACCAAATGTCACGGCCATCGACCATGTCGACGCCGTGGTCGGTGCGCTTCACCACGATGGTGTGCTCCACGCCCGGCACCTGTTCCAGGGCTACGTCGGTGTTGGCCTTGAGCGGTACTACGTTGCCTCCCCGCCAGGCGCCATCCTGGGTGATGACGACATGAGCTTCGGCGTCGAGGATCCTGCTCGCTAGGGCATCGGAGGAGAAGCCTCCAAAGACCACCGAGTGAACCACCCCAAGGCGGGCACAGGCCAGCATGGCGATGGGCAGTTCGGGGATCATCCCCATGTAGATGGCCACCCGGTCGCCCTTGCCCAGGCCCAGGCTCTTCAGCCCGTTGGCGAAGCGGTTTACCTCGCGAGCCAGATCGGAATAGGTTATGGTCCGGGTGTCTCCGGGCTCGCCTATCCAGTGGTAGGCGACCTGGTCTCCATGTTCAGCCAGGTGACGATCGAGGCAGTTGTAGGAAATATTCAGCTCCCCGTCGGGAAACCACTTGTAGAAGGGCGGGTTGGAATCGTCGAGTACTTGCGCGGGCTCTTTAAACCAGGTGATCCGCTCCAGGGCCTGCCTCTTCCAGAACGCCAGATAGTCGGAAGCAGCCTCCTCGTGGATCCCAGGCTTGGCGTTCGCCTGGGCGGCGAACTCCGGGGGAGGCGGGAAGGTCCGCTCCTCGCTGAGCAGGTTTTCCAGGGCTTGAGTCATCTCCTACTCCTCCTCAGAATCTCGGTCACGGGAACCTACCAGGGAACGGCGCGACCACCACGTGAGAATCGCTGCTACAGCAGCCAGAGCCATCAGCCAATCACCTGCCAGGGCGTAGGGACTAGGGCCGCCGGAGAAGACCTGGCCGGTGAGGATCTCCTGGGTGCCCAGGCCGGTTACCTCTCCCACCTGGCCGAGGCGGTCGATGATCGTCGACTTGCCGGTCACCGCCGAGTGGATAATGGGGACACCGAGTTCGGCGGCGCGCATCCTGGTTATCCCGATTAGCTGATCCGAGGCGGGAGTGGTGCCATAGGAGCCCTCGTTGGTGGCCACGACGATGACTTCGGCACCTCGGATCACATGACCTCGGGCGTAGCGGGAAAAAGCGCCCTCGAAGGAGATCACCGACCCGAGACCGTGCCCAGCAACCTCGAAAGTTTCCGGGCCGCCGCCCGGAATCATGTCTCTTGGCACCGCGGCGAGGGCAGGAATCCAAGCGAAGAGGGGACGGGCAGGAATGTACTCACCGAAGGGAACGGGGTGCTGTTTTCGGTACTCACCCACGATCTGCCCCTCCGGATCGAAGACCACGTTGGCGTTGACCCACTCGCTCTCGCTGACGGGACGGTCGCCTCCCACCAGGAACCAGGCCCCGAGGCGACGCGCCTGTTCCCCTATGGCCTCGCCCACCTCGGGGTTGAGCACCGGATCGGCGTTGGTGGATCCGGTGGAACCTTCGGACCACACCACGAGGTCCACGCTCCCCGTCGGGATCTGTCGGGTGAGTTCGAGGTGCTGGAGATAGGTTCCGAATCGCTCATTGGGGCAGTGCTCAAATGGGCAAGGAGTAGACCCTTGAACCACCGCCACCCGAAGAGGACGGCCGGCGAATCCGGGCTGAGGAAAGAAGACAACTCCGGAGAGGACCACTACCACCACAACGGCAAGGACTCTCAGGGCCACTCCCCGGCGGAGTCGGAGTATGACGACGGCGGCCGCCGTCGTCGCAACAAGGATGGTCAGTCCCGATGTGCCGATCCACCAGGCCATTTCCCGAGCCCACGACAGATCGGACAGGGCGTACCCTGCTGCACCCCACTCCAGCCCGCCCACGGGGAACCGGTATCGGATCAGCTCCATGACCCCCCATCCACCACCAGCGAGGAGGAGCCAGATACCCGGCTTCGCGCTCCGATGCCTGCTCAACCACCAGCCGTACAAAGCCGGGAATGCGCCTTGAACCAGGACCAGGGGAATCGCCGCGATGAGGCCCAGTTCGGATAGCCACCACATGAGCCCGGCGTAGAAGCCGAAGCCATACACCGCCCCAACGGCCAGCCCCCAACCGGGAGAAGACGCGCTGCGCAGACCCCACAGGAACAGGATCACCCCGGGGATGATCAGCCATCCGGGTCCGAAGGGGGGAAAGGCCAACACGGAGATCGCGGCCCCAGCCGCGGCGTATCCCACCGCTTTCACCCCGGGCAGGGTAGAAGCTCCAGAACCAATAGGGGATGTCCACGGTGGTCACCGCCTGGCTCGCGGCTCCGTAGAGTTGGAATCTATGTGGGAAGGAGATGTCTGGGTCGCAGTCAGGGCCGCCCGCGCCGGTGCCGACGTGGTTCAGGCGGGTTTCTTCGAGCCTTTGGACACCGAGTTGAAAGGAGCTGTTGATCCGGTGACTCAGATCGACCGGCAGGCAGAGGAAGCGATCCGCGCGGTGATCGCTACCCACTTTCCCGACGATGACTTCCTAGGGGAGGAGGGCGGAGGTCACCCTTGGGATTCGAAACGGGTGTGGATCGTCGACCCTTTGGACGGGACAGTTAACTTCGTCCGGCGGATACCCCAAGTAGCGGTTTCCGTCGCCCTGTGGCAGGAGGGACGCCCCCAGGTGGGAGTGGTGATCGATGTGGCCCGCAACGACGAGTTCGTGGCGGTGGCAGGCGAGGGGGCGACGATGAACGAGCAACCCATCCGAGTATCTGAGACCTCCCGGATGGAAGACGCCCTACTGGTCACCGGGTTCCCCTACGACCGCAGGGAGCACGCCGCCGATTACCTCGCCGTGGTCGAGGTGGCCATCCAACAAGCGCGCGGTATCCGCCGTCTCGGCGCCGCGGCCCTCGACCTCGCCTGGGTGGCCTGTGGCCGATTCGACGGCTACTGGGAGCATGGTGGGAGATACGGCATTCAGCCCTGGGACGTGGCCGCAGGAATGCTGTTGGTGACCGAAGCCGGAGGTCGGTTCACCGACCACACCGGTGAACCCCACAAGCTCGATGCGGTCGCCCATGTGGCCAGCAACGGGAAGATTCACGAAGAACTCCGCGTGATCGTCGCCGAAACCCTCCCCGCCCACCTCCAATGACCTACCACGACCACCACTTCCACCCCCTGGGCTATGCCGCCCTCCGAGCGGGGCTCGACCTGATGAACGTCACCAGCCTTCATGAGCTGATGAAGCAGGTGGCGGAGCAGGTCGACACGGTGGAAGGGCCGATCGTGGCCCACCGTCTCAACGACGAGAACCTCAACGAAGGCCGGCTCCCCACCGCCGCCGAACTGGACCAGGTGACCGGGGAGCGGCCGGCACTCCTCCACCGCTACTGCGGCCACATCGCCGTGGCCAACACGGCGGCGCTCAGACTGGCGGGTATCCACTCGGCGACCCCCGATCCGCCGGGCGGCTCCTTCGACCGCACGCTCGACGGCACACCCACTGGCGTTCTCCGAGAGACAGCGGTGGCTGCGGTCTCCGCGACCCTCGCTTCCCTGATCCCATCCCCAAGAGATCAGGCGATTCGGGAGGCCTTCTCCGGGCTAAGGTCAATGGGGATTCGCTCCATCACCGGGATCGTCTCAGCGGGCGAGCCCCTGTGGTGCGGTGTCACCGATGAGTTGCCCACCCTTATCCGCCTCGGTCCTGAGCTTCCTGTCACCATGGACATCCTGGTCATCACCGGCGATCCGGCGAAACTGGCCTCAGCAAAGGAGGCTCTAGACCAGGCCGAAGGCCCGCTTCGTTTCAAAGGCTGGAAGGGTTTCGCCGACGGCAGCTTCGGCGGGCACACCGCCGCCCTTCACCAACCCTACGCCGACAGGCCGGAGACCCGAGGCATGCTTCGGCTCGACCCGGCCCGTGATCTCAAGATGGCGGAGACGGCCCTCGAACTGGGAGGGGACGTGGCTGTTCACGCCATCGGAGACCGGGCGGCGGATCAGGTCCTGGACCTCTTCACCGTGTTGATCGAGCGGGGTGCTCCGCCCCACCGGCTCCGGATGGAGCACGCCAGCCTGCTCACCGACGAGGCCATCGAGCGCATGGGCCGTCTCGGTGTCGTCGCTTCGGTCCAACCCGCCTTCATCCCCTCCGAGGTCACCTGGCTGGAGAGACGCCTCGGCCCCGGCCGGATGGGCATGGTCTACCGGTTTCGTTCCCTCCTCGCCGCCGGTGTAGAGGTGATTGGAGGCAGTGACGCTCCCGTGGAGCTACCCGACCCGGAGACTGGCATCACCGCGGCAGTTGGCCGCCACGGCATCAACCCTGCCGAGGCCATCACCCGCGCCGAGGCCGAGGCTCTCTTCCGCCCGCCCTCCGCCTGAGTTCCGGTACGCCATTAGCCTCGTCCGTTCATGCACCACTACAGCACCATCACCCCATCCCAGATCGAGGAGGGCACCGCCACCGCGATCGCCGAAGCCGAACAGGTCCTGTCCGATCTCGTGGCTCCCCGAAGGGCCCGTAGCTTCGAAGACACTCTCCGGCCCCTTGACCGGATCAGCGACGTGCTCTCCAAGGCGTTCACCGACTACGCCTTCATGGGATACGTCCATCCGGAGAAGAAGATACGCGAGGCTGCCAAGGTGGCTGAGGAGAAACTCAGCAAGTACGGGACCGAGATCTGGTTCCGCGACGACCTCAACGCCGCAGTCAAAGAGTACGCGGCCACGCAGGAAGCCGTCGCCCTTGACGGAGAACTGGCACGCTTCCTGGAGTTCACCCTGCGCGACCTGCGCCGGGCCGGACACGACCTCGACCCGGAGACACGCGCCCAAGTAAAGGCCAAGACCGAGCGGTTGGTAGAGCTGGGGGTCCGCTTCCAGTCCAACATCGACGAGTGGGAAGACTGGATCCTCGTCACCCGGGAGGATCTAGAAGGTCTTCCCGACAGCTTCATTGACTCTTTGGAAGCCGACGAGGAAACGGGGAAGCTGAAGGTCACCATCGCCTACCCGCACCTCATCCCCTTTCTGGAGAACGCCAAGCGTCGGGACCTCCGGGAGCAGCTGAGGTTCAAGTTCAACACTGTCGCCGTCGAGGAGAACAAGAAGCTCCTCGCTGAGGCGGTGCGCCTCCGCCAGGAGATCGCCGAGGCCTTCGGGCAACCCACTTGGGCGCATCACCGCCTCGAGGAGCGCATGGCCAAGAGCCCCGAGCGGGTCAAGGGTTTCTACGACGACCTTTTCTCTCCCCTCAAGAGGAAGGCCGAAGCCGAGATCGCCGCCATGTCGAAGTTGCTGGAGGCAGATACCGGAGACACCGCCGTCCAGGTGTGGGACTGGTCCTACTACGACACCCAGCAACGGAGGACCGACTACGGGGTAGACGCCTTCGAGGTCGCCGAATACTTCCCCCTTCCCCGAGTGTTGGAGGGAATGTTCGAGCTGACTTCGGAGATGTTCGGCATCCGCTTCCGGGAGATCGACGAATTCGACGCCTGGCATGAAGATGTTCGCTTCTATGCCATCGACGACGCCGAGACCGGCGAAGAACTGGCTCGTTTCTATCTCGACCTCTTCCCCCGGGAAGGCAAGTACGGCCATGCCGCGGAGTTCCCCCTCATCCCCAGCCGCCGCCGGGAGGACGGCTCCTACCAGAACCCGGTCTGTGCGATGGTGGCAAACTTCACCAAGCCGACCAAGGAGGCCCCGTCGCTCCTCCAACACGGCGAGGTCGAGACCCTGTTCCACGAATTCGGCCACGTCCTACACCAGAACTTGGGGAGGACCGAACTTGCCCGGTTTTCAGGCACCAACGTCGAGCGTGACTTCGTTGAGGCTCCCAGCCAGATCATGCAGCATTGGGTGTGGCGGGTCGATGTCCTCAAGCGTTTCGCCCGTCATTACAAGACCGGCGAGCCCATCCCCGACGAGCTGGTGGACCAGTTGGTGGCAGCCCGCCGGCTCAACAAGGGGATCTTCCAGCTCCGTCAGATGATGTACGGCTGGTGGGATCAAGAGCTCCACGGCAGACCCGATCCTGACATAGACTGCATCAGCCGCGACGGCAGCAAGATCTCCCTGCTTCCCCACCATGAGGGCACCTTCCCGCTGGCTTCCTTCGGGCATCTCATGGGTGGCTACGACGCCAGCTATTACGGGTACATGTGGTCTGAGGTGTTCGGCGACGACATGTTCGCCCGCTTCGAGGAGGAGGGGGTTACCAACCCGGAAGTGGGAATGGCCTACCGCCGCGAAGTGTTGGAGAAGGGTGGTTCGGTGGATCCCAACGAGATGCTGCTGAACTTCCTTGGTCGTCCCCCCAGCAACGAGGCCTTCCTCCGCAAGTTGGGGATCGCTGAAACTGACTGAAAAGTTTTGGCGTTCAAAGGCCGATAGTTGATAGTGGGTCTTTAGGCCCAGTTAACGCCTCGGTTTGCACAATTTGATTGGACGGTCAAGGATTACGGGTACTCGTTGCCCAGGGATTCCCCTGACCGCAAGATTTTACACACACCCGGCCTACACCAGGAGTGGCCCAACATGACAGAAGTAGTTAGAGGATCAGCCATAAAGGGCGTCACACGCCCCTCGAAGCGTTTCGCTGAGGGACGCGTGTGCTCCAAGCCCGGCTGTGGCACCAAGCTTTCTCGTTACAACAAGTCCGAGTACTGCCATGCCCACGCCCCCGTCCGGTTCCCCCGCGTCCGGGGGAAGATCCTGGACGAGCAGGGCGCCTAAGCCCCTGGTCGGGGTAGGTTCTCTCCCCCCTCCCGCCTCCGACCAGACCAAGGAGAGCCCCGGCCAACACCCGGGGCTCTTCCTGGTGGCCCCCTTCTTGCATTTCCTCGCCCTCATACGAGGCCTGGCGAGACAGAGCCGAGACAGAACACGGCGAAGGGCACCGGCTCCGCTACCGCCAGCGCCGGTGTAGGTTTTCGCCCATGCCAGCTCTCCAATGGCTCCACAGACCCCAGTTACGGGAACCGCTGGCGTTACTCGCCTTCGAAGGGTGGGGTGACGCCGGAGAGGCGTCCACGATGGCGGTCCAAACCTTCCTTGACCGCCTCGACGCCGAACTGATCGGCATCATCGATCCCGACGAGTTCTTCGACTTTCAGGTGCGCCGGCCCACCGTCTCTTTGGGGGCGGCGGGCATACGTTCCATCACCTGGCCCCGCAATGAGTTCTACGCGGTGAGAGCCACCGAGCGCGACCTGGTGGTAGTCCTGGGCGAAGAGCCCCACTACCGATGGAAGGCCTTCACCACAGAACTGGTAGAGGCCATCGATTCGCTGGGCGTGTCCCAAGCGGTGACATTGGGATCCTTCATTGGTCAGGTTGCCCACACCCTTCCGGTGCCCCTTGTGGCTTCCGCCACTCGACCTAACGCCCTCCAGACCCACCGTCTCCATCCCTCCGGGTATGAAGGGTCAACGGGCATCGTCGGGGTGATCAATGACGCCCTAGGCAACGAGGGGATCGATGTCATCTCCGTTTGGGCAGCGGTGCCCCACTACCTGTCTAACCAGGAGTACCCTCCGGCGGCCGAGGCCCTGGTCCTCAAAGCGTCGGAGCTGCTTGGCGTGGCGGTGGATATCGGCGACCTTGTCTTGGCCTCCCGTCAGTTCCTCGACACGGTGAACGAGGCCATTGAAGGCAACGAGGAGCTTCTCCACTATGTGGAGCAACTGGAACAGGAAGCCGACATCGAGGCGGAGGAGAGCTTCCGGCTGGTGGAAGAGATCGAAGACTTTCTCCGCGGCCAGCAGTGAGGGTGGTCTTCTACTTCCATCTCCTCGCCGCAACGGTGTGGGTGGGGGGTCTGATCGTTCTTGCGGGACTGGTGCGGGCGGTGCGGCAGGTGACCGACGACAGGGCAGTGTTGCAGGCCATAGCCCGGCGATTCAGCGTTCTCTCTTGGACCGCCCTGGGGGTGCTGGTGGCCACCGGTATCATCCAGGTCCTGGACCGGCCCCTGACTGGAGTGTTGCTGGCGAAGATCGGCCTGGTCCTGATTTCGGCGATGCTCGCCGCCTGGCACACGGTGGCCGCCAGGGAGCAGTCTCCGGCGGTACGCGGGGCCATCCAGGGGATCATCCTCGTCCTTGCCCTGGCAATAGTGGCGCTGGCCACCTACCTCTGACAAGAGGAGAGGCCGGGTAAGTCACCCGGCCTCTGGACTCACTTCTTCTTCTTGTGTCGATTGGCCTTGCGCCGCTTGCGGTACTTGTGCTTCGACATCTTCTTGCGGCGCTTCTTGATCAACGAACCCATGCAGAAACCTCACGTAGAAGGGGGAGGGCCACCATGGTCGCGGCTCGGCAACGCTAGGTCAAACCGAATCGGCCGCCCTTCTGAACAACACAGCTATCACCATACGAGACGCCCGACCTTCGGTCCCACAGTCAGACCAACCCGGAGGTGTCGATGGCATCGATGACGTCTGCCCCGGCCTCACGAAACGCGTGGCTCACCGCTGCCACGCCCTCCAGGGCCACGAAGGCGACCACGGAAGGGCCTGCGCCCGAACGAGCCGCATGGAAGGCTCCGGCCCGCCTGGCCACCTCGATCAGCCTGCCTACTTCTGGACTGAGGTGGGCACGGGGCGCCTCGTGGATCTCGTCGCCGTGGGCGGCCGCCAGCATCCCGGGGTCTCCGGTGATCAGCCCGGCCGTCAGCGCCGCCACCCGGGCCAGGCTTCGTATCACCACATCCCGCGCCAGATTCTGGGATAGGACTGCCCGACCCTCGACCGTCGGCAAGCGGGCTTCAGGTACCGCCACCACTGGACGCAGGTTGGGGTGGAGCGGAAGCCTCATGGGCAGACCTTCGGCGGGTACGAGGATCAACCCGCCGTATACCGAGGCGGCCACCTGGTCGTCATGGCCCTCCAAGTCCGCGGCCAGCCTGAACACCCGGTCGTGGGAAGGCTCTTCTCCCACGGCGCGCAGCGCCGCTGCCGTACCGGCCACAAACGCGGCGCCGGAGGAACCCAGTCCCTTGCCAATGGGTATCTCCGACTCCACCCTCAGGGCCAGCGGCCGGTCCCCCACAGCCCGGCGGGCAGCGACCAGGACTCCGTCTCCTTCACCTGCCGACGGTCGCTGGGCACCAAGGTGTTCCACGCTCCACTCGTCCGCCGGGCTGGCGTAGACGGTGCAGCGAGGACTCAAGGCCAGGGCCATGCAGTCGAAGGCCGGTCCTAGGTTGGCGGTGCTCGCTGGTGCCGAAGCAGAAACTGATCGAGTCACGCCAGGAGCCTATTCCTGGTTACCGTCCCCCCCGTGGACCTCCTTGACTTCGATAACCTCCTCCCCCAGCTCATCCTCGCCTTCGGTTTGGCGCTCCTCATCGGCAACGGCCTGGCCTGGTGGAAACACCGCCGGGGGGAAACCCCCAGGGGCCTCGAAGGGGCCCAATACCGGCCCGGAAGGGTGGTCTTCCTGTCCTTGGTGGGCCTGCTCCTCACCATCTGGGGTGCGGCCAGCCTCTTCACCTGAGGCCGACTATCGGGGTGGCGAACTCCAGCCACGACTCCATCATCTCGATGGACTGGCGTTTTCCCGCCCCGGCATGCCCTGCCGGCAGGAGATCGAGCCTCACCTGCTTCCCCAGGGCCTGAAGCTCCTCGACGAACAGTTGAACCGGGCGCAGGGGCGTACGGGTGTCGTTCTCCGGCTGGGAGATCAACAGCGGTGCCTGAAAGTTGTCCACGTAGGTGCGCGGCGAGGCCTGGGAGTACGCCTCTGGTAGCTCGTTGGGTGTACCCCCGAAGAGGCTCAGGTCGTAGGCCTTGAGCATTTCGTTGGCGTCTTCGAACAGAAGAGCCCAGTCGGCGATCGGCGCCCCGGCCACTCCCGCGGCCCACAGGTCGGGATGGGTGCCCAGCGCCTGGAGGGTGAGGTACCCGCCATAGGAGTACCCGTTTTTCACCACCCGGTCGGGGTCGGCGATCCGGCTGTCGACCAGCCAGCGCCACGCCCACATCACGTCTTCGATGTCGGGGCCTCCAATGTTTCCAGTCAAGGCCTCCCGGAAGGATTGCCCGAAGGTTGTAGAACCCCGGTAGTTGATGCTGGCCACGGCAAAGCCAGCGTCGAACCAGGCGGCGCAGAGGGGGTTGAAGAAGGGACTGTGCACCGACGAAGGGCCCCCGTGGGTGTAGAGCACCGTGGGCCAGGGGCCCTTCCCTTCCGGGCGCAGCAGCCAACCCTGGATCTCGGCACCTCCCGTCGAGGGGTAGACAAACTCCTCCCACTGAGGTCCCGGGTAGGGCCCCTGGCCTTCGAGACTCAGCGCCACCTTCCAACCGTCGGCCCGGCTCTCCACAGGACGGCGGGGATGGTTGGCGTCGCTCCAGATGGAGAGGGCGGTGTCGGCGTCGAGGAGCCTCGCCGGGACGAAATAGGGCGCACCCGGTGGTGACGCCAGTTCGACTACCTCTCCGGTGGCCACCCGGTAGAGGAAGAGCGCTCCCGTAGCCCGATAGGTCTGCAAGAGGAGGATCGTGGAGCCCTCCTCCGACCAGTCGACGGGCACCAGGTCACCCGGTACATCAGTGTCGATCTCGGTGAGAGTGGTCCCATCCCACACCGCTGGCCGCAACCAGTCTCCGTCCACCACGGACACCGCGAGGAGGTCTCCATAGGCCGCGCCGGCGCCCATCTCATCCATCTCCGCGACAACCTCTCCAGTCTCCAGGTCGATTACGTGGAGCATTGGAATCAGACCGCGTCCGGGAGTGGACATGGTGACCGCGGCCTTACGTTCCCCAGAAGTCAAGACGACCCCGAGGGGAAGGCTAGGGAGGGTGAAGGTACGTGCTTTGTCGCCGCCTGCCGTGATTAGCGCCGGGCCAGTGGAGGTTCCACCCAACATCACCGCTCCGCTGTCGGTGGGGTGGATCAGATAGGCCGGGTACGGGTCGAGGTCGGGAGTCACGTCCTCGCCGCTCCCGCCGGAAAACGGAAAACGGTGAAGGTGCCCTATCTCGGTGCCGGGCTCGTCCTCCACCATGGCGTACAACCACCCGCCGTCGGGAGAGATGGCGGCGGTAAGCACCGCTGCCTTGGAGTCTGTTACTTGCCACCAATCCCCGGTGGACGCGTCCCAGCCGTGGACTTGGTACTTGCCGCCCGGATCCCCCACAAACACCCTTCGCTCAGGGTTCGACGACGCTCGTTGAGCTTCGATGATCGCTGGAGCGCGGAATCGATCTCGCCAGTCCACTATCGCCAACTCCTTCTCCGCCCGCAGCGGGCCGACCTGGGATTCCCGTCATACGACGACTACTCTTCACCTCCCCGCGGGTGTAGTTCAATGGTAGAACGCGAGCTTCCCAAGCTCGAGACGCGGGTTCGATTCCCGTCACCCGCTCCACGTCTTCGGCTGCCCTCTACGATGCTGACACCATGATCTTTTCCGACCGTTCCATACGTGAGTCGATAGCCAGCGGGGAGATCCTCATCGATCCCTTCGAGCCTTCCTACGTTCAGCCGTCCTCGGTGGATCTCCGCGTCGGAAATGGGTTTCGGATCTTCGTCAACCATCGTTACTCGGAAATCGATCCTCGCTCCCCACAGGAGGACCTGACCCAGCTAGTGGAGGTCGCCGAGGGTGATCCCTTCATGCTTCACCCCGGCGAGTTCGTCCTCGGGTCCACCCTGGAGAGGGTGAAACTGGGCGACGACATCGTGGCCCGCCTGGAGGGTAAGTCGTCCCTGGGTCGCCTGGGGCTGCTGATCCACTCCACCGCCGGTTTCGTCGACCCCGGCTTCGAAGGTCACATCACGCTGGAACTCTCCAACGTGGCCACCCTGCCCATCGCCATCTACCCGGGGATGAAGATCGGCCAGATCTCCTTCTACCGGATGACCACCCCCGCCGAGTTCCCCTACGGATCACCAGAGCTGGGATCGAAGTACCAGGGCCAAACCGGACCCACGGCCAGCCGGGCCCACCGCGACTTCGGAGAGCACTAGCGCGAACGCGTTAAGTGAAATAACACCACCTTGGGCGCCCGCGGCGTGGTGCCTACGGCCATAATGAGCCCCACGGATGTGTCCGAGCCCCATTGAGTCCCCCTCTAAGGGCCCATAGGTCCCAGGGCAAGCGACATACCCCTCCTGCGGCAGCCTCCAGGCTGCCGCACGCCCGTCGGTCAGGCGATGTCCCATCCCAGGTTGGCGAAGCGAGTGAACTCGGGCGGGAAAGTCATCTCCACCGGACCGGTGGAACCGGCCCGGTGCTTGGCCACGATCACCTCGGCGATCCCCCGCTTGTCGGGGTCCTCGGGGTGGTAGTACTCGTGGCGGTAGATGAACATGACTACGTCGGCGTCCTGTTCGATCGCCCCTGACTCCCTCAGGTCGGAAAGGCGGGGTCGCTTGTCCTCCCGGGACTCCAGGGAACGGTTGAGCTGGGAGACGGCGATGATCGGAACTTTGAGCTCGCGGGCCAGGTTTTTCAGGTTCCGGGTGATCTCTGAGATCTCCTGCTGTCGGTTCTCCCGGGTGGAAGCCTGCATCAACTGGAGATAGTCCACGACCACCAGGGACAGTCCCCTCTTCCGCTTGAGTCGCCGGCACTTGGCTCGAATGTCGGTGACGGTGACCACCGGGGAGTCGTCGATAAAGATAGGCGCCTTGTACATCCGCCCCGCGGCGTCGACCACCCGCTTCCACAGCGGGCCGAGCTGACCAGAGCGCAGCTTCATCGAGTCGACCTTTCCCACTGAGGAGAGGATCCGCTGAACCAACTCCTCTTTGGACATCTCCAGAGAGAAGACGGCCACCGGCTCATCCTGGGAGGCCACGTTGATGGCGATCCCGAGGGCGAGGCTGGACTTACCCATGGCAGGGCGAGCGGCGACGACCACCAGGTTGGCGGGTTGGAGCCCGGCGAGTTTTTTGTCCAGGTCGACGAACCCCGTGGCGAGGCCTGTGATCTCCGAGCCCCGCTGCTCCATGGATTCGATGTGCTCGAGTACGTCACTGAACATGGGTCCCACTTCGAGAAGCGTCTGCGAGGCCCTCTTTTCGGCAACTCCGAGCACTTGCTGTTCGGCACGGTCCATGACCGTGGCTATGTCCTCGTCCATGTCGAAGGCCACCTCAGTCACCAGCGACCCGGCCCGTATCAGCTCGCGCCGTTTGGCATGCTCCTCGACGATCCCCGCGTAGTAGGCGACGTTGGAGGTGGAGGGGACGATGTCCACCAGCCGGGTAAGAAACTGGATACCACCGATCTTCTCCAGCTCTCCGCGCCGACGCAGCTCCTCGGAGACGGTGACGGCGTCTATGGCCTGGTTAGAGTCGAAGAGGTCTCGCATCGCCTCGAAGACGGCCTGGTGAGCAGGGACGTAAAAGTCCTCGGGGTGAACCCGGTCCATGACTTCGTTGACGGCGTCTTCAGAAAGAAGGACGGCGCCCAGCACCGACTCTTCGGCCTCCCGGGAGTGGGGCGGGGTCCGGTAACCGGGCCTCATCGGGGCATGTTCTGTCACGCTTGTCATCTCAACCTCTCCAACACCATGCCAGACGCCACCGTCAAATTCGCGGTCTCGACGCGCAAGACCCCGCTGGGGCGGGGAAGTCGAGCCGCCAGCAGCGGGGGAAGCGAACACGAAACATAGACTCGCAGACGACCTCCCCAAAGCTCAGACGCCGATTGTTTTTCGCGGTGGAAGAGCCTGGGTGAAGAACGGGAAACTCGCGGCTAAACCGCGAAAGCTGGCCTTACTTCGGCTGCCTGGTCAGGCGGGAATCACGTCCAGGGTCAGCGGGAACTGGACTTCCGGGTGGAGGTTGATCTGGATCTCGTGAAGACCAATGGCCTTGATCGGCTTCTGCATCTGGATGTGAGCCTTGTCGAGCTCGATCCCCGTGAACCGCTTGATCCCCTCCACCACGTCAGCGGCCGTTACCGAGCCGTAGAGTTGACCCTCGTCGCCGGCGTGGGCGGCAATGACCACCCTGCTCCCCACCAATTGGGTGGCGATGTTCTCCGCCTCGGCCTTGGCGCGACGCTCGGCCTCGATTCGGGCCGCCCGGATGGCCTCTGCCTGCTCCAGGGCACCCGGTGTCGCCTTGATGGCGTGCTTCTTGGGCAGCAGGTAGTTGCGGGCGTAGCCGTCAGCTACTTCCACGAGGTCGCCCCGCTTGCCCAGATGTTCGACGTCGGAGGTGAGTATCAGCTTCATCGTCCGGCTATGTAGGGAAGAAGGGCCATCTCTCGGGCATTCTTGATCGCCCGGGCGACCTGTCGCTGGTGTCGAGGGCAGTTGCCGTTCACTCTACGGCTACGGATCTTGGCCCGATCCGACATGTACTTGCGGAGCAGGGCGGCGTCCTTCCAGTCAACGTGGTCGATGTTCTCCTTGCAGAAGTAGCACGGCTTGGGCTTGCCCCGCCGGAACTCCTGTCTCTTGCCCCTCGACCGGGGGTTGTTGGTGCTTCTCCTCGGCATGGTTCTCTTCTCCTAGAAAGGTGCCTCATCGGGGCCGTAGTCGTCCCGGGCCACCGGGGCCGGTGTCGGTGTCTGGGCGGGACGCTGCTGGGACCAATCTCCCCCCGACCGCTGCGCCTTGGTCACAGTGGCCGTGGCCCAACGTAACGACGGTCCGATCTCGTCGATCTGGATCTCGACCACGGAACGTCTGTCGCCGGCTTCGGTCTCCCAGCTCCGCTGCTCGAGGCGACCGGTGACGATCACCCGCATGCCCTTCTGAAGGGACTCGGCGACGTATTCGGCCTGATCACGCCAGACCGTTCCAGTGAAGAAGCTGGTGTCTTCTTGCCACTCGCCGTCCTGGCCGCGCCAGCGGCGGTTGACCGCCAGGCGGATCTTGGCCAAGGCCACCCCTGACGGGGTGAATCGCAGCTCCGGGTCCTCGACCAGGTTTCCGATGAGTGTGACGTTGTTTGACATTGGGATCTCCTCTATTGCCGTCCCCTGCGACTATGCCTTGCCGGTGGGACGGTTTCCAGTCAGTCGTCGCCGATCCGGACGATCTTGTGGCGTACCACCTCGTCAGCAAGGGACAGCATACGGTCGAGCCCGGCGACTGTCTCCGTCCCGCCGTTGAAGGTGACCACGGTGTAGTAGCCCTCGGATAGATGGTCGATCTCGTAGGCAAAGCGACGCTTGCCCCATGGATCGGTACCCGCCACTTCGGCCCCACTGCTGGCGAGGTACTCCTCGATGCGGGAGACGTAAGCGGCGACGTCATCCTCGGCCAGGTCGGGCCGGTGAATGGTCATGACTTCATACTGGCGCATTTGACCTCCTGTGGACATCCGGTTCGGAAGGCCCCATCGCCTGGATGGAGCAGGGGTTCTACCGTGCCGGCAGCGCCGTGCCGGCCCCCGAAGCGTAGCCGCTGTCAGTCGCTGTACACACTCAGCCGCGCTCCCCCTTGGAATCGATAGCGGCGCTGGGGCGTCTCCAAGGCCCATCTCACCGCAGCCGGAGACCGGTAACTGAGACAGGGATCCCCACTACAGGGCTCCATAGCGGTGCTGCCCAGGAGAAGGCCTTCGTTGTCAAACCACCAGATGTCGAGGGGTATGAGGGTGTCTTTCATGTGGAACCCAACCTGAGCGGCGGAGGGAAACACGAACAGCATCCCGGTGATGCCCTCCGGCAGCTCCCCGACCGACTTCAGGCCCCGTCTCCGCTCGCTGGGGGTGTCGGCAACCAGGACCACTAGCTCTTCGCTGCCGACAGTGATGCGAGCCCGGGTGAAGCCCTCCAGCTCGTTGGAGAGGGCGCTCGTGTCGTCGGAGACGGTGCTCGTGCAGGCCATCGCGGCCACAAGCACCATGGCGGCTACTCGCGTCGGCTGCTCCTCAACAGCTCGGCAGCCACCTCGGGAGATATGTGGTAGCTCTCCTCGTCGCCGGGAAACTCACCGGCCTCGACGTCGGCCCGGAAGCGCTTCAGGGCTTCGATGGCCTGTTCCGCCAGGTTGGCGTAGGGACGGACGAACTTCGGATAGCGGCCCGTGCCAAGACCGAGCACGTCGTGAAAGACGAGCACCTGACCATCGGTGGCCGGTCCCGCCCCGATCCCGATGGTAGGAGCGGAGATCTCCTTGGTGATGATCTCGCCCACAACGTCGGGTACCCCTTCGAGGACCACGGAGAAACAACCCGCATCGGAGAGGGCCCTGGCGTCCTCAATCATCTCCAGGGCGGCGTCCACGGCCTTCCCCTGCACCCTGAACCCGCCCATGGCATGGACGGACTGGGGAGTAAGCCCCACGTGGCCCATCACTGGGATCTCGGCGTCGAGGATCGCCTCGATCACCGGCAGACGCTTTCGGCCGCCCTCCAACTTGACCGCCTCGGCGCCTCCTTCCCGCACCAGCCGTCCTGCATTGCGCACCGCGTCTTCTGTGGAGAGGTGGAAGCTCAGCCAAGGCATGTCGGCGACCAGCAGCGCCCGGGGTTGGGCTCTCTTGACCGCTCGAGTGTGGAGGACGATCTCGTCGAGGCCGATCTCCAGGGTGGTCTCCATGCCGTGGACCACATTGGCCACCGAGTCGCCCACCAGGATGATGTCGACTCCAGCCCGGTCGGCGATCACGGCTCCCGGGTAGTCGTAGGCAGTGACCATGGTGATCTTCGGGCCGCCTTTCCGGGCGCGAATCTGAGGTGTGGTGATCTTGGTTTCGGAACTCATCTAGGGAAAGCGTACATGCGTGTACAAGACACCACGTGCGCCGGACTCGCTTCTACCTTGCAAGGGCAGCGCGAACCCAGGCGATGTCGGCGGCTTGGGCATCGGCACCTCCGGGGGTCTCCACCACCACCGGAGCCCCAGCCGACCTTATGACTCCAGCCAGTTCCCCAGGGGGGATCTTGCCCTCACCCAGGTTCTGGTGGCGGTCTCGACGGGAATCGAACCCGTCCTTGGAGTCGTTGGCGTGGACCAGGTCGACTCCCCCCGTAGCAGCCACAATCCGCTCCACCAGCTCGTCAAAGGGCTCCCCTCCCGCCCAGGCGTGACAGGTGTCGAGAACGAAGCCGACACCGAACTCGCCGATCTCCCCCCACAACCGCTCAATCCACTCCACTCGGCGGGCCAGGGCCTTGTCGCCTCCGGCGGTGTTCTCGATCAGCACCTTGACCTCAGTGTCCAGGCTCTGAAGGGCTTTACGCCACCGAGTGATCCCCTCCTCCTGGGGACCGTCTCCGGTGACATACCCGCCGTGGACCACAACCGCCGCGGCGCCGATCTCCGCAGCAGCATCGCAGGTGTCCTGGAGGATCTTCCGGCTCGGGATGCGCACCCGGTTGTTGTCCGAGCAGAGGTTGATCAGATAGGGGGCATGAACGTAGATGTCCACCGGCGAAGCCTTGAGTTCGGCGGCGTCCCGTCGCGGCAAGGGCTTCTTCCACGACTGCGGGTTGGAGAGAAAGATCTGGACCAGGTCGGCTTCTCGGACCGCCGCCTCGTCCAGGGGGGCGGCGTTGGAGGTGTGGGCTCCGACTTTGATCACTTTTCCTGCCAGAGACGAGCTGTCTGCTCCTTCGACTGCTGACGTGCCTGCCACACCGCAAAGTCGGTCAGCTTCATAGCCACCACTTCAGGGGGGTCCGTCCAGTCACCGGCCATGACCGACAGCTCTCGCTCTCCCGTCCACCGCGCTCCCCAGGGCTGGTCGGAGAGTCCCTGTCTGCTGGCAAGCCTCACCACCAGAAGAGGAATCTTGACCCCGTCGTCTTCCATCTCCCCAGGAACGACGTCGACTATCTGGTTCCAGGGCACTACCACCGGAGGGTGGAAGGGGCCGGCCACCTTGAGAGCCAGGCCCTCGGAGCGACCCTCCACGACTTTGGCGGGAACGAACAGCTCCTTCAATCCCAGCACCACCAGAAACCCGCCGAAGAGGGTCATGGCCCAAGCCCAGATCACATCCCGAGGTTCGTAGATCTGGATGTTGTCGGGAGTGAACAGCAGGTCCTGGAGGGCACGGGTGATACGCCGCCGAGTGAGGATGTCGAGCGAGATGACCAACAACGGGATCCCGGCCATAGCCAGGAGCCACATCTTCAGAGCGGAACGGCGAACCACTACCGTCATTCCACCATCCCCAGGTCCTCCGGTGACGTCAAAGCAACAAACGGGACACCGAGAGAGACTGCCTTCTCCTCGGCCAGGCCCTTCGATCGGTCCACTAGTACCACCACCTGGAGCACTTCCAGTCCTTCCCCTCGGGCTACCTCCACCGCCTCGAACACCGCCCCTCCAGTGGTTGTGGTGTCCTCAAGGATGGTCACAGCGTCTCCCGCTTCCACTGGACCCACGAGACGACCGCCCGTGCCGTGGGTCTTCTCCTCCTTCCTGATGGAGAAGGCCCGCAGTGAGCGTCCCCTCTCGGAAGCGATCAGAGCGGTCGCCACCGCGATAGGGTCGGCGCCCATGGTCATGCCGCCCACTGCCGCGGCCTTTGGGTCGAGGACCTCGAGCACGGCGCGACCTACCAGCCCCGCCCCTTCCCCGTCGAGGGTGGTCCGTCGCGCATCCACATACCAGGAGGCCACTTTCCCGGAACGCAGGGTGTAGGGGCCGTCGGTGAGGAGGGCGTGGCGGCGGAGATGCTCCACAAGGGCGTCGAAGCTCACAGAACCATCGTATTGGATGACTATCGCCTAGTTTTGCTCCTCCATGGATCTCTACCTCGTCCGCCATGGCCAGCCCGACTGGGCTCCCAACCGTCGTGCCCGCAACGACCCGTCCTTGACACCGCTGGGACACCAACAGGCGAAGCTGGTCGCTGAACGCCTGGCGGCGTTGAATTCCGTCGACAACCTTTGGGCGTCACCGATGCGACGCGCCCGGGAGACCGTCGGACCTGTCTCGGCCCGACTGGGCGTCGAGCCGGAGGTCAAGGAGTGGCTCCAGGAGATCAACAACCCTCCCGGCTGGGAGGGCGAGCCCGTCGAGGAGGTGGAGCGGATCCTCCGCGAGTCGAGCCTGCGGACCATCGAAGAGCTATGGGAAGGCTGGCCGGGGGGCGAATCCTTCCGCAGCTTCCACATGAGGGTCGTCGAGGGTCTCACCGCAGGCCTTCAGGGACTCGGGCTCCGGCCCCTCGACGGCCGCCACCTCCAGTTGTGGACCGTGGACGATCCCGACCTCCGCCTGGTGGTGGTGGCTCACGCCGGCACCAACGCCGTGATCCTCGGCCACCTCCTTGGCCTCCAGCCTGTCCCCTGGGAGTGGGAGAGGTTCCGCCAACCCCACACCGGGGTATCCCGGCTCACCACGATCCGGATTAGCGACGGTTGGGCCTTCTCGCTGCGCCAGCTCGGAGACGTCTCGCACCTGGAGCCGTATCAGGTCACCGTCTAGCGGCCGAAGCGCCGCTCCCGACCCGCGAAGTCGCGGAGGGCGCGAAGAAAGTCGACCCGCCGGAAAGCAGGCCAGTTGACATCCACGAAGGCGAACTCGGCGTAAGCAGACTGCCACAGAAGAAAACCGGAGAGCCTTGACTCTCCCGAGGTGCGGATCACCAGGTCGGGGTCGGGAACGTCCGCCGAGTACATGTGGCCGGCGAGGGACTCGGCATCTATCCGGTCTGGTATCTCGCTGGCCCCCACCCCCGCCGCCGCCAGTTCGGCCACCAAGTCCTTGACCGCGTCGACGATCTCCTGCCGTCCCCCGTAGCCCATGGCGATGTTCAGGTGGTAGCGCCCCTCGGGATGCGAGGCCTCGGCCGTCTTGGCGGCGGTCACCAGGCGCTCCGGCAGCAGGTCGAGGCTCCCGATAAACCCCAACCCCATGTCGTATCGCCGGCACAGCCCCGGGACCCGGCCGAAGAGTTCGATGAGGACATCGAAGTAGGGCTCCAGCTCCTCGGCGGGACGGGTGAGGTTCTCTTTGGAGAGCACCCAGGCGGTGACCGCGGGAATCTCCAGCTCGGCAGTCCATCCGAGAAACTCTTCGAACCGGCGCATACCCACCCGGTAGGCGTCGGCATAAGAGGGGAGGCCTTCGGCTCGGGCGTAGCGACGGTGTCCGTCCATGACGACACCGATGTGGTTGGGGAGTCGATCACGGTCTAAGTCACCGAGGAGACGGCGCTCATAGACCCGGTACAGGAGACCTAGAGCCATTGCGAACAGTCATCGTACCCGGTGGCCCCGATCGTCGGTATCACCTGCTGGTCGATAACTTGGGTTCGATGGAGCGCCTCACTTTCGGCAAGATGCAGAACCCTATCCGCGGGTTCCTTCACGGGGCTGGCGCCCTGGCCAGCCTGCTCGGGCTGATCCTGCTGGTCCGCCGGGCCCAGGGCAACGCCACGGCCCTGGCCGGCGCCCTCGTCTTCGGTGTCGCCCTGATCGTGATGTACACCATCTCCACCCTCTACCACTCCATCCCCTGGAGCCCGGCCTGGAAACGGCGCCTCCAGAGGCTGGACCACTCGGCCATCTACCTCGTGGTGGCGGGCACCTTTACCCCGGTGGCGATCGCTTCCCTCCGCGGGACTGCCCTGGCCGTAGCTCTGGCCCTGGTCTGGATCATCGCCTCCGCGGGAATACTGTTGAAGATTGTCCTCCCCGGGGTGGTCACCTGGCTTTCGGTCACGCTTCAAATGGTGATGGGCTGGCTGGTGGTGTTCTGGATCCCCCAGATCCTTAAAACCCTCGGCGTGGTGGCCCTGGTCTTGATCACCCTCGGCGGGCTCAGTTACAGCGCCGGGGTGGTGGTCTTCACCACCAAGCGCCCCCGGCTCTCACCCCGGATCTTCTCCTATCACGAGCTGTTCCACGTAATGGTGATCCTGGGAAGCCTCCTCCACTATCTGGTGGTGTTCGTCTACGCCCTCCCCGCGGTTTCTTAGCTTCGGGGAAGGGTAGGCGCCTCAGCGCAGAGGGCCTCCACCTCGTCGACCGCCACCGGCACGGAGGCAGAGAGGTTCTCGTGGCCGTAGTCGGTGATGAGGATGTCGTCTTCGATCCTCACTCCGATGCCCAGGAGCTCCTCGGGCACGCGGTGGGTGAGTTTCTCCGCCTTTTCTTTCTCCTCCTGTTCCAGGGCCGCTGCGGCCCTGGCGCCGAGACGGAGGCGCCGCTCGTTCCATTCGTCTACGTCGTAAGCGAGCAGGGTGAGTTCGATCTCGCTTTTGTCCGCAGCGACATAGAGCCCGGGTTCCACCGTGAAGCACATCCCCGGTTCCAAAGGGCGGGGCTTGCCCTCGATGCGATAGGCGCCCCGGTCGTGGACGTCCATACCCAGCCAGTGGCTGGTGCCGTGCATGTAGAAGTGGCTGTAGTGATGCATGGCCAGCCGGTCTTCCACAGGCCCGGGCAGCAACCCCAGGTCGACCAGGCCCTCGGTGAGGACGCGGACGACCTCGTCATGGATCTCACGCAGGTTGGATCCGGGAACGGACATCTCCGTGCCCTTCCTCTGGGCGGCCAGGACCACCTCGTAGACCGCCCGCTGTGGACCGGTGAAGGACCCAGAGACGGGAAAAGTGCGGGTGATGTCGGCCGAGTAGCCCTCCCACTCGCATCCGGCGTCGATGAGGATCAAATCACCCTCCTCGGTGATCCGGGAATTCTCTTCGTAGTGGAGAATGCAGGCGTTGGGGCCGGAGGCGACAATGCTGGGGTAGCCGGTGCGGGGTGAGCCCTCCAACTTCCAGTAGTACTCCAGGGCGGCCTGCACCGCGTACTCGCCGAGCCCTGGCCTGCTGAATCGCATCGCTTCGGCATGACCTCGAGCGCTCAGCTCTGCTGCCCGACGGAGGAGGTTGGCCTCCTCAGGGCTCTTGTAGAGCATCATCTCCCCCAGGGGAACCGCCACGTCCCGCACCGTGGAGGGCACGGTGACACCGTGACGCTCCCGCAGTGCCCGGGAGCGTCTCACCAGGCCAAAGACCCTCTCGTCGAAACGTTCGCTTCCGGCGGCGTACCAGAGGACCTCCCGCCCGGGAAGGTAACGCTCCAGAACCGTGTCCAGCTCTCCCAGCTCGTAGGCGATGTCGGCGCCGTAGCGTTCCTTGGCCCCCTCTACACCGGCCCGGATACCCGTCCACACCTCCTGGGCGGCATCCTTGGGGCGGACGAACAGGACGAAGTCTCCGTTGTCGTGGCCCGGTGCGATCACCGCCACCGCGTCCGGCTCAGGGAAACCGGTGAGATACCAGAAGGCGGTGTCCTGACGGAAGAAGTGATGGACGTCGTGGTTTCGGACCACCTCGGTGGCGGCGGGAACAATGGCGACACCCTCGGGACCGATGATCTCGGCGAGGCGGCGGCGGTGCTCGGCGAAGCGGTCTGCCATGGGCGTCAACTTAACCCGGCGCTCACCGAAGACGCACCAGGTCCACGATGAGCGGAAAGTGATCCGACCCCAGAGCAGGCCCTAGGAGTCGCTCCCGAACTCCGAGACCGTCGCTGTAGAGAAGATGATCGATGGGCACCCTCAGGAGACGGCTGGCGGTCGCTGGGAAACTGGCCTGGAGACCAAAACCCTCTTGGGAGTTTCTCAAGCCACCTGAACCCTTCAGCCTCCGGAAGGCCCACGACCAGGGCGTAGCGTTGAGATCACCCACGACAAAGAAGGGAGCCTCTTGGTCCGCAGCCCAGTTGGCGGCGAAGGAGAGTTGGGCGTCACGCAGCGCCGCCCGCTCCCGATCGGTGGGAGCGAGGGGATGGGTTATCAGCGCCCGCACCGGGGCCTCCCAGCCATTGGGGACGAAGACCAGTTCCACCGCACGTGGCGACTCCGAGGCAAACCCGTAGGAGACGGCGCTGAGATTCGCTCCCCGCACCAGGATCAGGGTGCCGAAGATGAGCTCCTCCGAACGGGCGCGAATCACCTGATAACCCAGATCGGCGGCGTCGATTGCCACCTCCCAGGGACGGCTCGCCTCATGAAGAACCACCAGGTCAGCGTCGACGGTCTCGATGTATTCGATCACATCACCAAACGACTCGTTGCTGGACAGCAGGTTGAAGTTCAGCACTCGAAGGTCGGGGAGGGCAGGGTCTACCACCGGCGAGCCCAGATAAAGGGGTAGGACCAACACCAGGTTCATCGCCGCCACCAGCAGTGAGACGTAGCCCCACCGCCTCCAGCGCCGGGACGCCGCCAGGACGACGCCAAGAACAATCAGTCCCACCAGGTACTGAGAGCGAAAGTTGGCCAGGACGTCTAGCCACCACATCCAGCGGCCGAAGAAGGCGGCGACGGAGGCCAGGGAAAGCAGCAGCGCCGGCACAGCCACGAAGATCACGCCGACAGGCTAGAGCTATGTCCCCTTCGCCTAGTTTGTGCTGTCAGTCGTCTTGTCGAGCCGTGATCAGAGGAGCGTCAGACTCACAGGGAGTCTCATAGGGAAACAGCCAGCGCTCCCGCACGGTGAAGAACTCGAGGTCAGATGAGGTCCACACCACCTGCTCCTCGGTGCCGGCAAGCACCTCCGCCACCTCCGCAGCTGCCGGTCCTCCGACGAAGAAACACTCGAAGACTCTGGGATCTTCGAAGCCTGGAGGCGAGTCGGGCCAGGGAACCCTAACCGCCGTTCTCAGCGCTTCCGGCGGTAGCTGGTCGAGGAATTCGCTGACCTGACCCACCAATCCATCCAATCTCGCCAGCCGGAGCGGCCCGTCGGTCAGACCCGACTGGTCCCACCATTCGCGGCTGGCGAGCTGGTCGTAAACGATCTCGATAGCCAGCTCACGGGCTGCTTGCGCCTGCGGGTCTTGGGCTTCGTGCCACGGTCCCCACAGCGCGGTTATCGGCTCACCGTCTAGCACCACGAACAACGTCGCACCGTCCATGCCGATGAGCCCGAAGGTGGAATCACCACCCCGGGGTAGATCGGCAACCAGGCTCTCGACTTGCGAAGGGTCTGATAGGCGACCGGTCCAGACCGGATCAGAACCCGAGGTCTCCGCTCGGAAGTCGCGCACGTAGATGGTCCCGTCGGCGAGGACAGCGACGAAGGGGCCGAGGTCGGCGGGAGTGCCGTGGCCGGGGACGATCCAAACCTCCAGCCGTGGGGGAGCAGACGGCTCAGGTGGCAGCGTCGTCGAAGAGGCAGCCGTAGAAGTAGGAAAGGTGGAAGCGATAGCCGTTGTAGAGGAAGGGGCCAGCGGAGATTCTGTGGTCTGTGACGGAGTCGGCGTGCTCACCGTCGTGCAAGCCGCCAGGAGCATCGCCCCCAGCCCCAGACCCCTCAATACCTTCACTGCCGCTCGAAAGAGCCTATCCCACACTCAAAGGTGCTCCAGCCAGGTGGCGACGGCATCGCCGATCTCTTCTCCGGAGTCCTCCTGGATGAAGTGGATCCCCGGCACGGTGCCTTCGACCTGGTTGCGAAAGCTACGGCACACCTCCCGCTGCCGACCGGTGAGGATTGAGCCGGGCTCGGCGTTGATGAACAGCTTGGGCACCTCCGAGCCCCTCAGCCACTCCTCGTTCGCCCGGAGCACCTCGGCGGTGTCGGCGGGCTCGCCATCGAAGGGGATCTCTCGGGGCCAGGTGAGGGTGGGGCGTCGGGACTCTCCCGGCTCCAGATACGGCCTGCGATACTCCTCCATCACCTCTTCCGGCAGGGGGTTCAATACCGATGCAGGCAGGATCCTCTCCACGAAGATGTTCTTCACCAGGCACAGCTCCTCGCCGGCCTCCGAGCGCATAGCCTGGAAGATCCCCCTGGCGGCCTCGGGCCAGTCGTCCCAGGTGAGGGGGGTGACCAGGGTCTCCATGTAGGCCAGGGCCTTCACCGCCCGGGAGTGACGCCGTCCCCAGTCGAAGGCGAGGGCACCGCCCCAGTCGTGGCCTACCAGCACCACGTTCTCCTCGACTCCGATCACCCGAAGGAAGGCCTCCAGGTAGTCGGCGTGAGTGCAGAAACGGTAGGCGTCGGGACCGGTCTCGATCTTGGCCGAATCGCCCATGCCGATGAGGTCGGGGGCGATGCACCGCCCCACTTGGGAGAGGGCAGGTATCACCTTTCTCCACAGATACGAAGAAGTGGGGTTTCCGTGGATCAACACGATCGGGTCGCCCTTGCCGTGTTCCACATAGGCCATCGGCACCCCGAGGACCTGGGCGTACTTCTTCTTGGTGGGGTCGAAGCGGGAGAAGATCATGGGCGCACCATTATGCCCCTCACTCCTCTTCAGGCTCGGGAGGAGGACCGGGGTCCGCCATGCCCTTGTCCAGCGCCCACTTCCGAACAGTCTCGTAGGCCTCGGCTGGGGTGTAGGGGCCGTGTTCGATCCGGTGCTCCAGCAGCATGTCCATGATCTCGCCCACCATCGGCCCGGGCTCGATACCCAGATAGCTCATCACCTGATGACCGTTGATGGGGGGACGGAGCCGAGCCAGCTCCTCTTTCTCGGACAAGATGGCTATGCGCTCCTCCAGCTCGTCGATACGCCGCTGGATGGCCAGCTCCCGCTTCTTGTTGGCAGTGGTCACATCACAGCGCACCAGTTCGTTGAGCTTGTCCAACAGGTGTCCGGCGTCGCGTACATATCGACGAACCGCCGAATCGGTCCAGCCGAGTTTGAGGGTGTGGGGCCTTAGGTGGAGGAAGACCAGCTTGCTCACGTCCTCGACCACCTCACGCGGGTACCGCAGCGCCTGGAGACGCTTTCGGGCCATCCTCGCTCCTACCACCTCATGGTGGTGGAAGCTCACCCCGTTGGGTCCGAACTGGCGAGTGTCGGGCTTGCCGATGTCGTGGAGCAGGGCAGCAAGCCGAAGCACAAGATCGGGGGAGGTCTTGTCGACTACGGCAAAGGTGTGAGCTAGCACGTCCTTATGCCGCTGTTTGGGATCCTGTTCCATAGCCAGGCGGGACAGCTCGGGAAGGAACTGGTCGCTCAGGCCGGTCTCGACGATCATCCGTAACGCCCGTCCGGGCTTGGGAGCCGTCAGGAGTTTGGACAGCTCGTCGCGGATTCGCTCCGCGGAGACGATCTTGAGGCGTTCGGCCATCCGCCCCACCGCCTCCACCGCCTCCTCATCGGGAATGAACTCCAGGGTCGCCTGAAAGCGGAACAACCGCAGCATCCTCAAAGGGTCGTCCGAGAAGGAGATCTCCGGCTCCAGGGGCGTGCGCAAGCGTCTCGCTGCCAGGTCGGCCAGCCCCTCGAAGGGGTCGACTGGCTCCAGAGTGTCCAGCCTCAGAGCGATGGCATTGACCGTGAAGTCGCGCCGGCTCAGATCGGTTTCGATGTTGTCGGAGTAGGTGACCTTGGGCTTGCGGGAGTCATCCCGGTAGACCTCCCGGCGGAAGGTGGTGATCTCGATCCTGTGACCGTCCTTGATCGCCCCCACCGTTCCAAAGGTGACGCCCACCTCAAAGATGGCGTCTGCCCATCCCTTCAGCAGCTCGATGATTTCTTCGGGTCGGGCGCTGGTGGCGAAGTCGTAGTCGGTGACCTCCCGTTTCAGGAACGCATCCCGCACCGAACCTCCGACCAGATACAGCTCTTCGCCCGCTTCGCTGAAGATGCGAGCGAGTTGGGCAGGGGGCAGCGCGGGTGAAGTGAGGAACTCGAGCCGCTTGGGGATCACGTGGGGCAGATTATCGGCGGACATACAGAGAGGGCCGGTTCGGGTTGCCGACCCTCTCAGATACCACACAACGAGGAGGAAAGGCGAACTGTCAGATCGACACTCCAGCGGCCATCGCCTTGGCACGAAGTTCGTGGGTGTTGCGGGCGTAAGGAAGGACCGCGTCCACCTCTACGACCCGACCAACGACGTGTTCGAGGAGGGCTTGATCGAAGGTCTGCATGCCGTAGAAGCCGCTCTCCTTCATCACGTCGACGAGGAACGAAGGTTCACCATCGTTGAGGATCCACTCCTTGACCCGGTCGTTCTTCGTGAGCACTTCGCAGGCCACGACCCGGGCTCGCTCGGATGTCTCGATGAGGATCTGGCTGATCACCGCCTCAAGCTGGGCGGCGAGCTGCCTCTTGACTACCGGCCTCTGCGACTCGGGGAACACAGAAATCATCCTGCTGATCGTCTCCGCCGGATCGGTGGTCCGCATCGAAGAGATCACCAAGTGACCTGTTTCCGCGGCCGCGATGGCCGCCTGGGCGGTCTCATAGTCGGTCAGTTCGGAGATCATCAGCACGTCCACGTCGTGACGCATCGCTCCCCGGATGGCTTCGACCATATTCCCGGTGTCGACACCCACCTCCCGCTGGACCACCACCGATTTCTTGTCGGGGTGTAGCACCTCGATAGGGTCTTCCACGGTCAGGATGGCCGCCGCCCGATTGGAGTTGATCCAGTCGACTATCGAAGCCATCGTCGTCGTCTTTCCCGACCCGGAGGGTCCACTTACCAAGACCAGACCCGAGTCCAGGTCGGCGATCCTTTCCACGATCTTGGGGAGACCTAGCTCGGTGAAGGTCTGCGCTCCGGGCACCACTCGACGCATGACCATCGAGACCGACCCACGCTGGCGGAAGGCGGTGACTCGGAACCGGCCCACGTCGTGACGTCCGTAGGCGAAGTCGGCCGCGCCCAACTCTTTGAAGTCCCTTGCCGCTTTGGGGGTGAAGATACTTTCCGCATAGGCCTGGGTATCGGCGGGTCGGAGAGGTTCGAAGCCGTCGAGACGCCTCAGATCCCCCTCGACCCGAACGATCGGCGCCGACCCGACCTTCAGGTGCACATCCGAAGCACCCAGATCCACGGCGCGGATCAAGAGGTCATCAATGTCCAGCAAAATCTCCTCCAGAGTCGCGCTTTCTGGTTATCGGCGCTAGAGGGGAAGAGTTGAGGGGTTGTCAACGGGCTACAGGCTCCAGTAACGCGTGACCGCCTCTACGGCTTCTTTCAAGACTGACTCCGCTCCCGGCGGAGACGTCAAAGGAGGCCCTTCTGGTGGCACCCCTGCCAGACCGGCCAGGGTGGCGGCTACCGACTCTTCGAGGGCGAAGAGGTCGTACCCGCCCTCCAAGGCGAGGACGGTCCTCTCCGGGGGGTGGATTCGGGAGAGGCTGTGGGCGATCCAGCCGTAGTCGGCTGCCACCAGCCTGAGATCGGCGAGGAGGTCCCGTACGTGGCCGTCAAAGCCGGCGCTGACCAGGATCCGGTCAGGGTCGAAGCCAACGACCACTGGCATCACGATCTCATCCCAGGCCCGCCGGTAGATGTCGCCCCCCGTCCCCGCCGGCAGGGGGATGTTCAGGGTTGTTCCCACGGCTTCCCTGTCGATGTCCGTTATTTCGCCGGTGAGGGGATAAAAGGCCGCCTGGTGAAGCGAGATGTAAAGGACACCTGGATCCCTTCCCAGCATCGCTTGGGTACCGTTGCCGTGGTGTACGTCGAAGTCGAGGATGGCCACTCTTTCTCCCCGGGACCTCAACAACGCCGCCGTTACAGCCACGTTGTTGAACAGGCAGAAGCCCATTGCACGCGAGGGAAGGGCATGATGTCCCGGCGGCCGGCACAGGGCAAACCCAGTTGCCCCTGACCGCCGATCCAATTCGTCGACCACGGCCTGCACTGCCCCTGCCGACCTGAGGGCTGCCTCCCAGCTCGCCTCAACCACGATCGTGTCGGTGTCGATCATCCCGCCGCCCCGCAGGCAGAGTTCCTCGATGCTTCTTATGTGGGAGTCACTGTGCACCACGGCGAGATGCTCCTTGGATATACGCGGAGCTTCGATCTCAACGATTCCCAACCCACTGGCGTACACACCCCGTCGGACTGCCTCGATTCGCTCAGGTCGTTCCGGGTGGTGAGGACCCGTGTTATGTT
>JBHHWH010000003.1:0-60860 GCA_046756405.1 Acidimicrobiia bacterium | reverse complement strand
TACCAATGGACCAGCCCCCTAGGACACGTCTACACCACCGAACACCCGCCCTAGGGGGCCACTCCCGGCAGAGGGGCCACCTCCGCCAATAAACCCTCCGCGTTCAACATCCCCATTGGGTTAACGTCGCCACGGGCTCGGTCCGCTCCTCTCTTGCTGTCCTGCCGCGTGCCCTGAACTGGTGACAAAACGATGATCCCTGTACGCCGATATTTGAGGCTGCTCAGCCGATACCTGCGGCCCATGCGCAAACGCGTGGGCCTACTCGGTGTTGTCCTCGGCGGAGACATCGTCTTACGTCTCCTCAACCCCCAGCTCATCAAGGTTTTCATCGACGGGGCGGTGGAGGGCGCCGGTTCGGAGAGGCTGATCCCCATCGCAGGGTGGTTCATCGTCATCGCCTTGGCCCAGCAAGGTATGGCCGTATGGTCCACCTACCTTGCCGAGGATGTGGGGTGGAGTGCCACCAATGCCCTCCGCGCCGAGCTGACAGACCACGTCGTCCGTCTCGACCTGGGCTTTCACAAACAGCACTCGCCAGGTGAGCTGATCGAGCGCATCGACGGGGACGTCACCAACCTCTCCAACTTCTTCTCGGCCATGACCATCAAGGTGATCGGAAACGGTGCCCTGATCGTAGGGATCCTGATCCTCCTCATCAGGGAGAGCTGGCTGATCGGCGTGGCCATCTCCATCTTCGCGGTGATCTCCCTGTTGGCGATGAGTCGACTTCATCAGGTGGCGGTGCCCTGGTGGAAAGCCGTCCGCCGCGCCGCCGCCGAAACCTACGGCTTCGTAGGTGAGCAGGTGGAGGGCACCGAGGACATCGTTTCCAACGGTGCCGCCGGATACATGCAGGAGCGCTTCGCTGACATGCTTCGTCGCTGGTTGCCTCTGGAGATCCGGGGCTGGATGGGGTTCGGCCTACTTTGGGCGACCAACGTGGTCCTGTTCGGACTGTCGACGACCATCGTCTTCGTTGCCGGCTCCTACCTATTCGGGATCGGCGCCCTCACCATCGGCGCCGCCTACCTGGTCTTCCACTACACGGAGATGACGCGACGGCCGATCGAGCAGATCCGGCGCCAGCTCGAAGACCTCCAGCGGGCGGGCGCGGCCATCGCCAGGATCGAGGAGCTGCTGGCCACCGAGAACAAGCTCCGGCCCTCCGGGGATCGCCCTCTGCCCCAAGGGCCGCTATCGGTGGAGTTCGACCATGTCTCCTTCCGCTATGACGACGCCGAGGGGCTGGGTGAGCCCGTGCTCCACGACGTCTCCCTGTCCATCGCCCCCGGGCGAGTGGTGGGCCTCCTCGGCCGCACCGGCTCCGGCAAAACCACCATTGCCCGTCTCCTCACTCGGCTCTACGAGCCCCAGCAGGGTGAGATACGCATCGGCGGAGTCGCCACCTGGGACACCCCCCTCGAGGCACTGCGGGCCCGTGTGGGCATGGTCACCCAGGATGTTCAGCTCTTTCGGGCTTCCATCCGCGACAACCTGACTTTCTTCGATCCCAGCACCGAAGACGACCGCCTGTATGACGTGATCGAACGTCTTGAGCTGGGAGAGTGGCTGGACTCGATGCCCGAGGGCCTTGACACCCTGTTGGAGTCGGGAAGTGGCGGTCTCTCCGCCGGCCAGGGACAGCTCCTCGCCTTCTGCCGCATCTTCCTCGCCGACCCCGGCGTAGTAGTGCTCGATGAGGCGTCGTCCCGCCTTGACCCGGCCACCGAGGAGCTCATCGAGCGTGCCGTCGACCACCTCCTGGAAGACCGGACCGGTCTCATCATCGCCCACCGCCTGCACACGGTGACTCGCTGCGACGACATCGTGGTCCTCGAAGACGGAAGGATCGTCGAGTTCGGGGAGCGGCTTGTCCTCGCCTCCGATGAGAACTCCCGGTTCGCCCGACTGCTGGCTGCGGGCATGGAGGAGGTGCTGGCATGAAACCCGGTCGTATCCCCACAAGTCGGGTGATCGCCCGACTGATCGCCAACTCTCCTCGCCGCTACCTGGGCAGCGCCCTCCTCTGGATCACCATCTGGACGATGCCCCTGATCGTGGGGGTGATCGCGGCCAACTTCTTTGACAGCCTCACCGGCGACGCGCCGGGATGGAACCTCTCCACCCTGGTCGCCGCCGTCTGGGGTTATGTGCTGGCCCGCATCGCCGTGCTCCTGCTGGCACTGCGGACCCACAGCTCCTTGCTGTTCCGCGCTTCATCGGGGATGCGGCGGTCCATGCTCCGCTGGATCTACACCCTCCCTGGAGCCCAGCCGGTCACCGAGACCCCCGGTGAGGTGGTGAGCCGGTTCCGCGACGACGTCAACCACACCGTCGAGGCCTACGACTTCACCGTCGACGTGGTCGGGGCGCTCGTCTCAGCTTCTGTGGCGCTGACGGTGCTGGCGGGTGTCGACGCCCGGATCACCGCCATCGTGTTCACCCCGATCGTTGCTGTGATCGCAATCGCCAGCCGGCTCAGCGCTCGCATCCGCCGGTACCGGAAGGAGGCCCGGGATGCCACGGAGGCCATCACCGGTTTCCTCGGAGAGACCCTCTCCTCGGTGCAGTCGGTGAAAGTGGCCGACGCCGAAGGCCCCATGGTGAACCACTTCACCGAGCTGAACGACCACCGGAAGAAGATGATGGTGCGAGACCGAACCTTCTCCGCCGCCCTGGAGGCGGTCTTTCACAACACGGTCAGCATCGGCACCGGGCTGATCCTGATCCTCGCCGTGGATAACCTGGGAGCAGGCGGGCTCACCGTCGGTGAGTTCAGCCTGTTCGTCTACCTCCTGGGCCTGGTCACCGAGGCGGCGTGGATCATCGGCATGTACATCGCCCGTCTCCGCCAGGCGGAAGTATCTGTCGAGCGCATGGTGGGACTGATGCGCGGGGCCCGCTGGCGGGACCTCACCGCCCGGATCGACCTGGAGTCAGAACTGGATGTGGCCCACCACCCTGAACTACCCGCCGAGAAGTCGGCCCCGCTGCTTTCGGTGCGGGGTCTCACCTACCGCTACCCATCGTCGGGGATGGGCATCTCCGGCGTAGACCTGGACGTTCCCGCGGGCAGCTTCGTGGTGGTGACCGGCAAGATCGGCTCTGGGAAGAGCACCCTCCTGCGGGCCATCCTGGGCCTGGTGCCCGCCGATGCCGGTGAGATCCGCTGGAAGGGGGCCATGGTGGAGGACCCGGCGGCGTTCATGGTCCCGCCCCGCGCCGCCTACACCCCGCAGACCCCACGGCTGTTCTCCATGACCCTTCGTGACAACCTGCTGCTGGGCCACGACGCCGACGAGGAGACCCTCCGCCAGGTGGTGGAGACGGTGACCCTGGGCCGGGACGTCGCCGCCATGGCCGACGGATTCGACACCATGGTCGGTCCCCGGGGAGTCCGCCTCTCCGGTGGGCAGATCCAGCGCACCGCGGCGGCTCGGATGCTGGTCCGCAACCCGGAGCTGCTGGTCTTCGATGACCTGTCCTCCGCCCTGGATGTGGAGACGGAGGCGGAGTTGTGGGAGGGGCTGTTCTCCCGAGACCCCACCACCACTGTCCTCGCCGTCTCTCACCGGCGCCCTGCCCTGGTTCGGGCTGGCCTGGTGGTGGTCATGGACGAAGGCAGGGTGGTGGCACGGGGCACCGCCGAAGAGCTGATGGAACGCTCCGAGGTGTTCGGCCAAATGTGGGGGAACGACTAGCCGACTCGGAAGGTCCACTCGAAGCTTCCCGGGTCGGGAAGGCCGGTGTAGGTGTCCCATACGATGCGCACGGTGTGAGGTCCAGGAGTCCAAGTCTGGAAGACCGGATGGGACGGGCGGGGCGCCCAGCGGTAGACGCCGGTGGCCTCGAAGAAGGTGGCGTCGCTGATCGGCCAGCCGTCCACCCAGATCTCCGCCTTGTAGCCGACGGGGAGGTCGATCACCAGGCTCGCCTGGGGGAGGACCAGATCACCCGGTAGGGGGGAGATCGACTCGATCACGTCGGGGAGGACCACTTCCTCGCCCTCGGGGGTGAGGAGAATTCCCAGGGCGATGGCGGCTATGGCGACCAGCCCCAGGCCGAGGTAGATGAGGCGGTAGGGCATCGGGCAGAGACGGTAGTGGCCGCCGTAGGCTTTGAGATCAGGCCCGGTGCAGCTCGGGGTTGAGCCCGCCCCAATCCCCGGTGCGGGGAAGGGCTTCCACGCGTCCCGTCACCGAATGACGGCGGAACAACAGGTTGTCCATGCCCGACAGCTCTCGGGCCTTGACCGTCTCCCCATCGGGGAGGGTGACCACCGTTCCGGCGGTGACATACAGTCCCGCTTCGACGATGCAGTCGTCACCCAACGAGATCCCGACTCCCGAGTTGGCGCCGAGCAGACAGCGCTCGCCGATGCGGATCACCTCGGTACCGCCCCCTGAAAGGGTGCCCATGATCGAGGCGCCACCACCAATGTCGGAGCCGTCTCCCACCACTACCCCGGCCGAGATCCGGCCTTCCACCATCGACTTCCCCAGGGTGCCGGCGTTGAAGTTGACGAAGCCCTCGTGCATGACCACGGAGCCTTCGCCCAGGTAGGCGCCGAGACGAACCCGGTCGGCGTCGGCGATCCGCACTCCGGCAGGGATCACGTAGTCGGTCATACGGGGGAACTTGTCCACCGAAGTCACCTGGGGGCGGCGTCCTTCGGCCGTCAGCCGGGCCCGGGTGGCGGTGAACCCTTCCGGATCGCAGGGCCCTTCTGAGGTCCACACCACCGTGTTGAGGATTCCGAAGATGCCAGTGACGTTCAGCTCGTTGGGCCGGTGGATCCGGTGGGAGAGAAGGTGGAGGCGGAGGTAGGCGTCGGCGGGGTCGGCGGGCGGGGAGGAGAGATCGGCGATGGCGGTCTCGATGATGCGCCGCTCCACCCCCCGGGCCAGGTCTACGCCCTCCAGAGCCACCAGGGGGTCGGTGTCGGCGGAACGGGGGTCGGGGTACCAGACGTCTAAGAGCTTGTCGCCGGAGAAGGTGGCGACACCGACGGCGCGAGCTGAGCGGGTCACGAGTGGGAGAGTAGCGGTCGGCTGGTGGGCCACCACTCATGCCCGCAACACCTCGACGGGTTCGATCCTGGTGGCGCGCATCGCCGGTAGGATCCCGGCAAGCAGTCCAACGGCGGCTCCGACCAGGACGCCTGCGGCGAGGGTCCACGGAGGGAGTATCGGGGTCCAGGTCCGACCTGCGGAGAGGGTGATCACCGCCAGCGCTCCGATAATCGTGCCGGTTGATCCGCCGAGAAACCCGAGCAGGGTGCTTTCGAGGAGGAATTGGCCTGCGACATGAAGGCGGCTGGCTCCCAGGGTTCTCCTCACGCCGATCTCGTAGCGCCGCTCCAGGACGCTGACCAGAACGGAGTTGCCCACCGCGACGACACCGATCGCCAGTGCCAGGGCTCCGAGGGCGAAGCCGAGAGTCCCCAGCGTGCCTTCGACCTGACGGCGGAGGGTGGCGGCTTGGGGAGGGGTCAGCACCGTGACGCTCTCCGGACGGTGGGGGAAGAGGGCGAGGCCGATCTCGGTTCGGAGCTGGTCGATCGCCGCCGGCTCGGCATCGAGTCGTGCTTCGGCGTCGCTGATCTCCGACCACAGGCGTACCGCGGTCTGGTAGGGGACCACTATGGCGGTGGTGATTGGTGAGTCCTGACCGGGGGCGAAAGCACCGACGACGATGAAGGGGAGACCGTCGATGTGGAGGAGCGAACCGGGAGGGAAGTTTCCGGTCAGCTCGGAGGGGACGATCGCCACCCGGGCGGCGACGACCTCGTGGAAGAGGTTGAACGACGCCCCCTCAACTTCGGCTCCCGCCATCGCCACGGCTCCTGGGGTGGCAGCCAGCACCGAACGTCGGCTGGTCACGAGACCGGGCAGGACCTCGACCGTGGTACGTTCCCGGCCCACGGATGCGGTGACCCCCGCGGCGGCGACACCGTTGAGCGAGCCTAAGCGGTGGTCGGTGTCGACGGGGAACACCAGCTCGTCCGGGCCGTCTTCGGGCCTAACCAGGAGTTCACGAGATTCATAGGCGGCGAAGGCTGAGCTGACCGCATTTGCTCCTGTCTCGTTGAGTCCGATCGTGACCACCAGGAGTGCGGTCCCCACCGCGATGCCGATGGCGGTGAGCGCCAAACGTCCGGGCCGGGCCGCCACCCCGACCAATGATTCGAGGATCAGGTCCGTGAAACGCAGACCGGTCCTGGGCACTCTCGGTGTGTCCATCATGCCGTTTCGGCGAGACGGCCGTCGATCAGGCTGAGGTGTCGCCGTGCCCGGCGGGCCACCGTCGGATCGTGGGTCACCACGACGATCGTGTGGCCCCGGTCGTTGAGCTGCTGGAGCAAGTCCAATATGAGGTCGCTGTTCTGCGAATCCAGGTTGCCGGTGGGTTCGTCGGCGAGGACGAGGACGGGGTCTCCGACTATGGCCCGCCCGATGGCGACCCTTTGTCTCTCCCCGCCGGAGAGGTTCTCCACGGGAGTGGAGAGTCTGGGGGCCAGGCCGACCTGCGCCGCCGTCTCGGCGGCCCGACGGAGACGCTCCCGGCGGGCTACGCGTCGGTAGAGCAGGCCCATGGCGATGTTCTCGGCCACATCCCGGCCGGCGAGGAGGTGGTAGGCCTGGAAGACGAAGCCCACCAGCATCCCTCGTATCGAGGCCCGTTGCCGTCCGGTGAGTCGGGTGGTCTCCCAGCTGCCCAGCCGGTAGGAGCCAGCAGTGGGTCGGTCCACCAGCCCCAGACAGTTGAGCAGAGTCGACTTGCCCGACCCCGACGGTCCCATGATCGACACGAACTCGCCGCGGCGGATAACGAGATCGCAGGCGTCGACGGCGACCACCGGCTGGGCGGCCTCATACACACGACTCAATCCTCTGCACTCGACCACCAGCGAGTCGGGATCGAAGTCGAAACCCCCGTTCCCGGCTGAACCCCTCCCTGTTCTCACCTGGACGACCCCACCACCACCCGATCACCTACGGTGAGGGCCCCAGAGGTGATCTCGACGAACCCGCCGATGACCGCGCCCACAGTCACCTCGATCTCAGTTCGGCCATCGTCGGCCTCTGCCTTGGTGACGAAGATCCGGCCGTCGGGGAGGGCGTGGATGGCGGTGATGGGCACGGCGACGACCGGTCCGTCGGAGAGAGTCACGGTGAAGGTCACGGCGACATCGGCGCCGAACAGATCAGAGGGGATCTCGCCGGTGGGCTCGACGGTCACCTCCCGGATGTGGATGCCCTGAGCCGAAACACGAGCTGTTTCGGAGACCGCGACGACCCGTCCCTCGGCGCCGATCTGGAGTATTTCGCTGAAGAAGTTGGCTGGTGTTCCCACAGGGAGCATCTCGACGCGATCCACAGGCACCTCGGCGACTATGAGAGCGGAACCCGAACCCAACCCGAGGACCGGATCACCGGCGGAGACCACATCCCCGAGGGAAACACCAACCTCGGCAACGGTGGTGGGCAGCTCAGACACGAAGACCAGTTCCCCCACCGGGACGCGCAGAGACTGTGTCGCCCCTCCTTCCTGGACTTCCCCGGAGGCGCCGGCAGTAGGTGGTGGGAAGCCCGCCTGATCGTAGAGGTCACGGACAGCCTTCTCGGTGAACCAGCCGAAGTGTCCATCGATGGGACCGTCGTATAGATCCAAGACGGCCAAGGCCTGTTGGAGACGAGCGACGTCGGGTCCAGTGTCCTCGCGACCCAACGACCTGTACATGGGGATCTCCCCTTCGAGAACGATCACCGGCCGGTCGGAGACGGAGACCACCACACTCCCCGCATCCACGCGGTCACCCTCGGCGAGCGGCAGGTCGGTGACCACACCGGCCAGATTCCCAGGGTCGGGAGCTGATACCACCTCCACGCTCTGTTCGAGGACCGACCCCCGTACCGCGAACGTCTCTTCCAAGACCCGCTCCTCCACCGGCGCGGTGATGAGAGAGGGAGCGACGGCGGTGGTGGAGCTGGGGGAGGTTCGTGTACCGGTGGCGACCGCCAGAGTCCACACAGAGACACCGCCGACGGCCAGAAGCGCCCCAGCCAGCACGATGTTCATCCAGGCCCGTCTCACATTATTCCCCTGTCTGCCATGGTCACTAGCGGGCCTCCAGGTGTCAACCTTCGGCCAGAATCGTTCGGGCGCGTTCTACGGCTTCGGCGCGTATCTTCTGGCCCTGGCGGATGAACTCGGCGGCTGCCGCGGCCAGCTCGTCCTGACGGCGGTACTCCGCGGTGAAGACCAGCATCGTCCAGCCGCTCTCCTCCTTACAGGTGACGTCGGCCACCGCCATCTCGATCTCCTCCGGGGACGGCCGGGGTTCGGGGAGAGCCTGCCAGTCGGGGCCGATCGTCGGAAGCGCCCCCAGGAAGTTCACCTCGCCGTTCCCTGCGAGGTTGACATCAAAAGGCCAGAACCGGTGGTCGGGCGGGAAGCCGTGGTCGGTCATGCATTCGAGCCAGGCTTGGGCCGCTTCCCGGGTCGCCTCAAGGTTGTCAGCTGCGATACGGATATCCCATACGGCCCTCTGGAGCCACGTCATAGTTCGCTGGTGGGCGAGGTATTTGTCGACGCCACCGAAGACCGCCTCTCGGGCCTCGCCGCGGCATCCTCCACCCAGACCCACCGTGCCCCTATGTTCACCGGTGATGGGGTCTACTAGCGCCACCCTAATGACGTCTTCTTCGGTGCCGTGTAGGGCGGCTAAGTACGCTTCCCGCCGTGCCGGGTCTGGGGAGATTGCTTCCCCGGCCTCTTCGTCAGACGGCGTCGCTTCGGCCAGGGCGGCGCCAGCCCGGGCGGCAGCGTCGATGCCCGTGTATCCGTCGGCGAGGGCCTCTTCGAGCTTGACCAACCCATACCAATAGCGGAGGGATTGCGCATGGTCGTGCTTGGGGTATTCGGGGACTTGAAAACCGCGTTCGGCCATACACCTGGCGATCAGATGATCTACGGCGTCGTCGATGATGGCGTCTCCGGGGTCGGATTGGCGGGCCATGAACCAGGCCAGAGGCAGGAGAGTCGGATCGGGTTCGGACGGCACAACCACTGACTGAGCGCCCGTACCGACGTTCTCGGCCGGGGGTGCAGAGTCTGGTTCAGGGGCCCCACCGGTGCACGCCCCGGCGAGCAACCCCGCCGCTAGCAGCAGAAGTGCTGTCCTTTTCCTCATGAGCCCTTCGTTAGCCAAGTTGTGGTTTCCGACATGCCTCACTGACACCCCGGGGCCTCAACACTCTCCAGCGCCGTCCGCAGGGTGTGCTCCAGGCTTCGGACATCCAGCTCGTCAGGGTCATTTGGATCCAGACAACCTATCTCAAAGTCCCAGTTCGTCTCGAAATAGACGTGGGCATGGGTGTAGTTCATCTCGTTTTCGACCCAGTCGGTGTGCCAGCCGACGCTCTTTCCGGAGTAATAGAGGTCAGCGTACGTGTTGGCGTCGCGATGGTCGCTCGACTTCGCCTCGCTCCACCACGGCCAACCCTCCCGGAAGCAGGCGTTGCCATCCTTGCAACCGTAAATCCAGTCATGGTCAGCCAGGGCTACGGTGGCTGAGCCCGCCAGCAGGAAGACCCCAATCAGAACGACAGTCAGTCGCCGGAACAATCTTCACCTCCATCTCGCGTACAACTAGCTATTCGCCTAACACACGATTCCTGTTCGCGTCGGATGTGGCTCGTGTCCATGGATCAGGGCCCACGAGAGACTCGCCTGCTGAACGCCGAGCTCCGCTCCTATCTCGAAAACGGGCTCATGATCGGGACTCATCCGCCGTGTCATCGGCTCTGCGACGAAGCAGGCCTCACGCCACACCGAGGCGGAGGGGAAGAGCTTCGGTCGCATCCTGATCAGACGAGGCCCGCTCATCGGTAAAGGCTCGGCTGGTGCGGGCAGTGGCATCCGAACTTGCGCGGAGTCGGGGCTGTTGTTGCCAGATGGTCGTCATCGTCATCCCACCTGTGTGGCTGTGGGTGTGGTTCATGTCGTTTGTAGTCGGTCTTCATCCGCACCTGACCGCATGCCGTGTGTTCGCCGAATACGCGATTTATGTTCAAGTGGGGCAGATCCCGGTGTCCCTTGACAGTGGGGCACCTGTAGAGGTCATGAGTCCTGCGAGCGAGACCAGACCGCCTCGTTCAGGGGTGTCAACCGTCGGCCAGAATCGTTCGGGCGCGTTCTACGGCTTCGGCGCGTATCTTCTGGCCCTGGCGGATGAACTCGGCGGCTGCGGCCGCGAGTTCGTCCTGGCGGCGGTACTCCTCGGTGAAGACCAGCATTGTCCATCCGCTCTCCTCTTTGCAGGTGACGTCGGCCACCGCCATCTCGATCTCCTCAGGCGATGGCCGTGGTTGGGGGAACGCCTGCCAGTTGGGGCCGATGGCGGGAACAGCACCTATGAAATCCGGCGCCTCAGCAGAATCGAGCGCGGTCCGCCTGAACGTCGGCCAGAACGGGTGCTCAGGGGGGAAGCCACGATCGGCCACACATGCGAGCCATTTCTCGGCTGCCTGGCGGGTCTCTTCCAGACTCTTGGCAGCGAGCCGGATCTCCCAGATGACGGTCTGAAGCCAGGCGACTGTCTGCTGGTGGATGAGGTAGGCATCGGCGTCGCCGAAGACCTGCGCTCGGGCCTGGCCGCGGCATCCACGGTCAACGCCCACGAGGCCCCGCTCCTCGCCGGTGATCGGATCCACCACGGGCACCCGTGTCACGTCACCTTCGGGTCCATAGAGGGCGATCAAGTAGGCCTCGCGGCGGGCCGGGTCGGGGAAGAGGGACTCGCCCAACTCCGTTTCGGAGGGTTCAGTCTCCCCGTCAAGGGCTGCGGCTGCCCGGGCGGCTGCGTCGAGGCCGGTGTAGCCGTCGGCGCGGGCCTCCTTTAAGTCGACGAGTCCATACCAGTAACGCAGGGGTTGGATGGGGTCGCTCCCGTCGGGGAACTCCGGTACCTGAAAACCCTGGTCTTCCATGCACCTGGCGATCAGGGCCTCAGTCGCCTCGCCGATGAGCTCCTCTTCGAGGTCGGATGGCCGAGTCATGAACCAGGCCAGCGGGAGGGCCGTCGGATCCGGGACGGGCGGCACCTCCACGGTACCGGTTGGCGTGTCCGGCCCCGGCCCCGGGTCTCCGCCGGTGCAGGCGGCGATGAACACGCTGACCACCACCGCCACCGTTCGAAAACTCGCCCTGGGCCGCATGCGGATCCGAGAATCTTATCCTCGACCTTGGGGGCGGTCACTCAGCAATTCCCTGAGGCGCCCTTCCGCCTGCCTGTGGGCGTCGCTCTGACATCCAACACGAGTGGATCATTCGGATCGAGACACCAGATCGCTGTATCCCGGTTCGGCCATCGATAAATGCGCGCATAGGTGTAGTTCATGTCGTTCTCGATGTAGTCGGAGCTCCAACTGATGCTGTTCCCGCTCGAATAGGTGTTGGGAAAGGTGTCGATGTCGCGATGATCGCTGTGGACGTTCGCACTCCACAGGTAGGAGCCGTCCCACCAACCGGTGGCTCCATCGTGGCATCCATTGGCTCAGGCACCGTGGTTGGCGAGGGCCACGGTGGCCGAACCGACCACCAGGAATACTCCTATCAGAATGACAGACATTCGCCGGAACAATCTTCACCTCCATCTCGGCGTACACCTACTATTCGCATAAGACACGAGTCCTGTTCGCGTCGGACACGACTCGCGTCCATGGATCAGGGCCCTGCAAGCCCTCCTGCCACGCGCCGGTCGCCCTGGACAGTCGCGACTGAACGTCCCGGTAGGAAGCCGCAGGATTTCAGCGTGGGAGAGCCCAGCCGCTGTGGAAAGAACGAGCACGGGGCGTGAGCGATTCTCGGAGTCCAGGGGCTGGTCGTCCGTACGGCGGTCGGCATCGACACGGAGAGAGTCACGCAGCAGCTACGGCCGAGACGGCTCTTCCTAGCCCTGCTGGGACCGCGCCTCAGACCGTGGATCGCGGTTCGGCGGCGGTGGGGTAGCGGTGCCGTCGGTCGATGAAGGAGTCGAGTCGACGGCGACCGCCACCCTGTTCCGGTGTTTGTCGGCGAGTCGGCGCCTGTTCAACCTCGAGTCAGCACGGCGGATTGCCGTGAATAAGCCGCTGGCTTCAGACAAAGAGAGGGGGGGTGCGCTTCGTGTTCCTGCAACCCTTGCGGTGGTCTTGGGTCTGTTCGTCTTCCCTGCGTCGTTCGGTGTGGCCGAAGGAGCGGAGAGTCATTGTGTCGTCTTTGTGGTGGACCAGCGTGAGGATGGGGAGTTTCTTCTATCGGAGCCGGACTGCTTTGCTGATGAGCTGTCTGCCTCCGTATGGGCTTCATACGGGTTGCCCCTAGCGGGCTCGGAAGCCGCTTCTGCTGATTCAGGTGGTGTTGTCGCCGCGACGACCTTCGTCCTCGGCAAGCATTACGACGGGTTCAAGGGATCGGGATCGTCGATCACGGTTGTGGGTTCGTCGTGTACTGGTGGCTACTGGAATACCAGTTCGTCGTGGGACAATCGGATCTCGTCGTCCTACAACGGGTGTGCTCGGCTGCGCCACTGGGACTACCCGTATATGAGCGGGTCGTCTGAGAGCACATATGGTTCTGGGACCACAGACAACCTGTCCTACATGAATAACCGGACGGAGTCTGTTTCGTATCACTCCGGTTGACAAGCTGTCTGGGCTAGCGTTGTGACGGCGGTGAGTGATGAGCGGTCTGACGCCGAGATCATTGGGGCGTCGATCGAGGACCCGACGGAGTTCGGCGAACTCTTCGCCCGACACCACAGGGCCGTTTTCCGGTTCGTTGCTCAGCGGGTTGGGGTTGGTGATGCGGCGGATGTGGCGGCGGACGTCTTCGTTCGGGCGTTCTCGATCCGTCACCGTTACGACACGGAGAGACCGGACTGTCTCCCCTGGTTGTATGGGATAGCCGCCAACATCATCGGAGATCGGCTCCGACGTACCAAGAGACGGCAGCGTACCTATGAGGCGGGGGTGCATGTCGGTCTCGGGGCGGACGTATCGGATGTGGACGACCGGCTCGTTGCCGAGAATGTGGCAGGTCTCCTCAAGGCTGCCCTCGATGCTCTCCCTTGGAGGGATCGTGAAACCCTGATGTTGTTCGCGTTGGAGGAGATGACATATTCCGAGATCGCTCGGGTGCTGGACATACCGATCGGAACTGTGGGCTCGAGGATCTTCCGGGCGAGACGGCGGATACTCGAAGAGATACCCGATCTGGGACAAATAACCGGTATGGATACTCCCCGAGCATCCGAGGACGGATCATGACCGAGAGAGACCATCCGGTCGACGACGCCTTGCGGCTGGTGGCGGGCTTTCCCGAGCCCACAGCTGAGGACCGGCGTCTCGCCGAGGAGAGGCTTGTGGAGGCTATCGCGGCGGAGCAGGCACGATCAGGGCGGCGTCTGCGCTTGCGGGTGGCGTCGCGGCGTGTGGTCGGCTGGGCGGCCGCCTTCGTTGCCATCCTGGTGGGAGTGCTGCTGCTCATAGAGGCGGTCAACCCGACGGCCACCGAGGCTGCGATGGAAGAGATCGCCGTCGTTGCCGAAGCCACCGATCCACTGGTGATTCCTGACCAGCAGTTCCTGTACACGCGTTCGGAGATATCCGCCATCTCGGTCATCCCACGAGAAGCGCTCAAAGGAGTCCGCTTCGACGGAGAGTTCCTTGTCTATCTCCTTCCCACGATCAGAGAGACCTGGATCGGAAGTGAAGGAACCGTCCAGATCCGCACCACCAACCAACCACCCAGCTTCTTTGCGAACAGCGACGAAACCGCGTACTACGCCGCCGGAATCGACAGACAAGACTCCATCGGAGAAACCACCACCCTCGTCACGTCTTCAGAGCCCGCCCTCGCCCAGTGGCCTACCGACGATCCGGCATTAGATCGGGCAATCCGCCAGGCCGCCCGGCCCGACCGAGGACTCCCCGACCACGTCGAATACCTAGACGTGGCCCTCGACATCCTCCGAGAAGTGTTCACCCCACCCGACCTCCGGGCCACAACCCTGCGACTCATCGGCCAGCTATCCGACCTGAACCTCGTCGAAACCACCAACGACGGAGCCGCGACATTCGACATCGAATACACCAACCAGAACATCCCCACCCGCCTCACATTCACCATTAGCGGCCAGGGATACCTCCTCTTCGAGGAGATCCGCATCCTCAAAGACGACCCACGATTCGGCATCCCCGCCAACACATCGGTCTCCACAGCCGAATACTCCACTCCCAGGATCATCCCCAGCCTCGACACACCGTAAACCTCGGCCGCTTTCGATCCTCCTCCAGAACTCCCCCCTTTCCTGAGTCTGCACGGCGATGCGGTCACGCGAACACTGTTACCTTGCCCCCTTCATGACATCCCTCACCGATACCCTCACCTGGCTGGTGGACATTCCTTCGGTCACCGGTGCCGAAGGGCCGCTACGTGACGCCATCGCCGCCCGCCTCGACGGTCTTCCCCAGGCAGCAGTGGGGGAGTCGCTGGTGGTAGGCAGGCCGGAGGCAGCCAAGGTGCTCCTTGTTGGTCATCTCGACACCGTCCCCCTCCAGGGGGAGGTGGGAGCCAGCATCGAAGGCGACCGTCTCTACGGGTTGGGGGCCACGGACATGAAGGGGGGCCTGGCGGTGATGATCCATCTCCTCGAAGATCTGGGCACCGACCGGCTGGTAGGCATCTTCTACGCCGGAGAGGAGGGCCCCATGGAGGGCAACCAGCTCGGACCCATCCTCGACGCCTTCCCCCAACTCACCGAAGCCGAAGCGGGGATCGTCCTCGAGCCCACCAACCGCGAGATCCACCTTGGATGCCAGGGGGCGGTGAACGCCCGAGTGTGGTTCGAGGGCGAGGCCGCCCATTCGGCGCGGCCCTGGCTGGGGGAGAACGCCATCACCAAGGCGGGGGAGTTCCTCACCAGGATGGATGCCCTGGGACCGGAGATCCACTCCGTCGAGGGCCTGGAGTTCAAAGAGGTGATCTCGGTGGTCATGGCCCAAGGTGGTGTAGCCCGCAACATCATCCCCTCCCGGTTCGAGCTGGCGGTCAACTACCGCTTCGCTCCCGACCGCACCTCCGAGGAGGCCGTGGCCCGACTCCGGGAGGTGTGCGCCGGGGTGGACGGTTTCGAGGTGACCGACATCGCTTCCGCCGCTTACCCCGAGGTCTCCCATCCCCTCTTCACCGTCCTTGCCGAGGCGGCCCAGGCCCAAGTGGCCTCCAAGCAGGGCTGGACCGACGTCGCCCAGCTCGCCGCCCGGGGAGTGCCGGCGGTGAACTTCGGGCCCGGGGAGACCGCCCTGGCCCACAAGCCAGGGGAGTCGGTCCGCCTCTCCGACCTCGACTGGGCCTACGCCGCCCTCAAGGCGGTTCTCGGGTAGGGAACCGGCCTTATCATCCCGGGTCATGGCTATCGACATCGACATCGCCCATGTGGCGCGTCTCGCCCGCCTCGGGCTTTCCGTAGAGGAGCTGGCTCACTACAAGACCCAGCTCGGGGTGATCCTCGAACACGCTGCCAAGGTTCAATCCCTCGAGGGGGACCCTGAGGTCGAGCCCGCCCATCCCCTGGGTATCACCAACACCTTCCGCGACGACATCGTCCGTCCTTCCCTCGACCGCGACGAGGTGCTCTCCCAGGCCCCCGAGAGCGCCGACGGCTTCTTGATCGTGCCCCCTGCCCTGGAGACCGAGTGACCGCACCCACCGTCGCCGAAGCGGGACACGCCCTCCGCACCGGGGAGACCACCGCCACAGAGTTGCTCGAAGCCGTCCTGGAGCGGGCCGCCAGCACCGAGGCCCAGCTCCACGCCTACCTCACCCTCGACCACGACGGCGCCCAGGCCGCTGCCGAGGCCGCCGACAGGGAGCTGGCTGAGGGTGTCGACCGGGGTCCCCTCCATGGGATCCCCGTCGCCCTGAAGGACAACATGTGCACCCGTGGCACTGAGACCACCGCCGCCTCCCAGATCCTCGCCGGCTACATCCCGCCCTATGACGCCACCGTGGTCACCAAGCTGCGCGAAGCAGGTGCGGTGATCGTGGGCAAGACCAACCTCGACGAGTTCGCCATGGGCTCCTCCACCGAGAACTCCGCCTACGGCCCCTCCTACAACCCCTGGGATCTGGGACGGGTCCCCGGGGGATCCTCGGGGGGCTCGGCCGCCGCGGTGGCCGCCGGGTCTGCTTTGGTCGCCCTGGGCTCGGACACCGGAGGTTCCATCCGTCAGCCAGCCTCCCTCTGCGGCCTGGTCGGTCTCAAGCCCACCTACGGCACGGTCTCCCGTTACGGGCTGATCGCCTTCGCCTCCTCCCTCGACCAGATCGGCCCGCTGGCCCGGACCGTCGAAGACGCCGCCCTCACCCTGGAGGCCACCTGGGGCCACGACCCCCTCGATGCCACCTCCTACCCCGGCGACTACCCCCACCCCAAAGCCAAGCTCGACGCCGGAGTGGAAGGCCTGCGTATCGGACTGGTCAAAGAGCTCTCCGGGGAGGGCTACGAGCCCGCCGTGGAGGAGGCCACCAAAAAGATGGTGGACGCCCTCGCCGACGCCGGCGCCGAGATCGTCGAAGTCTCTCTACCCACCTTCGACATCGCCCTCTCCGCCTACTACCTCATCGCCCCCGCCGAGGCCTCCGCCAACCTGGCCCGCTTCGACGGTGTCCGCTATGGGCTCCGCGTCGACGGGGAGACCACCGAGGCGATGATGGCCGCCACCCGGGCAGAGGGCTTCGGTCCCGAAGTAATCCGCCGCATCCTGCTGGGTACCTACGCCCTCTCCGCCGGCTACTACGAGGCCTTCTACGGTCAGGCCCAAAAGGTGCGGACGGCCATCGCTTCCGACTTTGCCCGGGCTTACGCCCAGGTGGAGGTGCTGGTTTCGCCGACCAGCCCCACCGTCGCCTTCGAAGCTGGCGCCCGGGTCGACAACCCCCTGGCCATGTACCTCTCAGACATCTGCACCATCCCCTCCAACCTCGCAGGCCACCCCGCCATCAGCGTCCCCATCGGCCTCGACGCCAAGGAGCTGCCCATCGGCTTCCAGGTCATGGCCCCCGCCCTCGGCGAAGAGGTGATGTTCCAAGTGGCCGCCGAGGTGGAACGCCTCGCCGCCTTCAATGCCCGACCCCACTTGGAGGAGGTGGCGCCGTGATCATCTGGGAGCCGGTGATCGGCATCGAAGTCCATGTGGAACTGTCCACTGACTCGAAGATGTTCTGCGGCTGTGCGGTGGAATTCGGCGCCGAACCCAACACCAGGGTCTGCCCGGTCTGCCTCGGACTGCCGGGTGCTCTCCCCGTCCCTAACCAGAGGGCCATCGAATGGATCATGGCCATCGGCCTGGCCCTCAACTGTGAGATCTCTCCCCGGTCGGTCTTTCACCGCAAGAACTACTTCTACGCCGACCTGCCCAAGAACTATCAGATCTCTCAGTTCGACGTCCCCGTCTGCCACGACGGCCACCTGGACATCAACATCGATGGCGTCACCCGCCGCATCGGCATCGAACGGGCGCATATGGAAGAGGACACCGGCAAGTCCACCCACGTCGGCGCCGGAGGTCGCATCCACGAGGCCCAAGCCACCCTCCTCGACTTCAACCGGTCCGGCACGCCACTGGTAGAGATTGTCTCCCGCCCTGACATCCGCAGCGCCATCGAGGCCCGGGCCTACGCCCAGGAGCTGAGGGCGGTAGTTGCCGAGCTAGGGGTCTCCGACGCCCGGCTCGAAGAGGGGTCGATCCGCTTCGACGCCAACGTCTCCGTCCGGGCCGAAGGCGACGAGACTCTGGGTACCAAGGTGGAGATCAAGAACATGAACTCCTTCCGCTCCTTGGAGCGGGCCATCGACTACGAGATCCGCCGTCAGATCGGCGTTCTCGAAGCAGGAGGCACCCTGGTTCAAGAGACTCGCCACTGGGACGAGGAAGCGGGGGTGACCAAGACCATGCGGGTCAAGGAAGGCTCCTCCGACTACCGCTATTTCACCGAGCCCGACCTTCCTCCCATGGTCCTCGATGACGCCTGGGTGGAGAAGGTCCGCTCTGGCCTGCCCGAACTCCCCGCGGCCCGTCGGGCCCGCTACGAAGACCTGGGTCTCGACACCGAACTGGCCGCGGTGCTCTCCGCCGCCCCCGCACCCCTCAGGGAGGTATTCGACGCCGCCACCGCCGCCGGGGCGCCGCCCCGAAGAGCCGCCAACTGGATCACGGGGGAGGTGACCGCCTGGCTGCGCCGCACCGAGACCGACCCCGCCGACCTGCCACTGACCCCTTCGCAGCTCGCCGAGCTGGTGGCCATCGTCGACGAAGGTGTGGTCTCCGCCTCGGCTGCCAAGGAGGTCCTCGAGGGGGTCCTCACCGGTGAGGGAGATCCCAGAGCAGTGGCGGAGGCCAGGGACCTGGTCCAGATCTCCGACACCTCTGCCTTGGAGGCGACCGTGGACGAGGTGCTCGCCGCCAACCCCGACGCCGCCGCCAGCTTCAAAGCCGGAGAGGCCAAGGTGCTGGGCTTTCTGGTGGGTCAGGTGATGCGGGCCACCGGAGGCAAAGCCGACCCCCGGGCGGTCAACGAGATCCTCCGTTCGAAGCTGTCCTCCTGATCGGGGACCCCGCCCTTCTATCCTCGCCCCGAGGTGCTATGGACTTCATAGGTCAGGTTCTCTCCGAGGCGTTCCGCATGATCGTCAGCTTCGACCCTGCCCTGGGCCGGGTGGTGGGGCTGACCTTGGTGGTCAGTGTCATAGCCACGATCCTCGGAGTGGTCGTGGGCGTTCCCCTGGGCGTCTCCTTGGCCCTGGGCCGATTCCGGGGTCGGGGTGTCCTCCGCCTCGGCGTGAATGTGGGCATGGGCCTGCCCCCGGTGCTGGTGGGGCTGTTTCTGCTGCTCCTCTTCTGGGATCAGGGACCCTTTGGCGGCCTGGGACTGGTGTTTACCCCCACCGCCATGGTCATCGCCCAGTTCCTCCTCGCCACACCGATCGCCGCAGGAGTCACCGCTGGTGCGGTGTCCGGGCTACCTCCCGCCGCCCTGGAACAGCTCGAAGCTCTACGGCTTCGACGGTGGCTGAAGGGGAGAGTGGCGGTGATGGAGGCCGGCTCGGGAGTGGCCGCCGCGGTGGTGGCCTCGTTTGGGCGGGTCATCGCCGAGGTGGGGGCGGTGCTCATAATCGGGGGCAACATCCTTGACGAGACCCGGGTGTTGACCACCCTCATTGTCCAGGAGGCGCGTCAGGCTCGCTTCGGTGCGGCGGTGGCCGCCGGGATCGTCCTGCTGTTCCTCTCCCTGGTGGTGAACCTCGCCCTCAGCCGCTGGGGGCAGCGGCCGGTAGGCCCATGACCGGCTTCGACATCCGCGTCCCAGGGGTGGTGGACGTCGAGGGTCTTGTCCTCGAACCGGGTCAGGTCACCGTCCTCTACGGGCCCAACGGTGCTGGTAAGACCACCCTCCTTCGTCGCCTCGCCGGACTCGACTCCGAACGCCACCTCGACTGCCACTACCTACCTCAACACCCTTACCTGTTCCGCGGCACCGCCGGATGGAACCTAGGTCTGGGCCTCGACGAAGAGCAGACCGCTTGGGCCGCCCAGTTGGCCCAACGTCTCGGAGTAGGCGACCTGCTCTCGTCTCCAGTCCAGAACCTCTCCGGTGGGGAGCGGCAGCGCCTCGCCCTGGCTAGGACCCTGGCCCACGACGAGGAGTGGGTCCTCCTCGACGAGCCCCTCTCCGCCGTGGACCGGGCCGACCGGGATCGGGTTCTGACAGAGGTGGCCTCCGCCCTGGAGGGACGCAGCGTGGTGGTGGTCACCCACGACCTCGACGTGGCCGTGGCCCTGGCCGACCGGATCGCGGTGATCTCCTCGGGTCGGCTCCTCCAGCAGGGACCCTTGGTCGAGGTGCTGACCGGACCCGCCGATACTGCCGTGGCCTGGGTCCTGGGAGTGCGCAACGTCATCGACGGAACCGCGACCCGTACCGACGGTCTCACCGTGGTTGAGTCTCAGGCCATCAAGGTGGTGGGAAGGGGTGAAGTCGAAGGCCACGCCCGAGCCCTGTTCGGCGCCGAAGCGGTGGCGGTCTCGCCTCCCTCGACCGGACCGGGCTCGCCACGTAACCGGTGGCAAGGACGGGTGGCCGAGGTTCGTCGCCGGGCCCACCTGGTGGAGGTGAAAGTGGACGTCGGCCAGCCGGTGGTGGCCCTTCTCACCCCGGGGGCCCTGGAGGAACTCGCTCTGGAGCCGGGCAGCGAGGTGACGCTGTCGGTGAAGGCGACCTCGGTGGTGGTGGTCCCGGCGTGAGGCGCCTGGTGGCGATCTTCGCCGCGACGGCGATGCTCCTTGCCGCCTGCTCGGGAGGGGCGGAACGGGTGATCGTTGCCGCCGGCACCACTGTGGTGGACTCGGGTCTGCTGGACAGGGTGGCCGCAAGCTTCGAGGAGACCCACCCGGGCATCCGGATCTCCATCGTCGGCCAGCCCACCCGCCTCGCCTTGGAACTGGGACGCGACGGCGCAGCAGACGTCACCATCACCCACGCTCCGGAACAGGAGGCCGAATACGTTGCCGACGGCTTGGCCTCGGCCGCAGCCACGGTCTTCGCCTCCCGGTTCGTCCTTGTCGGACCACCAGAGCTGAAGTCGCGGTTCCAGGGTCGGGAGCTCCCGGAGATACTGCGGGAGGTGCACCTTGCCGGAATCACCTTCGTCTCCCGCGGTGACGGTTCCGGGACCCATGACAAGGAGGTGGAGAGCTGGCAGGAGGCAGGCCTCGACCCTGCCGGACAGCCCTGGTACATCGTCACCGGCCAGGGCATGGGTCCCACTCTGCTCATCGCCGATCAAGCCGGCGGGGTGACTCTGGCCGAATACGGCGCCTATCTAGCTGCCCGCGACACCATCTCGATCGTCGATCTGGAGGTAGATCGGGCCGGCCTCGACAACCCCTACACCGCCATGGTGAGCGCATCCTCGGGCCAAGGGACAGCGGCAGAGGCCTTCTTCGACTGGCTCACCTCGGCTGAGGGCCGGACAGCGATTCAGGTGGCCGACGAAGAGTTATTCGGTGAAATCGTCTACCAGCCGTAGGTTGGCAGTAGCTTCGCGAAGTACATGCAACGCCAGACGAAGATCATCGCCACCCTCGGCCCCGCCGTCGCCGACCTCGAGTCGGTGCGGGCTCTGATGGAGGCCGGCATAGACGTCGCCCGTCTCAACTTCTCCCATGGGGACCACGACTTCCATCGAACCCTTTACACCTGGCTTCGCGACGCTGCCGACGAGACCGGCCGTGCGGTGGCGGTGATGCAGGACATCCAGGGCCCCAAATTGCGGGTCGGCACCTTCCCTCGCGGCGCAGTGGTTCTGGAAACCGGTACTGAGGTGGACCTTCTTCCCGGTATGGGAGAGGGCTCTGCTACGGAGATCCCCGTCGGCTACGACCGTCTCCTGGAGGACGTCCGTCCCGGTCATCGAGTTCTGGTCGCCGATGGGCTGGTGACCCTGGAGGTGGTCGGTGTCACCGACCATTCGCTACGCGCCGCGGTCTTGGAAGGAGGTGAGGTCTCCGACAACAAGGGCGTGGCGTTCCCCGACAGCATCCTCTCGGTGGAGAACATCACCCCCAAGGATGAGGAGGACCTTGCTCTGGGCAAGGAGCTGGGGGTCGACTTCGTGGCGGCCTCGTTCGTGCGCACGGGGAGGGACGTCGAGAACGTACGGACCCTCGCCGGAGACGTGCCGGTGATCGCCAAGATCGAACTCCCCCAAGCCTTGCGCAACCTGGACAGCATCATCGCCGCCTCCTTCGGGGTGATGGTCGCCCGGGGTGACCTGGGAGTTCAGCTTCCCCTGGAGCGGATACCGCTCATCCAGGCGGACATCTTGGGGCGGGCCAACGCCGCCGGGGTGATCTCGGTGACAGCCACCGAGATGCTGGAGTCGATGACCCACAGTCCGCGACCCACCCGAGCGGAGGTGACCGACGTGGCTAACGCGGTGATGGGAGGCACCGACGCGGTGATGCTGTCGGGCGAGACCGCGGTCGGCGAATACCCGATCGAGACCGTGCAGGCCATGGCCCGGATTTGTCTCGAGGTGGAGGAGGGCACCCTCGGATCCCGGGGCGCTCACCCGGTGGCCTTCCTCGGTGACGAGAACCAAGTGGCTTCCGCGGTGGCCCAGGCAGCCACCGAGATCGCGGCCAACATCCGAGCCCGAACCATCGTCGCCTTTACCGAGACCGGTAACACCGCCCGGCTGATATCCAAGTATCGACCCACGCAGAGGGTGGTCGCCTTCACCCCCAACCCGGTGACCCGACGGCGCATGGCCGTGATGTGGGGGGTCCATCCCCACTCCTTTCAACGCCGCGACTTTACTGACGACGAGATTGCCAGCGCCGCGGAGATCCTGGCTGTCGAAGGCATCGCCGACCGGGGCGAAGCGGTGGTCATGGTGGCCGGAGTCCCACCCAACATACGGGCCTCCACGAACATGGTGAAGGTGCATCGGATAGGCGAGGTTTCGGGCGGCCTCGGAGGGTGAGTACGATCTGGCGGCCATGGGTCAAGACGTAGAAATCAACGAGTCGGTGGTCCTCGACGGGGTACTGATCGTCGACACCGACCGCAGCTTCACGGGACAAGACGGATACGCGATCACTCCCGGAGTCGAAGTCGACGGGGTGGTGGCGTTGCTAGCCGAGCGCCTGTTCAGCCTCGACCTCGGCATCGACCATATCTACGTTCTGTCCAACACGGTCACCGTACGTCGCCGCGAGGGCTGGGACGAGGAGAGCGCCGGGGCCGTAGAGCAGGTGATTCACACGTTTCTCCGCCACTACGCTGGTGAGGAGGATTAGGCCCTAACCGGTGGTCGTGGTGCTCAAGGGGACTGTAGTCGTCGTCGGACAGGGCACGGTCGTGTCCGCCGGATCCTCCGGCGGGATCATGCAGGGGTGCACCTCGTAGACCGCGAACTGGGGACGGTAGGTAACAAGCCACTCCTGCTCTTCCACCAGCTCGACACCGCCACGCAGGATGCGCCGGGTCACCCGAACGCTCCAACCTTCCCGCTCGCCCTGGACTTCGACCTGTTCCCCAGGCACCAGACTGGGGTTGGGCACGAACTTGGGTGGCGGCGGGTCCTTCCTGGCGAACCGGCCGGATACGGTTCCTTCGATCCATAGGGCGTTGGGTCCCCCCTCCGAGACCACCTCTATGTGAAGGTTCCCGTGCCGTTGCTCGCCTTTGACAACCCGCCCGTCATTGGATCCGAAGATCCGCACCGTGATCGAAGTGTCGGTGTATTGGGTATCCAAGAGGATCGCCTTGTCGGTGTTGTTGCGGAACTTCAGGTCGGGAACCCGCCAGTTGATCGTGGCTTCGATCCCTTCCGGATAGCGGGTGAAGTAGTAGGAGTGGGGTGAATGCTCTACATCTTCGTATCCGCCCCAGAAGACCGCGTTGTAAAAGGTGGTGGCGAACTGGCTGACCCCTCCACCCACGGTGTCGACTAGCTGTCCACCGATGATGGTTCCTGCCGGGACGTACCCTTTTTCGGCGGTTCGCTGACCGACGAACTCGTTGATGCTGAACACCTCTCCGGGCCTGACGATGGCCATGTCGATGGTGTCCGCTATCAGGTGGATGTTCTTGACGCGGGACTGGCAGCAGGAGTGGTAAGTGGTGAACGATGAGACCAGGTGCTCAATACCCAGGCTCTCAAGGTACTCGGTGGTGATCTCCGGGTCGGCGTCTTCGACCAGGGGCAGCTCGCCGACCCTCGAGCTGGTGAGCCCCGCCCGGTAGAGCCGGACGGCGGTCTCGACCTCGTCTATGCGGGTTCCCTTCTTGCCGGGGACGATGGTGATCGTGTCCCCGACGATGGCGAACTCGGCGTCCACCGGCTCTGCTTCGAACTCGGAGCGAATCGGCTCCAGGTAGGTGTCGATGATCTCCGGGTCGAAGGAGTGGACGATGCGGGGCTGTCCGTCCAGGATAGTCTCGGAGCGGAAGGCCGAAGTGAGCTGGGCCACGGTGAAGGTAGCTTCCAGGCCGTCGTAGGTCATTCGGATAGGAGCGCTGAGCAGCCTCCGCGCTTCGGCGAGGGCACGATCGATGTCCTCGCTGGTGAGAGCAGGGGTCACCGGTTTGGTGGGAAGCTCCGAGTTGTGCGAAGAGCCACCGAGAAAGGTGTCCAGGATGATGGCGGCCGCCGGTTCGCGGTCGATACCGATCCCGGCCTGGGGGTATATGGCAGTGGGCTGGCGGTTGTCGAGGATGATGCCGCCGTGTTCGGCGGGGGTGGCGATGACCTCCTTCTCCCACGTGTCAAAGACCTCCTCTACCGCCTCGATGTCGATCGAGCCACGAAGCTGCACCGTCTCCGACGAGAAGAGATGGTTCAGCCACCACAGGAACTGGGCCACGGCGTTGCCTTCACGGCCCAGCCGCATCGCCTCGTCGACGATTGCCTGCTCGTCGATGTCGAAGGCGACTTCGGCGGGGTTGAGGATGACAGTCTCCCCGTTGAGTTTGAACTGGGCGGTCCTGGCGCGCAGCTCGTCCTCCAGGCCGGTCACTTCGGTGATGGCCAGTTCGTGGTCGAGCCCGCCGAGTTGAACTCCTGCCACCTCCACTCGGCCGAGGACCTCTCCTGCTGAGCTCCAGCGGCTTATCCCGTACGCAGCGAAGATCAGGCCGTAAAGGCCTGCGACGACGATCAAGGCCGCGAGGAGTGGATGTATCCCGAAGGTGGAGTGCTTTTTCATGAAGATGGGTCGCCCCTAACCGACCCGCTTCCCTGGAGGGGCAATGCTAATGACGACAAAGCCGTAGCCGAAGTTCCCGACCGGCTCCACGGTATACGCTGGTTCTGCGATGGTTGTGCAAATACCCCCAGTGATTCCCGGTGAGCCGCTGAAGGTCTCCGCCTCGACCTACGTCACCTGGAGGGAGTGCCCGGAGCGGGCTGCGGCACGTTTCCGGGGCTACTACGGGAAGCCGAGCCGGGCCGGATTCACTGGCGGCCTGGCCCACCGCATCTTCAGCCGGCACCTGAGGGAAGGTCCTATCTCCGACGGGGAATTCGAGCAGGTGTGCCGGGAGGAGATCGGGGCTTCCAACCTCACCAATCAGATGGGCGATCTGGGGATCCGGCCTTCGACGCTGCGGGAGATCGTGGGCGAGGTTCAGAGCCTGTACCGCCGTTTTGTGGCCTTCCCCGACGAAGGGTTCGAGGGGGCTGAGGTTGATCTGGATTATGAGAGCGATCCTGACCTAGAGCTGGTGGGTCGGATCGACGCCGTCTACCGCCCCGACCGTGGCGGACACCGGTTGGTGGACTGGAAGACGGGGGAGCTGGGCGATCCATCGGACCAGCTCCTCTTCTACGGTCTGTTGTGGGCCCTGGCAAGGGAGGAGGTGCCGGCGGAGCTGGTGGCGGTCTCGGTGGCCACCGGGGAGCGGTTCGAGGAACAACCCTCCGAGGAGGACCTGATGAACGTGGCGGCCGAGGTCGCGGAGCTGGTCAACCAGGTACGCCGCTCCTGGGAGGCGGGTACCGACCTGGAGCGGATTGCCGGTCCTTGGTGTCGCTACTGCCCCGTCCTCGAGGAATGCTCAGAGGGCCAGGCGGCGGAGGCGTTGCTAGCTAACCCGCAGTGACGGCCTCGCGATACAGGGCAAAGATCCTCTGGTGGTCGCCGTCGAGGCGCTCGGGGTGCCACTGAACACCTAGGGCCCACCAGTTCCCGCCGTAGCGGACCGCTTCGATCAGTCCGTCATCGGTCCGACCCTCCACCACCAGGCCCCCGGCCAGACGGTCAATCCCCTGATGGTGGATGGTGTTCACTTTGGCCTCGTCGGCCCCGTACATCTCGGCAAGTCGGGCACCCTTTTCGAACCGGACGACGTGACGACGGGCCACCAACTCGTCGGGGTCGGTTTCTTTGTCGATCAGCTCATGGACTCCCCCCGGTGAGGTGACCTCCTGGCGGAGGGTGCCTCCGAGAGCCACATTGAGGACCTGGATGCCCCGGCAGATGGCCAGCAGGGGCTTGTTCCGCTCCCGGGCCGCCTCCACCAGGGCGATCTCGAAGCGGTCGTCGGCGGAGTTCACACCGCGGGAGTGGGTGTTCTCGGCGCCGTACAGGGCCGGGTCGACGTCCTGGCCACCGGAGAGGACGACTCCGTCGACTAGATCGACGAGCTGGCCGGCGTCTTTGGGATCCCCCTCCGCGGGATACATCAGCGGGGTGATCCCTATGGCCCGTAGCGACTCGATGTAATAGTGGGCCAGGGTCTGAAGGTTCTCCTCGCCGAAGTAGGAGGTCATATTGCGCCGCCATGTGGTTATCCCAACTACCGGTTTCATCGGTGCTCCTCTCCGGGACGGCGGGGTGGCCTGATCCCGCGGAACTCCCAGTCACCGCCTAGGGCCGTCGATAGCACTTCCTCGGACTCAGAGGGCTGGGCACCGAAGTCGCTTCTCACCGCCACCTCTCCCTCGACGACGGTGTTGGTGAGCGCCCCCAGGCCCTCCACCTCCACGGTGACCACATCCCCGGGCTCGACTGGACGGGAGCCTGCCGGAGTGCCGCTGAGGATCACGTCCCCAGGGAGGAGAGTCATGGTCCGGGCGATGTCCGCCACCAGATAGTGCATGGTCCATTCCATCTCAGAGGTGTTACCAGCCTGTTTGACCTCACCGTTCACCAGAGTCCGGATCCCCTTGTCATGGAAGTCCCAGTCGGTGACGAGGCCTGGACCTAGAGGGCAGAGAGTATCCGAACCCTTGACCCTGAGCATCGACCCGGCATCGGTGTCACGGAAATCGTGGAGGCCGAAGTCGTTGCCGATGGTGTACCCGGCGATGTGGTGGGGAGCCTCGTCGGGGGTGATGTCGAAGGCCCTCTCACCGATCACGATGGCGATCTCACCTTCGTAGTTGAGGTACTTGCACCGCTTCGGCCGCACTACCTCACCTCGGTGGGCGTGGAGGGCGGTGGTGGGCTTGTGGAAGTAGGTGGGGGCCGGAGGCAGTGTCGCTCCGAACTCCTCCACCCGGCTGCGGTAGTTGAGGTGACAGGCGATGATCTTGGTGGGCTCGCAAGGGGGAAGGTGCACTGCCGTCTCCTCGGGCACCCTCAATCCGGAGGGAGTGACCAGGATCCCACCCTCCCGGTGGACGGTCACCGGCTCGCCGTCGACGAGGATGCGGCGGAACTCTATCATCCGATCAGGGTCTTCTCGATGATGTCCAGCGCATGGTCGACATGGTCGGCGGTGGTGCGCCGGTTGAGGATCGCCAGCCGCAATACGAAGCGACCATCGATGGTGGTGGGGGAGAGGTGGACGGTGCGGTCGCGGTTCACGGCTCCAAGGGCGGCTTTCCCCTTCTCGTCGTCCTCGAATCGGAAGGCGACGATGGAGAGGTCGGGGCGCCACAGGGCGTCGATTCCCTCCATCCGACGCAGTCGCTCGTAGGCCGCTTCGGCCAGGTCGAGGGAGTGGTCGAGGGCGTCGCGGAAGGGTGCTATCCCGTGAAGGTGCAGAGGTAGCCATACGGCCAGGCCCCGGAAGGGTCGGCTCAGTTCAGGGCCCACGGCGGAGAAGTCCCGCAGCCCCATGTAGGTGTCGTCCTCTGCCAGGTAGCCACCGCGGCCCTCGTGGGCTTCTACCAGCGTCTCTTCGTCGCGTACCACCACTGCTCCCACTCCGAAGGGAATCGAGAGTCCCTTGTGTGGGTCGAGGGCGATGGAGTCGGCACGGTCGATGCCGGCCAGCGCTCTCCTTCCCCGCTCGGTGAGGAGGAAGAAGCCCCCGTAGGCGGCGTCGACGTGGAGCCAGATACCTTCAGAGGAGGCTACTTCGGCGATGCCCTCGAGGGGGTCGATGGTACCGGTATCGGTGGTGCCCGCAGAAGCCACCACCAGGGCGGGGGTTCGGCCCTCGCTGCGGTCCCGGACGATTCGCTTGCGAAGCGATACGGGATCCATCCTCAGGTTGGCATCCACGGCCACGGTCACGATTTGATCGGGACGGAACCCAGCGAGGCGGGCTGCCTTCGATGCCGAGTGGTGGGTTCGCTCGGTCATGTAGACCACACCGTCACCCAACCGGTCGCCGAGGTGGGCGTCACGAGCGGCGACGATCCCAGTGAAGTTGGCGAGGGAGCCCCCGGAGAGGAGGAGCCCCGTGGAGGCTGGTCCGAGGTCAAAGAGACCGCAGATCCAGTCGACGACCCCCTTCTCGATGGCCACCATCCCTGGGGCTGCCTGAGTGACCCCGGTGAAACGGTTGAGGCCGGCGGCGAGGAACTCGGCCAGTGCGGCGGTGTAGAGGCCGGCGTTGGGGATGTAAGACATGTGCCCCCCTGACGGGTGGAGGATTCCGCTGCGCCCGGCCTCGGTGAGGTCTTCGAGGATCGCCTCCAGGGGCCGTCCCTGCTCGCCGGGAGGACGTCGGAGCATCTCAACCGTCTCGGGGTTCGGCTCGCCGGCGTGGGCGTCCATGGTTGAAGCCGCCTCGAACCACCGGTTGAGGTACCCCACCACCAGCTCGGTTAGCTGGGCCCGGGTCGGCCCGTCAGGTTCCAGGAAGTTGATCACAGAGGTCAAAGTAATAGCTACTGTCGTCCTACGCGTAGCTCCTTCTACGATCCTCCCACCATGGCCGGATTCCTCTTCCCTCGCACTCCTTCGGGTCGGTCCTCGATCATCCCCCCGCCTCCCTGGCATTACTCGGGGGAGATGCTCACCGTGGAGTACCGCACCGACCCATCGCGGGTGGTCGAACTGCTCCCTGAGGGGGCCACCCTCTGTGAGGATGACCCGGGAGCAGTGGCCCTGATCTGGGCCGACTGGCAGAGCTGCGGCGACGACTTCTCCGAGCTCCTCGACCCGGAGCGCAGCCAGTACAAGGAGTGCTTCGCCGTGATCCGCTGTCGTTGGGACGGCACGACCTGGAGTCGCAGCCCCTTCATCTGGGTGGACAAGGACTTCGCCCTGGCCCGCGGCTATCACCAGGGATACCCCAAGAAGCTGGGGGAGATCTGGATGACTCGGCCGGTCACCGTGGGCAAGGCCGGTCCTCGCCTCGAGCCCGGGGGCCGGTTCGGTGCCACCCTCACCGTCGCCGGTCGCCGCATCGCAGAGATGCGTCTCACCCTCACCGCGCCGGCGGGTGCTCCGGGTTTCGTCAACGCTCACCCCATGCTCCACGACCGTTACTGGCCGGCCATCGAGTCCGACGGCACCGCCTCCATGGACGAGTTGGTGACCATGCGCGGCTACGAGGGGGAAGTGGCCGACGTCTGGTCTGGGGAGGCGGAGGTGGAGGTCTTCGACTCTCCCTGGGACGAGCTGTCTCTGCTCGCCCCGGGCGAGATCATCGGCGGCTACTACCACCGGGTCGGAGTGTCCTGGCGGCAGGGGACCACCCTGCGCCGCTGATCAGCAGACCGATCCCTGGCTGATCTGGAGGGTCTTCAGATCGGAGTGGAAGTCGAGGGCAAACTCCCCTCCCTCCCTGCCGATTCCGGAGATGCCGCATCCCCCGAAGGGGGCGGTGAGGTCCCTTATCAGGAAGGTATTGACCCAGACGGTCCCGGCTCTGACTGCAGATCCCACCCGCACCGCTCGCTCCTCGGATCCGGTGTAGACGATGGCCGACAGGCCGTATTCGGTGGAGTTGGCGAGGGCGATCCCCTCGTCCTCGTCGGTGAAGGTCTGGTAGGTGAGCACCGGGCCGAACACCTCACGTTGGACGATCTCAGAGCTGTTGGATTTAGGGGCGATCAGCGTGGGCTCGTACCACAGACCGTCCGGCTTCCAGCGCTCTCCACCGCGGAGAACCGCCCCCCCGGAACGCCGCGCCCGCTCAACGAACCCCTCTACCCGTTTCAGGTGGTCGGGGTGGATGAGCGGGGAGACGGTGGTGGTCGGGGTACGGCTATCTCCCAGCACGTGCTGGTCGGTGTACTTGTAGAAGAGGTCGAGGAAGTCCCCTGTGATCGACTCCTCCACCAGCAGACGAGTTCCGGCGAGGCAGACCTGGCCGGCGTCGTCGTACTGGGCGGCTGCCTTCTTGGCGGCGGCGTCGAGGTCGGCGTCGGCAAAGACCAAGAACGGCCCCTTGCCTCCCAGCTCGGCGGTGAGCGGGACGATGTTCTTGGCCGCCGACTCCCCTATGTGACGGGCGGTTTCCGGAGAGCCGGTGAACGAGATCCTGCGCACCCGGCGGTCGGCTACCAGGGCAGCCCCCACCTCCTCGCCGATACCCTGGACGATGTTGAAGACCCCCGGGGGGAAGCCGGCCTCGTCCACCAGGTCGGCGAGGAGCGAAGCCGACAGAGGAGCCCATTCCGCCGGCTTGAGGATCACCGTGTTTCCTGCGGCCAAGGCGGGAGCCACCTTCCAGGTCTCCAGCAACCAGGGAGCGTTCCACGGGGTGATGATCACCGCCACCCCGGCCGGCATCCGCTGGATCCGGTTGTCGGTGCCCTTAGACGACCACACCCGGCCCTGGTATTCGACCGCCAGCTCGGCATAGTTGCGGAAGTTCTCCGCTCCACGATGGATGACACGGGTTTCGAGGCTCTGCAACAGCATGGCCATATCCACACATTCCACGATGGCCAGGTCGGCGATGTTGTCGTCGATCAGATCCGCCAGCCGATACAGGTACTCGGCTCGCCCCTCCGTCCCCAAGGCTGCCCACCGGGGAAAGGCATCGCGAGCGGCGGTGACCGCCCTATCGGCGGTCAAGGCGTCGCCCCGGGCGACATCGGCCAGCTTCCAGTCCCAGTCGAGGGGGGAGCGGACCTCGAAGGTCTTCTCCGAAGGCACACGCTGGCCGCCGATGTAGTGGTCTGGAGAGACAGCCACTTGGGATATTTCGACTCGGGAAGAGGGCATGTCGGGGTGCTCCTGTTAGTCGAGGATAAACCCGGTCCCGGTCTGCGGCCGGTGACCGGCCCCGTTGATGGGCGGCGGGTAGGATGCCCAGCGGTTTCTACGCTTCCTGGAGGAGGATCCCATGGGTGAGATTGTCGGCGTCGGCCTCATCAGCCACGTTCCCACGATCATGTTCGACGAGGCGACCCGGCGTGAGATCAACGAGGGGAAGGAGATCAGCCTGGTTCCGGGGCTAGTCCGCCTCCGGGAGGTCTTCGACACTCTCGATCTGGACTCGATCGTGATCATCGACTCCCATTGGTTCACCACGGTCGAACACGTGCTCTCGGCCCACGAGCGCCGGCAGGGACGCTTCACCTCTTCGGAGCTGCCCCGGGGGATGGCGGGCATCCCCTACGACTACCCGGGCGATCCGGATCTCGCCAGGCTGGCTGTCGAGATCGGAGCCGAGATGGGCACTCCCACCCATGCCAGCGACGATCCCTACCTCCCCGTCTACTACGCCACCGTCAACCTGGTCCACTACCTCCACAAGGATGAAAGGGTGCTCTCGGTGTCTGTGGTCCAGACCGGCGAACCCGACGATTTCCTCACCATGGGCCGTGCCCTGGGGGAGGCGATAGGCAGGCTCGACCGCCGAGCTGTCATCCTGGCCTCGGGCGGGATGAGCCATACCTTCTGGCCTCTGAAGGAGATCCCCCTCCACGAGGCCTCCGATGCGATCCACATCCGCACCCCCGAAGCCCGGGCCGCGGACGAGGAGCGGCTGGAGTGGATGAAGGCCGGCGATCACCGGCGGATCCTGGAGACGATGGACGACTACTACCCCCACAACCCGGAGGCCGGGTTCGGGCACTACCTGATGATGCTGGGCGCCGTCGGGGGCCCCGACTGCACCGCCGCTGGGGAGTTGTTCAGCGAATATGAGAACGCCACCGGCACCGGGCAGGTCCACGTCTGGTTCCCACGCCCGGAGAAAGGCTGGGCAGGCTGACCGGATCTCGGTGCTAGCCGTGGCACAATCTGAGGGTGGTCGCCGTCGCAACCTCTTCTGGCCTGGGTGCCGAACTAGAGCGTATCGCCAGCTCGCTGGAGTCGCTCAATCTCAGCGCCGCCCATCTTGTGGGGCTCGACACCGCGGAGAAGAGGGCCAGGGCCCTGCGAACGATCCATGATTACTTGATCCCCAGATTGGAGACTCCCTCCGCTCCTCTGACCGTGGTGCTGGTGGGACCTACGGGATCGGGGAAGTCGACCCTGCTCAACACCCTCGCCGGGACCGACATTTCGGAGACGGGGTCCCTGCGCCCCACCACCCGAAGACCGGTTGTGCTCACCTCGCGAGAGGCCCGCGCACGTTTCGCCAAGATCGGTGGGGTGTCCTGTCGGGTGGTGGCCGGCAAGGCGGAGGTTCTGGAGCGGATCGCTCTAGTTGACACCCCCGACATCGACTCGGTGGTTGCTGAGCACCGGCGCACAACTGAGACCCTCATCGACCATGCCGACGTGGTCGTTTTCGTGGTCTCGGCCCTCAGGTACGCCGACGAGGTGCCCTGGGACGTTCTGCGCCGTGCCGTTTCCCGCGGAGCCAGTGTCTTCTATGTGCTCAATCGCCTCTCCCGCGGCTCCGCCGGGGCGTTGGTGGACTATCAGGCCAGGCTGGCCGGTGCCGGCCTCGACGCCACAGTGCTACGCATACCGGAATACCGCATCGCTCCGAGCAGGCATTCCCTGCCCGCCGCGGCGGTGAAAGAGCTCGCCCGGCGCCTGGTCTCTTTGGCCGAAGATCACGAACGACACCGCGCTGAAGGCGTCCAACGGGCTCTAGCAGCCGTCGCAGGGACGGTTCGGGAGGTTATGTCCGAGGGGGAGCAGATCTCGGCCTGGATCGATGAAGTGGCGGTCCAGCTTCGCTCCGACCTTACTGACGCGGCGAGCCAGCTAGATCTGGAAAGCGTGGCAGGGGCTGTGGGACCGGAGATGGATGGGGCTCGAAGAAGGTTCTCGCGATTTCGGTGGCGCGCTTTGGCATGGCGCCGGCGTCAGCTCCGCGGCAGGCTCCTCGCCCTGGTGGAGGCGGACCTGCGGGTGACGGTGCTCCGTACCGGCGAGTTGGTCCTGGCTGTCACCGACCACGAGCCGGCGGTGGTCATGTCAGGTCTGAGGGCCCTGGTCGAAGAGGCGGTCGACGGATGGCTCCACTATGTCGATCGGATGGTCCACGCGATGCCCCATAGATTGCGAGACATGGCAGCAGCGGTTCTCACTGTGGCGGCCCTTGGCCACCCGGCCGACGTTCCTTGGGAGGGAGGCGAAGAGCTGGTGCGGCGCGCCCGGAGGGAGCTCGAGGGGCGGCTGCACGTGGTCTACGCCCAGGTGGGGGAGCGGCTGGTGGAGCTCTTCACCATGGCAGTGGCTCCTCCCGACCTCAGGGAGCTGGCCGCACGATTGGAGGCCATGGTGGCGAGGTCCCACTTCGCCGATGCGTGAATCGGCGGCTGGTCTTCTCGACAGGGCCGACCTGGCGGTGGCCTCCTGCGTGGCTGTCGTCGCGAAAGACGCCCTCGAACCCCTGGCTGGAACGGTTCGCAACCTCCGACTGAGGCTGTCCTATCCCGATGACGTCCTGATGATCGCCCTGGCCGGCGGCACCGGGTCGGGGAAGTCGAGCCTCCTCAACGCCCTTGTTGGCAGCGAGATTGCCCTGGTGGGCGGGATGAGGCCCACCACGGATGAGCCCCTGGCGGCCGTACCCCGGGACCGGGGAGACGCTCTCGCCGGCTACCTCGATGACCTGGGGCTCATCGCCCGGGAGGTCCACGACGGGCCGGAGTGGTTGTGCGTGTTGGATCTCCCCGACACCGACAGCGTTGAGCTGGCCCACCGATACCAGGTTGAACAGCTCTTGCCCCTTGTGGACCTGGTGGTGTGGGTGGTAGATCCGGAGAAGTACCGCGATGCCCTGCTCCACGACCGCTACTTGAAACCCCTTTCTGCCTTCTCCCGTCAGTTCATTTTCGTGTTCAACCAGATAGACCGGCTCCACGATGAGGACGCGGAGACCGTGGTCGAGCACTTCATAAGAGCCCTGGCCGAGGATGGGATCGGCGCTCCCCGGGTGGTACCTGTGGCGGCCTCCCCACCCGCCGGTCCTCCCATCGGTGTCGATGAGCTGCTGACTCTGCTGCGGGCCGTTCTCGATGGGGGGGTTGGCCTCTACGACAAGCTGCTGGTGGAGCTCGGAAGCGCCGCCTCAGCGTTGATCCGCATGGTGGGTGATCCCGTCGAGTTCGAGGCAAGGGCGGGCAGCGTCGTGGAGTCCGTCGTCGACGACCTGATCGCCGGTGGCGAAGAAGCAGCCACCTCCAAGCTCGTGACCTTCATCGAAACCCTCGCCGCCGAGGCCGGTGGCGTAACGGGCCTGCGTTTGCGTCGGGTGGCGGCTTCGGTCCCCGTGGCCGTGTTCGAGGCCTCCGCTGGGCCACCCGACACCCCACGTCGACGCTGGTTTCGACGGCCCGAAAACCAAGCTGAGCAGGAACGCAACGACTACCTACGCCGAGAACTCGACACTCGGCTTCTGGAACCGGTGCGCGAGCTGCTTCAGTCTCGGGGTGAGGCCCGAGCTGCCCTCGCCGACTTGGCCCTCACCGTCGAAGCCATGCGCCGTTAACCTGCCCCGTCCCAGGAGGAGAACATGCCGTCAGTGATCGAAAACCTGATCCGTACTGCCATCGTGGTCGCCCTCAGTGGTGTTCTCTACTGGTTGGCGATCCGGGTCGGCCACCAGTTCGTGCGCCGTGCCAGCGCCAAGGGAGGCGAGCACCAGGAGAGGGCCGAGACCCTGTGGATCGTGCTGCGCCGGGTGATTCTCATCGTTCTTGTGGTTTCGGTGGTGTTCGTCCTCTTCGACACCTGGGGGTTCAGCATCACTCCCTTCCTGGCCCTGGGAACGGTGGTCGGTGCGGCCGTCGGCTTCGGCGCCCAGGACCTGATCAAAGACGTGATCGCCGGTTTCTTCATCCTCGTCGAGGACCAGTTCCACGTGGGAGACACGGTGAGCATCGCGGGGGTCACCGGGACGGTGGAGGACATCCAACTGCGAGTCACCGTGATGCGCGACTACGAAGGAGTGGTGCACTTTGTGCCCAACGGCCAGATCTCGGTCAGCTCCAACTACACCAGCCACTTTTCCAAGCCCGTCATCGACGTGGGCGTCGACTACGGGACCGACGTCAATCGTGCCCTGGAAGTCTTCAAAGACGAACTGGATCGCCTGGCGTCGGACTCAGAGTGGGGCCCGAAGATCATCGGTGAAGTGGAGATCTTTGGAGTCAACGCCCTGGACGACTCGGCGGTGGTCCTACGCGGCCGGTTGACCACCGTTGCCGATGAGCGGTGGGCGGTGCGCCGGGAGGCTCTGCGCAGGATCAAGAACCGTTTCGATGCTGAAGGAATCACCATCCCATTCCCTCAGATCACGGTTCACCGAGCCGACCAGTAGGGGGAGGCGACCTTCAAGGCGTCGGGGACCCACTCCACCGACGCCGCGTCCGCCATTCCGAGGGGCTCTCCATCGGCCTGGGCCGGTGCCGCCGGGTCGGCCCGAAAGTATGCTGCCTCGACGCCTTCCCAGACCTCGAACCCTTTGACGCCACGCAAATCTCCCCGGGTCAGCGCGTCGAAGGCGATCCGGGGGAGACGCCGGCGGGGGAGCCGGGTCATCACCAGGAGCGTCATCGGGCTGGGGCGATCAGGGGAGATAGTGATCCGGCGCCGGCCGAAGTAGGTGTAGACCTCGCGGAACTGGAAGATCGCCGTCATCGCCTTTGCCTTGCGATCTTCGGAGACGGCTTCTATGTGGGGCCGGCGTCGGGGGAAACGGCGAAGGGCGACGGACAGAGCTGTGCTGGCGTAGTGGAGCGAGCCGAAGCGGTATTTCCGGTAGGGGTCGGCGTCGGCGCTCACAACGATCTCAGCGTCGAGGCCCAGCCCGCAGGAGAAGAGAGCGTAGTGGCTGGTCTCCACCGTGCCCCGGCTTAGGACCATCCGGGCCACCCCTACCTGTCGCGGCGGGTTGCCTCGGGCGATGAGCTTGGCCGCCTTGGCGGGCCGGGTGGGAAGCCCCAGGATCCTGGCGAACACGTTGGTCGTGCCGACCGGGATGACTCCGAGGACGGCCTCGGAGCCCACAACCCCCTGGGCCACATGGTGAACGATTCCGTCGCCTCCCATAGCCACGACGATGTTCGCCCCGTCGGCCACTGCTTCGGCGGCAGCCTGCTCCGCCTCGGGGCCGGAACCAGGCCAGAGCGGGTGCACTTGGGCGGCTTTGTCGAAGATAGCCATCACGTCCCGGTGGGCCCCACCGGTGAACTGGGATGCCACGGGGTTGGCGATGACGACCACGCGATCCATGGATCAGCCAGGCTACAGCGGTAGCCTTCCAGCCCGATGCCCAAGCCCGAGTATCCCGACGACACTCTTGAAGACGACCTCTACGAGGACGGTGAACCGGGGGAGGTGGTAGAGCCGGCCGAGGAGCCTCTGTTCCGGCTTGTCTCCGGTGAAGGCGACGGCTTCATGCTGGGTGTCGCCGCCGGGGATACCGCCGGGGGCGCTTCGACCCTCGGCTACTCCGCGGTTGCCGTGCAAGTGACGATCATCGCCTACGAATTGATCGAGCACCGTCAGCTCGACTACGACCGGTTGGTTCGGGCACTGTTGGAGCTGGACGGCGCCTTCGACGGTGAGAGGGTGTTCCGGGGCGAAAGCCCCGAGTTTCGGTCTTGGTTGGACAAGGCGGGTACAGGGCAACCGTTACCGGTACCGAGTCGATCCCTCGACGCTGCTCCCCGTGGGGTGCCCCTGGGTGTCGCCCTTCGCCGCCAGCCCGAGGCAGTCATTGCCGAATCCGTCAGGCTCGGTCGGCTGTTCCACAGCGATGCCTCCACCGTGGCCGCTGGAGTGGTAGCCGCCGCCGCCGCCGCTGCCTCCTGTTTCGCTCAAATCGGGAGGGATTTCATCACCGGGACCGCTGAAGCCGTAGTCCCCCACATCGAGACCATCGCCGCAGGCCTGGAGGAACCCCAGCGTCTGGAACGTCTGGCCGCCGATTTCGACCGGGCCCTGGCGGGGATCGGCGTCTCCTCCGGGCCCGAGGCACTTGCGAGGTTGGAGGGGGACGAGGATGACCCTCTCACGCTGGTGCTGGCAGGACTCATGCTGGCGGCTCAACGGGACGTCCGTTTTCACCTGCCGGTGGAGCAGGCTGCCAGGATCGGTGGGAGCCCCCTAGGAGCGACGGTGGGTGGTTGGATAGGAGCCCGCATTGGCATTCGGGCCTGGCCCTGGGCCTTCGTCAACGACACCTGGTTCGCTGAGATCGGGCGAAGACTGGTACGAGGCCCCGACGAAGTAGCCGACCTTCCCATTCCCTACGCCGTGGAGCACCATCTCATCTCAGGGGAGACTCCGGGCTTCCACTGAGCTGGTCGTCGGGCGACCAAACCCTCTCCTGGTCGTCGACGCCGCTTAACACCCACCACCCTACGGCTATGAAGGCCATCAGGGCTCCTAGGGCAGCAGTCCGCCCCAGGTTTGCCAGGTCTACCACCACTGCCCATGCCAGAGGGCCGGCCACCGTGGCGAACCGTCCCACCGTGGCGTACAGGCCGTAGAACTCGCCCAGATGGCGAGGAGGAGAGATCCGGGTCATCACCACCCTGTCGGCCGTCCAGGTAGCCCCGAGAGCGATCCCCCCCAGGGGACCGATTACCCAGGCGAGTTGGGTCTCCCCCGTCATCGCGGCGGCTATTCCCGAAGCCATCGCCAGGATCCACACGAGGAGCACCCACCGCAGCACGCGTAGGGCTCCGAGTCTGGCGACGAGGGGTCCTGAGGCCAGTCCACCGATCACCGCGGCACCTATGGCCACCGCCATCAGGGCGGTGAAGAAGCGTCGCTCCAACCCGAGCTCATCGATGACGAACAGGGCCAGAAACCCGGCGAGGAGAGTGTTGATGGCGTCGGTGTAGAAGAAGCGACCCACCAGGAACCGGACCACTCCCTCATAGTTGCTGGCCAGGCGCCATGAGCGCACGATCCGTCCGAAGACATCCCGGAGGCCGGGGAGGGACTGGTCGGCGAGGGCGGCCCGCTCTTCGATGTACCGGAAGGCGGGGAGGGCGAAGATCAGGAAACCCGCGGCGAGGGTCCGGAATGTGGCGGCGTAGCTCAAACCCAGGAGGTCGAGGGTTACGAACCCGATGCCGAGCCCCACGAACGATCCAAGATATCCCACCCCCACCCCTAGCCCCGACACCACCCCGCGGCGGGCCGGGGTGCTCACGTCCACCAGCAGAGCGTCGTAGACCACGGAGCCGGTGTTGACGGCCACCACCGCCACCCAGAGCAGAACCAAGGAGAGGAGCGGCGGACCTGTGGCGATCAGCGCGGTGGCTGCCACCGCGGCGAGGGTTGTGGCCATCAGGGTGGGGACCCGGGTGCCACGGACATCGCTGCGTGCTCCGGCCCAGGGGGCGACAAAGATGACCACCGCCGCGGCTGCCATCTGAACCGCGGCCAGGGCACTGTCGGGGAGCCCGTTGGCCAGCAGCCAGTCCGAGAAGTAGACGCCTACGACCCCGAGGGCAAAGATCGTGTTGGCCAGGTCGTAGAGGACCCAGGAGACGACCGAGCTCCTTGGTGGGGGGGATCCTCGGTCGTTCATTGACAGACGCCGGTCAGAAGGTGACCGCCACCGAGATCAGCTCCTCCCTGCCCAGGAGTCCGGCGGCGGCCTGGAGTGCACGGGGCGCTTCCACCAGGGGGAACTGGTGCGAGACCAGGTCGTCGATCCTGGGGTCGGTCGCCAGATGGTTGGTGGCCCACTGGTAGCCGACGGTGGTGGCTCCCATCGCTCCCTTGACCGTAAGTTGTTTGGTCACGACTACGTCGGACAAAAAGTGGAAGGCTCGGTTGCCCTTCGTGGAGGCGAGGATCACCCTTCCCCCGCTACGGACCAGGTCGAGGGCGGTGAAGAGAGCCTCTGGGTCGTCGGAGGTCACATCGATGACCACGTCCGGGCGCTTCCCCAGATTGCTGGCCACCTCCTCGGCCACATCCCTGGTCTCGATGTCGATACTGAGGTCTGCCCCCAGGGCCTGGGCGAGACTGAGCCGGTCCCTATCGTGGCTGAGGCCGGTGATGCCGACCCATCGGGCCCCGGCGGCGCGGGCGGCGATCAGACAGGCCAGCCCTCGAGGGCCCGGTCCCAAAATGAGCACGTCCTCGCCAGGTTTGAGGGCAGGCAGCTCAACCGCCCAGGTATGGCCGGAGGCCAGGGGATGGACGAAGGTCGTCACCTCGGCGGGCACATCGTCTGTGACGGGATGGAGATGGGCGTTGGGATCGAGGTAGAGGTACTCAGCCAGGCCTCCCCAGAGCCCCGGTGGCTCCGAGCTGGGAATCCTGCCGTAGGAGTTGCTGGGCTTGCGGCGTACGCAGTTGGCCAGACCCTGGAGGCAGCGGTGACACACGCCGCAGTGGATACGGGGCTCTACCACCACCCGCGTCCCGACCGGGTAAGGGATGTTGGGTCCCTGAAGGGCGATGCGGCCCACTACCTCGTGGCCCGGTACGAGGGGGTAGACGATGTTGTGGTCCTCCCCCTTCCAGACCTTGACATCGGAGCCCGACAGCCCGGTGGCTTCGACTGCTAGCCAGCCTCCTTCGTCGCCTCCTTCGATGGGCACTTCGGTCAGCGCGAAGTGCTTCGGCTCGACGAGCATCATCGCCTTGGCCACAGGAGCGGGCTGCATTGATGGCGAGTGTAAACCTTGCTCAGAGGGTCTCGATCAGGCGGGCGACTCGCTCCACTCCCCGCTGAATGTCAGCTTCGCCGAGGGCGTAAGAGAAGCGGAGAAAGCCCGGCGAGCCGAAGGAGTCGCCCGGTACCACCGCCACCCCGGCCTCGTCGAGGATTCCTCGGGCGAGGGCTTCGGCGTTGGGGTAGCGATCTCCCAGGACGGCGCTGACGTCGGGGAAGACGTAGAAGGCGCCGTCGGGCTTCACGCAGTTGAGGCCCTCGATGGCGGAGACGAGGGTGTACATGAGCTCGCGGCGTCGGGCAAAAGCTCGACGCATCTCCTCTACCGGCTCCTGGGGCCCTGTGATCGCGGCCAGGGCGGCACGCTGGGAGACGTTGGCGACGTTGGAGGTGGCGTGGGACTGGTGTCGGGCTGCCGCGTCGACGACGTCTTTGGGGCCCACCATCCAACCGACGCGCCAGCCGGTCATGGCGAAGCTCTTGGCAACTCCGTTGATCAACACCCAGTTCTCGAGCCCCGGAGTGACGGCGGCGATCGAAGGGGCCACCTCACCCTCGTAGACCAGGCGCTGGTAGATCTCATCGGCGAGCACCCAGACGCCTCGGTCCCGTGCCCACTCCCCGATGGCCCGGGCCTCCCCGGCGTCGTAGACACCACCCGACGGGTTGGAGGGCGATACGAAGACGAGGGCCACGGTCCGGTCGCTGGAGGCGGCGTCCAGGTCGTCGGCGGTGACCTTGAAGCCCTTCCCCGGGGCCGAGGGGACAGGGACGGGGATCCCACCGGCCAGTTCGATGGCCGCCGGGTAGGTCACCCAATAGGGGGCCGGCACCAGCACCTCGTCCCCCGGGTCGACCAGAGCGGCGAGGGCCTGGAAGATGGCCTGCTTGCCGCCGTTGGTGATCAGGGTCTGGGCAGGCTCCACTTCTACACCCGAGTATTGGGCCGTGTATTCGGCCGCTGCCTCTCGTAACGGAGGCAACCCGGCGTTCTGGGTGTAGTGGTGATTAGCGGGGTCACGCGCCGCCGTTACCGCGGCCTCGACTATGTGGTCGGGGGTGGCGAAATCGGGCTCGCCCGCGGCGAAGGAGATGATGTCCCTTCCCTGGGCCTCCAGTTCCCGGGCGCGGTTGTTGATGGCCAGGGTGGCGGAGCCGGGGATGCGAGCGAGCCGCCGCGAGACCCGCTTTGTCGTCCTCTGTTCGGAGCTCAACCCGCGCCTGGCTCCTCGGAGCCCTGGGCTCCTTCCTCGTCTGCTGGGGCAATCTGCTCCCCGGATTCGGCGGCCTCTGCCGGAGCTTCGGTCGCGGTGACCTCCTCGGCGTCTCCCATGCCCAGGGTCTCTCTGGCCTTCTCCACGTAGGGCTCGGCCTTTTCGGCTGCCTCTTCGAGGGCTTCTTTGGCTTTTTCCACGTAGGGCTCGGCTTTTTCCGCTGCCTCTTCGAGGGCTTCTTTGGCTTTTTCCACGTAGGGCTCGGCTCTTTCGGTGGCCTCTTTGGCACTGCCGAAAAGCCGCTTTATCGAATCCAACACTCCCATGCTGCGTCCTCCTCGGGATCGTGAGCGCAAGGGTACATCGTCAACCGTGATCTCAAGGTTCGTACCGCCAACGGGCGACCACCCGGCCCGCCGGGTCGAGCAGAAGGGCCATGTCCCCAGTGTTGTTCCACACCGGCGAATCCCCTGGATCCCACCCGGGAAGATCGGAGGAGACCACGAACACGTAACCCCTTCCGAGGAGGAGTCCCCGGGGGAAGTGGTAGCGGTGCCGGGAGGATTCGTCCCTGAGCACCCACCCCGTCATGTCCACCGGCTCGTCGCCACGGTTGACTATCACGAGCTGCTCTTCGGAGAGAGCCCGGTCGTCCGGGCCGGGCGGGTCGATGACCGAGGCCTCAGGCATGAACTTCAGCTCGGGAAGGGGCCCGGAACCGCAACCTTCTGGTGACCACAGTCCGAGACGCTCAGCGTAGGCGACCCCCTCGGCCTGGAGCATTGGTGGGCCGTAGCGATCCTTGTCCCTGGGTGTGGTGGCCAGGGCGAGGCCGCGAGACACCAGATCGAGGTTGACCAAGGTGTCCCTGGCCCAGACGTAGCCCAGGGCGCGACCGAACTGGTCGGTCCCCACCACCTCCACCCTCACAGGTCCTCCGGTCAGAGCCCCCAGGTGGCTGGCGGCGACATCCCCGAAGCATTCTTCGCCCTCGGGAGCATTGATTCCGGCGAGCCTTACCCGCACTACCCGAGTCTCGGTCCTGACCTCGACGGTGTCACCATCGAGGACACGCGCCAGCGTGCCGCCGAGATCGAAGCCGGCCAGCGGCTCAGGAGTCGGGACGGAGCCGGGAGGGGCGGGAGCGGGCTGAGTTGTACAGGCCGCCGCCACCAGCCCCATTGTCAGAGCGAAGACAATGTGGCGTCTAGCCCTCACTGCGCAGCTTTTTCAGCGCCTCCTTCTCGGCACGCCGACGCAGTCTCCGGCGCCGGTAGATGGCGCCAATGATGTTGGTCATGATCACCGACGCTGCCACGGCCACCAGGATCACCGTGGCCAGGGGGAATTCGGCCGCCCAGGCGAGGAAGCGGACGTTCACCGGGTCGGTGTTCTGCACGGCGAAGATCACCACGACCGCCAGGGCGACGGCGGAGAGGACCCCACCCCAGGGGAATCCAGGGCTGACCGGTGTTCTCGGCTTGCTCGGCTCTGGGGAGGCTTCTTCGCCGTGAAGGTCGTCTACGGGTTCGGCCATAGGGAGACTCTACGTTTCCGTGAAGACCCAGCGTTCCCGAGACACTCGGGCCTCCTCAACGTTGACGAAGGAGAGCAGGATCAGTCCGAGGGCGAAAAAGAAGACCACCGAGAGGATCGCGGGTCTTCCCGAGCCGGTGGCGTTGCTCACCAGGGCGAACACCAACGGGCCCCAGATGGCGGCGAACTTGGAGAACACCGAGTAGAAGCCGTAGAACTCCGCGGCGGCTTCTTCGGGGATCATCGACCCGTAGAGACTGCGGGACAGGGCCTGGACGCCGCCGAGGACGAAGCCGACGAACACCGCCAGCACGTAGAGGGGAATCGGGTCGCCCACGGGAAGGAAGTAGGCGGCCACGGCGATCCCTATCCAGATCACCAGGGAGACCATGATCGCTCCCTTGGCCCCGATCCTGCCTGCCAGGGCCCCGAAGGCGAGGGCGCCACCGAAGGCCACAAACTGGACGATCAGGAAGGTGATGATGATCTCCGCCGCGGCGAGGCCCAAGGTCTCCTCGGCGTACGCCCCGGAGACACCGATCACCGTCTGGGTGGCATCGTTGTACATGAGGTAGGCGAGCACGAAGAGGAGGAGCTGCTTGAAGCCGAGCATCTTCTTGCCGGTGGCCCAGGTGCGGCTGAAACCGATCTGGGCGTAGGCCAGCCAGCGTGGCTTGTCCCTGTACCCCTCTGGTAGCTCCTCGGCTCCGGTGTCGTCGGGCAAGCGGCGTAACGAGTAGGTGGTGAACAGCAGCCACCAGGCTCCCGCGCCGGCGATACCGATGCGGGAGGCGGTCTCGACCGAGAGCCCGGTGACCCCACCATCGCCGCTGAGGAGGATCAGGGCCAGGGCGAGGAGAACGTAGAGGCCTCCTCCGATGTAGCCCATGGCGAAGCCCTTGGACGACACCTTGTCGATAGTTTCATCGGTGGTGATGGCCTTGAGGAACCCGTCGTAGAAGACGTTGGCGGCCACAAAGCCGATCTGGGTGACCAGCACCACGAGCAGAAAGAGCACCACGGCGCCGTCGGGGACGAAGGGCAGGATGATGGTGGTGATGGCGCCCACCCAAGCGAAGAGGCGAAGAAACTCCTTTTTCGCCGCGGCGAAGTCGGCCACCGCGCCGAGCACCGGCATCCAGATGAAGAGAAGGATGGCGCCGATCGACACCACCGCCGACCATAGGGTCTGGCCTGAGAACCCACGGAACCCTCCGTCTGGCACGATCACCCCGGTGAAGAAGGCGGCGACGATGGCACCGAAGGTGGTGATGTAAGCGGAGTTCGCCCAGTCGTACATGGCCCAGGCGAAGATGGTCTTTGGATCGTTCTTTACTGTTTCACTCACGAGCATCCACGGTAAACGTAATGTGTCAGCCCATGCGGCGAGCAGGCGCGGTTTTGTTGCTTGTGGTGACGTCCTGCGCTCCCACCGTGGAGCAGGTGACGACTGAACCCCAGCCAACCACCACGACGACCACGACGTCAACGGTCCCTACAAGCGAGGTGCCGGCGACCACTTCGACTACGACGCCGACCACGACCACCTCCACCCTGGCCCCTCTCCAAACCATCGCCTACGAACTGGTGGCCGAGCTCGCCTTCCCCATCCACCTGGCCACACAGCCCGGTGGCGAGGTGGGCCACCTGGCCACCAAAGCGGGCATGGTCTGGGCCTTCGCCAATGGGGAGGTCTTCTTGGAGAAACCCTCCCTCGACATCCGGGAGCGGGTGCGCAACCGAGGCGAGCAGGGGCTGTTTGCCATCGCCCCCCATCCCGAGGACGGGACCCGGCTTTTCGTTCACTACTCGGCCAACGACGGCGACACAGTGGTCAGCGAGTTTGCTCTAGGGCTCGACGGGTTCGATCCGGACTCGGAGCGGGTGCTGCTTCGTCTTGACCAGCCGGCATCGAACCACAACGGGGGGATGATCCAGTTCGGTCCCGACGGGAGGCTCTATGTGGGTCTGGGGGACGGGGGAGGAGCCGGCGACCAGTTCGGCAACGGTCAGAACACCGACACCCTTCTTGGTGGCATCGTGGCCCTGTCGGTGGATGGCGACCCCAACCCCACCCTCTTCGCCTACGGGTTGCGCAACCCATGGCGCTTCTGGATCGACGGCGAGCTCATCTATATCGCCGACGTGGGCCAGAACCGTTTCGAAGAGATAACTGTGGCGCCCTTGGAGGCGGGCCTCAACTTTGGCTGGCCGATCACCGAGGGGCTCCACTGCTTCCGTCCCTCCTCGGGCTGTGACACCACGGGGCTCACCCTGCCTCAGGTGGAGGTACCGCTCGGGGAAGCGGGTGACTGCGCCATCACGGGAGGGATCGTCTACCGGGGGGAGGCGATCCCCGAGTTGGCTGGCCACTACTTCTACTCCGACTTCTGCGGCGGCTACCTACGCAGCTTCCGATACGAGGCCGGCCAGGTGGTCGATGAGGCCGACTGGACCGACCAGGTGGGCATTCCAGGTCAAGTGGTCAGCTTCGGTATTGATCCGGAGGGGGAGATGTACGTCCTCACCACCGACGCCGTCTACCGGGTGGTCGCGGTTCGGGGCTAGCGGATAGTCTCCGGGGACATGGCCACTATCTTCACCAAGATCATCGAAGGGGAGATCCCCGGGACCTTCGTATGGAGGGACGACCGCTGCGTCGCCTTCATGTCCATCAACCCATTGCGCCGGGGGCACACCCTGGTGGTTCCCCGCGATGAGATCGACCACTGGATCGACTGTCCGGATGACCTTCGCGACCATCTCTTCGCCGTGGCCCAGAAGATCGGCAGGGGCATCCAGAGGGCCTTCTCGCCCACCAAGGTAGGTCTGATGATCGCCGGGCTGGAGGTGCCCCATCTCCATGTCCACGTGGTACCTATCGATGGGGTACACGACCTCGACTTTGCCAACGCCGCCCCCCACGTCGAACGCGAGGAGCTGGAGTCTGCGGCGGCAGCGATCCGCGAGGCCCTTGCCGGGGAGAGCGGGGTCTCCAAATAGGGTCCAAAGCCCTTAAGACGGAGGGACCTAGCACCGATACGAACCCGTTGGCGATGACTCGAGGGAATCGACTGGGCTTGTTCGCGCTCGCGCTTTTTGGCGGGATGGCCTTAGGCATTTGGAGCGGCATTCCTTTCGCCGGCACCCTGGCCGAGAACGGAACCTGGACAGCTCTACTCCGCTTGCTGCTGACGGTGCTCGTGACCGGAGGGATCGCCACACTGATTTCGTCGCAGCGACGATGGCGTCAGATGGCTATGGAGCAGGCGAGGGCAGTGTGGGATGTGCCGATCGGGGTCTTTATCAGCACGATCGATGGGGTTCTGATCGAAGCCAACGACGCCTATCTCCGCATGTTTGGCCACGAGTCGATCGAAGCTGCCCGGGGATTTGACGAGATCCGCGTGTGGCCTTCTCCCGAGGACCGCGAGCGCATGATGAAGGAGCTGCGGTCCAAGGGGTATGTAGACGGGTTTGAAACCGACCTCGTCCGTCTCGATGGTACCGAGTTTCCAGCGAAGGTGTGGGTGCGGCTGATAGGGGAGACGGGTGAGCTGCGGGGCGCAGTGGAGGATGTGACCGCTGGGCAAGCGGCGCGCCTTGCCCTCGAGGAGTCGCGAAATCGGTTCCGAGCGCTCTTCGAGTCGTCTCCCGTTGCCGTTCGACTGCTCGACCTCCGCCGGGCACAGGCGTGGGTTGCGGAGCTGAGATCCAAAGGGATCACCGAAATCGGTGAGTATGTGGCCAACGCCCCGGAGTTGCTGCTGGACTTCCTGGACCGTATCGAGGTAATTGAGGCGAACCCTGCCGCCGGCCGACTGTTCGGGGTAGACCGAGATGAACTCATTGGCCCGCTGGGGAGGGCCCAGCTGGCGACTCCTCCCGAATCCGAGGTTGTCGGTCGGCTGATCGAGAGCTTCGGCGGCGGCGTCCTCGAAGGCGAATATGAGGTCGACCTGGTTCGCCCCGATGGGACACGACACCTCCAAGTGAAGGTGATCGTGCCTTCGCTGAACGGCGAGCCAGACTACAGCCGTGCGGTTATGGCACACCTCGACATCACTGAGGCTGAAGAGGCCCGTAGGCGGGCCGAGGAGCTGTCCGACCTCAAGTCGCGCCTGATCGCATCCGTATCTCATGAGCTACGGACGCCCCTTTCGGCCATTCTTGGTTACTCCAGCCTTCTTGAAGCTGACGCCTCGGCCCTGGCGTCGGACGTCGCCGAGATGATCGCGGCGATCGCCTCGGCGAGCCGCCAGATGGCTGGGATAATCGAAGATCTGCTGGCTTCAGCAAGGGCTGAGCTAGGGGAGCTCGCCGTGGCCCCGATGGCGGTCAGTCTTAGGGACGAAGTCATGGCAACGCTGCCCACGATCGACCTCGAAGATCGTGAAGTGGGTGTCATTGGCGATGAAGTTGTCGCCTGGTGTGACCCCGGTCGCGTCCGTCAGATCGTGCGTAACTTGGTGGCCAACGCGGTTCGACACGGGAGAGGTCCGATTCGTGTCGAGATTGCAGGTGAGCCCGGGCGGGCTGTTGTCAGGGTCATCGATCATGGTCCTGGCGTTCCTCGAGGCGCCGAAGAGAGGATTTTCGAGCACTATTGGACGGCCACCCGGCCCTCGGGTCACACCGAATCGATGGGTTTGGGGCTGAGCCTGTCGCGTGAGCTCTCTCGCAGGATGGGAGGGGATCTCGTCTACCGCCGCGAACAAGGTAAGACGATCTTTGAACTCACCCTTCCTCGGGACGACACCTCGGCTGCTAGGCGGGTCGATGACTCCTTGGGAGTTTCGGAACGTCCTTGGGGGAGCCTGCGGATGCCTCCACCTCCCTCAGCGACCTCCCACCACGAGCCAGGTTCCTAGGATCACCAGGGCGACCCCGCTGATACGGCGGACGTCGAGGAGGTGGGGCTCGTCGAACCATCCGAAGTGGTCGATCAGCGCCGCCAGGATCAGGGTGGAGCCGGTGAAGAGGGTCAGTCCGGCGCCGAGCCCTAGCCGGTTGACGGTGATGCCAAGGGAAGCCACCACCGCCAGGCCCATGACCCCTGCCGTGAAGGCCCACCAGGGGACGTCGCGCAGGCTGGCGAGACGTCCGCCGCCGAAGGCCAGCATCAGCAGCCCGATAGCTAAGCCACCCCCTCCGTAGGTGACGAAGGTGGAGGCCAGGGTTCCAGCCTTCTCTTCCATCAGGCCCAAGAACCGCGACTGGAGGGCTCCGGCGAGCCCACCGACAGCTCCTACCAGGACTACGAGTAACAGCCTCATGCCCACATCTTGGTTGCTTCGGACGGTCGGAACACGGATCTGTCCTCGCGCCGGTCTACTCTCGCCAACGATGAGCGTGGGAAGAGTTCTCGGAACGAGGGACGCCACCCCCCTCCAGTTCTGGGTGGGGGTCGGGGAACGGCAGTACCTCCAGCTCGACGACGTGGTGGCCCTGGAACGGACCCTCCCGTCGGGGGAGCAGGTGCGGATCTACGGAAGCGTGGTCCAGGTATTGGCCCGTCATGAGGGCGCCCGTTTCGACTCCGATGTCTTCCTCATCCACGAAGGGGTGCTGCCAGCTGAGGTCACCGAGGTGGCTGAGGTCACCGCTACCCGCTTCGAGCCGGAGATCTTCGTTCCGCCCCTTCCCGGCCAGGAGGTCCGGCGGGCCAAAGGCGAGGAACGCAACCAGGCCCTCTTCTTCGACCGTATGGACCGCAAGTTTCCCGTCGGCCTGACCCGCGACGGCGAGCCCCTGTGGGTGAACCTGGAATTCCTCAACGGCGAGCGCGGCGCCCACGTCAACATCAGCGGTATCTCCGGGGTGGCCACCAAGACCAGCTACGCCACCTTTCTCCTCCACTCCCTGTTCACCTCAGGTGTCCTGGGCAAGGCGTCTGTGAACACCAAGGGCCTGGTCTTCAACGTCAAGGGTGAGGATCTTCTCCACCTGGACCAGGCCAACGCCCGCCTCGACGACGAGCAGCGGGCGCGGTACGCCGAACTGGGTCTGCCTGCTGGGCCCTTTGTCTCCCTGGGGGTCTTCGCTCCGCCCCGGATCGATGACCCCAAGGCCACCGCCGACGTCGGCTCTCGCGCCGATGTCACCTCCTTCTTCTGGAGCATCCACGAGTTCTGCGTCGACGATCTGCTCCCCTTCCTATTCGCCGATTCCGAAGACGAGCGGGCCCAGTACACGACGGTGGTCTACAACGTCATGGCCCAGCTCCGCCGAGCAGAGCCCACGGAGACCGGAGCGGCGATCATCGACGGGGCCAAGGTGCGCACCTTCCGGGAACTGGCCGATCTCATTACCACCAAGGTCCAGGACGATGTGGAGCGCCATCTGTGGGCCGGCCCGGCCATCGGAACCGGGACCATCAATGCCTTCATCCGCCGTCTCCATGCTTCGGTGAGACATCTGGGTCGTCTAGTCCGCGCCGATGTCCCCAACCCGGAGCGGCATCGCATCCAGCTCGACCACCAGGTCACCGTGGTCGACCTCCACAATCTCAACGACCGGGCCAAGCGGTTCGTGGTCGGCGTGGTCCTCAAGCGAACCTTCGAGGACAAGGAGAGGGCCGGGCAGTCCGACGAGATGCTGCTGGTGGTCCTCGACGAGCTCAACAAGTACGCACCCCGGGAGGGCTTCAGCCCCATCAAGGAAGTGCTGTTGGACATCGCCGAGCGGGGGCGGTCCCTGGGAGTCATCCTCATCGGCGCCCAGCAGACGGCCTCCGAGGTGGAGAGGCGGATCATCGCCAACTCCTCGATACGCGTGGTAGGCCGACTCGACTCCGCCGAGGCCGCCCGGGAGGAATACCGGTTCCTGCCCGGAGCCCATCGCCAGCGGGCCACGATCCTCAAGCCGGGGACGATGATCGTCAGCCAGCCCGAGCTTCCCCTTCCGCTGGTGGTGGAGTTCCCCTTCCCCGCCTGGGCCACCCGGGCATCGGAGGCCATCCTTCCGGTAGGGGAGGGACCCGAGGACCCCTTCGAGGGTCTGTAGGCGGCGCCTACGCGCCCCCGGGCCCCTTAGGAAAACCAATCCGTCCCAATCCGGGGATACGATCGATTCGTGGCCATCAAGATCCTTCACACCTCCGACTGGCACGTCGGGCGGCACATCCGCGGGCGTGACCGCTCCGATGAGCACCGCGCCGTCCTGGCCGAACTGGTGGAGATTGCCGCGGACAACGCCGTAGACCTCGCCGTTGTCGCCGGCGATGTCTTCGACCGCTCCTCACCCAGTCCGGCGGCCGAGGAGATCGTGTGGCGTGCCCTGCTCGATCTGGCCGAGATCGCCCCTGTCCTGGCCATCGCCGGCAACCACGACAGCCCCCGCCGCCTCGATGCCGTAGCCCCCGTGGCCGCCGCAGGGCGCATCACCATCGTGGGTGCTCCCCGATCGCCGGATTCGGGAGGGGTCATCGAGCTTCCCGATCTCGGGGTGAGAGCGGCGCTCCTCCCCTTCGTCTCCCAGCGGGGCATCGTCGGTGTGGAAGAGATCATGAATCTCGACCCTGACCAACATGCCGGCGAATACCAGGACCGCCTGCGACGGGTGATCGACAAGCTCACCGAGGGGATGACGCTGGATACGGTGAACCTCCTCATCGCTCACCTCACCGTCTACGGGGCCAGGGCCGGAGGAGGGGAGCGGGAGGCCCACATCTTTGGCTATGCCGTTCCCGCCGCCGTTTTCCCCGGTCACCTCTCCTACGTGGCCCTGGGTCACCTCCACCGGCTTCAACGCATCCCCCACGCCGGGGCGGTGTGGTATTCGGGCTCGCCCCTCCAACTCGACTTTGGCGAGGTGGACGATGAGAAGGGCGCCCTCATAGTCGAGGCGGAACCTGGCCTCCCGGCTCGGGTCACCCAGGTTCCCCACACCGCTGGGCGGCGCCTGGTCACCCTCCAGGGAACCCTGGACCAGGCTCTGGCTAAGGCCGATGAAGTTGCCGGTGCCTGGGTGAAGGTGGTGCTGGATGAGAAGGGACGGGTGGGCCTTGCCGATGAGGTGCGTCAGGCCATCCCCGGAGCCGTGGCTGTCTCCGTCCTTCCCACCGAGAGAAAGGAACTCGATGGAGAGGAACACCGGCGTAGCCTCGACCCCCGCCACGCCTTCTCCTCCTATCTCGCTGACCGGGGAGTGGAGGACCCCCGGATCGAGGTCCTGTTCGCCGAGCTCTTAGAGGAGGCCACCGGATGAGACCCGTGAGCGTCGAGCTGGAGGGCTTTTCCGCCTACCGGTCCCGTCAGCACCTGGATCTGGATGGCGTCGACTTCTTCTCTCTCAGCGGACCCACGGGATCGGGCAAGTCGAGCCTCATCGACGCCATGATCTTCGCCCTGTACGGGCGCATCCCCCGTCTCGACGCCCGCGCCGTGGCCCCGGTCATCAGCGCCGGGGCCGACGTTGCCCGGGTGGCCTTCACCTTCGAGATCCTGGATGAGATCTACGTGGCAGTTCGCATGGCTCAGCGCACCAAGAACGGCGCCACAACTCCTGAGGCCCGACTGGTGAGGGGAGAAGAGGTCCTGGTCTCCGGAGCCAGGGAGGTGACCGATGCAGTGGAGGAACTCCTCGGCCTGGCCTTCGACGACTTCACCCGTACCGTCGTCCTGCCCCAGGGGGAGTTCGCCCGGTTCTTGACTTCCCAGCCGGCCGAGCGCCAGGCGCTACTGAAGAAGCTGTTGCGCATCGACTATTCCCGGGTGCGGGAGCTGGCCAGGGCCCGGGAGGCAGTGGCCGTGAGTAGAGCCGAGGAGGCTGAGCGCCGCTTGGAGGAACTGGAGATCCCCACTCCCGAAGCCATCGAGGCCGCCAAATCCAGGCTGGTGCTTCTGGAAGAGCTACACCGCGACGTCCCAGAGGCCGAAGCGGACCTTCAGAAGAGGAAGTCAGCCTTGGAAGCAGCGGAAAAGGGCGTCGTCGAACTCACCGATGCCCTGCGCAGGCTCGAAGCCCTGGCCGTTCCTCCCGACTTGGACCAACTCGACCACAAGCTTCGTGCCGCCGAAGAGAAACTGGAACAGGGGGAGAAGGAACTGGACCAGGCACGGCGAGCCCTCACCGCGGTCGAGGAAACCCGAGCAAAGCTTCCTCCGGCCGAGACCGTCGCCACCGACCGGCGCCTGCACCTAGACCTGGCCGAAGTCGGACGCCAGCTAGCGGAGCTGAAGATCGAGGAGGCCCGTGGGGCGGTCAGAGAAGCCAACCGGGACCTCCAGGCAGCGGAGGAGGAACAGAGACGGGCCAGGGCGGCAGTGCGCGAGGCCGAGAGGACCCACGCTGCCCACGCCCTGCGCGCCACGCTGGTCCAGGGAGAGCCCTGTCCGGTCTGTGACCGGGAAGTGACCGAAGTGCCCTCCGGCGGCCAGCCCGCCCGACTTGAGGAGCTTCGGCTAGAAGTCGAGGAGGCGGAACGAAGAGTCACGGATAGCTCGCGGGCGGCTCAGAAGGCCCGGGAGGGACTGGTACGCCTCGAAGAGCAGGAGAAGGCGTTGAAGGCACGCCATCAGGAGCTGTTGGAACGCCTCGCCGACCGGCCCAGCCTTAGCGAGCTGGACGAGCTCGAAGCCCGCATAGCCGCGGCTGAAGATGCCCGGAAGAACGCAGCCGAGAGGCTCGATGCGGCCGAGAGATACGCAAGGGGCGCCCGTTCCGCTCTGGAAGACCTGGCCGAAGCGGCGGCCTCCGTCACCCGGAAGCTGATCGAGGCCCGGGACACGGTCAGCGACCTATCGCCTCCTCTCCCCGAAGGCGACGACCCCGTCGTGGGATGGAAGGAGTTCCTCGCCTGGAGAGATCACAGGATGGAGGAGGTAGCCCAAGAGAAGGAGGCGGCCGTCGTCGGGGTGGAGAAGGCCGCCGAGGCCGTGAACGCCGCCCGGCGAGTCCTAGAGGCCCGCCTCGCCAAGGTCGAAGTGGAGGCCACTGAGCCCTACGCCGCGACAGTGGCCACCGAGCTGGAGCGAACCAGGACTCTCGTGGCCCGACAGACCGAAGCCCTGGAACTCGAAGCAAGGCTCACAACCGACGTCAAGCGAGCAGCCGAGGAGGCGCGGGTGGCCAGGGAGCTTGCCAAGCATCTCCGCTCCGATCGTTTCGAGCGCTGGTTGATGGCAGGAGCGGTGGCCGAATTGGTCACCGAGGCCAACCAGCTCCTCGCCCAGCTCTCCTCCGGCAGCTACTCCCTCCACTCCGACGAGACCGGTGGCTTCTCGGTAGTCGACCACCTCAACGCCGATGAGCTGCGACCGGTCGCCACCCTCTCCGGCGGCGAGACCTTTCTGGTCTCCTTGGCCCTGGCCCTGTCCCTCGCCGAGAAGGTGTCCGCGGCCGGGGGAGCGGCCCTGGAGGCGATCATCCTCGATGAGGGTTTCGGGACCCTGGACGAAGAGTCGCTGGACATCGTGGCCTCGGTGCTGGAGGCCCTTACTGCCAAGGGCCTGATGGTGGGGGTCATCACCCACGTCAAGGAGCTGGCTTCTAGGGCACCGGACCGCTTCGAGGTCACCGCCGGTCCCAGCGGGGCGGAAGTGAGGAGGGTGTCGTGAAGTTCACCGTCGAAGCCTGGGACTCCGACTACGGCACGCCGACTTCACCGGAGCTTCTGGACTCCTCCGAGGACGTTGACACCTCGGTGGAGTTGAAGCCCGACGACTGGCGAGCCCTTGTTCCCGACTTCGAGCCGGCGAAGGACGTCCTGTTCGTGGACGGGGTCCGGCGCGTTGATGCCACCCTCTGGATCGAACAACCCGACGACTATCCCGGCTTCGCCCTGGCCGCTACCTACGGCGCCGGAGTGGTCCGTTGCGACGGCGAGGCGGTCTTCGAGACCGCCAGGGTGGAACGGGGTCTGTTCACTGCCGCTCCCGCCGAAGACCTGACCACCCGGGTTGGGGTCTACGGGGTCAGGGCCACCAAGGGGACTACCCCAGAGGAGCTGTGGCTGGGGATCCAGCAACGTATGGGGGAGCTGGAGGGCCAGGTCGCCCGGGAGGTGGGAGGAGCTGAGATGGTGGTGGTGGACGGCCCCCTCTCCCATGCCCGGGAGGTGGAGAACGCCGTGGGCTACATCAAGACTCAAAAGGTCCAGTATCTTCCCCGGGAGCTACGCCCTGTGCTGATGGCCCTCCCCACAGGGCATCGCACCCCTCTCTTTCTTACCACCACCTCGTGGAGTCGCTTCTCCTGGTATCTGCGTCTCGCCCCCGGAGTCGGCCCCGCCGGCGGTCTGGTTCGCTGTGAGGTCGGGGCCGACCGGCCGGTGGCCGAGGCGGTCCGTATCGCCCATCGGGTGAGCGCCACCCTCCCCGCCTTCGCCTCCGAGCCGCACAAGGACCCACGGGCTCCGCAAAACCTCTACCCCATAGGCGGCCTGGAAAGGGAGCTGCGACGTCGTCTCGGTGACCGTGACCTGGCGGTCAGGGCGCTGCGTCGGGCGTCGCGAGGAGAGTAGGAGCCTCCCTGCGGGAGCCGAGGGCCGCTCCCACGATGACCAGCCCAACCCCCACAAGCTGGATGACAGTCACCAGCTCGGCGAGGAACACGACTCCCAGCACCAGGGCTACCACCGGTACGACGTAGTTGATGAAGGCCGCCCGGGTGGCCCCGACGCGGCCCGCCAGGGAACTCATGAAAAGGAACGCCAGGCCCGTACCGAAGACCCCCACGGCGACGGTGGCCAGCAACGACGGCCAGGCAAAAGACGAACGAACGAGCCCGTAGAGGCCGAAGGGGGTGACGAGGGCCACCGCCACCCACTGGGCGCGGGCCAGGACGGGGAGGGAGCCGTAGGCCTGCTGGAGAGGAGTTACCAAGTTGAGGGCCACGGCGTAACAGACCGTGGCTACCAGGACCAGCACCACTCCCAGGGCGGCTGTGGACCCGGTGCCCGCCGAGGGGAGGGCCACAGCCACGATCCCGCCGAAGCCGATCACCACCCCGATGATCTGGAGCCTCCCGGGCAGAGCCCGCAGCAGAAAGGCGGCGAGCACAGCGGTGAAGATCGGGACCGCTCCGTTGAGCATTCCTGCCACCGCCGAGTCGATCCACTGTTGGGCCAGGGGGAAGAGGGTGAGGGGAAGGGCGATCCAGACCGCTCCCAACACCACGATGCGCGGCCGGTCGGCGGCGGCGATAGGAGCTCTCCTTCGCCGCGCCCTGGGGACAAGGCCGATGACGGAGGCGCCGAAGACAACCCGCAGCCACGTCACCAGGCCGGGATGGAAGGCTTCAAGGCCGATCTCCATAAAGAGGAACGAGGATCCCCAGATGAGGCTCACCGAGAGGAACAGCAGCCAGTCGAGTCCGGCAAAGGCCTCCCGGTTGGTCCCATGGGAGGTGGGTAACAGGCGCCGTAGGGTCATCGGAAGCTGGTCAGCCCAGCTCGGCCTTGGCGGCCCGGGTCATCAGGCTGAGTACCGCCTTTTTGGGGTGGAGGCCCTCGTACAACACCCGCCCGACATGGGTGGCAATCGGCATTTCCACCCCGGTTCTTTCCGCTAGACCGAGGACACTGCGCGTGGTCTTGACGCCCTCGGCAACCATCCTCATCTCCGACACCACCTCGTCGAGGGTCTTGCCTTCGGCCAGCGCCATACCCACCCGGTGGTTGCGGCTGAGGGGGGAGATGCAGGTTGCGATCAGATCGCCCATACCGGCCAGCCCGGCGAAGGTGATAGATCTTCCTCCGAGGGCCACGCCGAGGCGGGTCAACTCTGCCAGAGCGCGGGTGATCAAGGCTGCTCTGGTGTTATTGCCAAAGCCGAGTCCGTCGGACATGCCCGCGGCGATGGCCATCACGTTCTTCAACGCCCCACCCAGCTCACACCCCACCACATCATCGTTGGTATAGACCCGGAAGGTGGGGCTCATGAACAGGGACTGGATCGTCCTGGCGGTTTCGTCGTCCTTGATCGCCACCACCGCCGCCGTGGGTTGACCTTCGACCACCTCCCGGGCCAGGTTGGGACCGGTCAGGACCCCAATCACCGACCGGTCGTGTTCGGGGGCCTCCTCGGCTATTACCTGGGTCATGGTGGCCAGAGTTTCCTGCTCGATGCCCTTGGTCAGCGACAGGATCGGCCTTTCCGCCGAGATGTAGTCAGCAAGGTCGGCGAACACCGCCCTGAAGCCATGGGAGGGGACCGCCATTATCACCAGCTCGGCTCCGCTCACCGCCTCCTCCAGGTCAGCTGTGGCCTCGAGGCTCTCGGCGAGATCGAACTCGGGAAGGTAGTCAGGGTTGCAGTGCGTCTCCCGGATCGCCTGGGCCAGCTCAGGCCGCCGCGCCCAAAGAACCGTGGAGGCAGACGCCGCCGCCATGTTGGCCACCGCGGTGCCCCATGAACCCGCTCCAATGACCGCGACCCGCTGCATGGAGCGAACGGTAGCGATCAATTCGGGAGTGGTCCCTAACCTGGCCGGCGATGGGACTCACTATGGGGATCATCGGCCTTCCCAACGTGGGCAAGTCGACCCTCTTCAACGCACTCACCGGCGCTGGCGCCCTGGTGGCCAACTATCCCTTTGCCACCATCGACGCCAACACCGGGGTCGTCCCCATCCCCGATCCGCGCCTCGACCACCTCGCCGAGCTGGTCGGGGCCAAGAAGAAGACCCCGGCCACGGTCACCTTTGTCGATATTGCCGGGCTCGTGGAGGGAGCAAGTCAAGGGGAGGGGCTTGGTAACAGGTTCCTCGCCAAGGTTCGGGATGTGAACGCCCTATGCCACGTGGTACGCGCCTTCGACGCGCCCAGTGTGGTCCGAGTTACCCCGGCGGACCCGGTGGGAGATATCGAAATCGTCGAGACCGAGTTGGTTCTTGCCGACCTGGAAACGGTGGAACGGCGCCTTCCCAGGCTGGAGAAGTCGGCCACCGCCGACTCCCGACTCCGCCCCCAGGTTGAGCTGCTTCAACAGGCGGAGAGGTTGCTCTCCGGGGACCCCCTACGCCAGCATCCCGATCTCGTAGCCCGCCTCCGCGAGGTCTCCGAGTTCAACCTGCTCACCACCAAAGAAGTGGTCTACGTCTTCAACGGTGACGAGGCTCTGCTGGCCAACTCAGACAGAAAGAGCGAGCTGGCCTCAGCCGTGGCCCCTTCCCCGGCGGTGTTTATCGACGCCGAACTAGAGGCTGAGCTCGCTGATCTGGACCCCGAAGACCGAACCGAGCTGCTGGCCTCAGTGGGCCAGGACGAACCGGGACTCCACGCCGTGATCCGAGCGGCTTTCGCCGCTTTGGAGCTTCAGACTTTCATCACAGTGCGCGGCACCGAAACCAGAGCCTGGACGATACCCGTCGGGGCGACTGCCTACGAGGCGGCAGGCGCGGTTCATTCCGACTTCCAAAGGGGATTCGTCGCCGCCGAGGTGATCGACTACCAGACCCTGGCCGAAGTGGGCTCGTGGCAGGCCGCCCGATCCAAGGGTCTCATCCGCACCGAAGGGCGAGACTACGTGATGCAACCCGACGATGTGGTGGAGTTCCGCTTCAACCTCTGAACGCCGTCTGCGTATGATGGCTCCGCCGTTGACGCCGGACGGGAGAGCCCCCACCCTGGGGGCGCCGAAGGGGCAACACCTTCCCGGAAACTCTCAGGCCGAAGGACCGTCCGGGCGAGGCAACGCTGGAGGTCACGACAGCGGGGAAGGGCACGAGCCGGACCAGGAGAGACCATGCCCAATCCCAACGAGAGATTCGTGGACCGGCACATAGGGCCCCGGGCCGACGACATCGAAAAAATGCTGTCCACCGTGGGCGCCACCTCCCTCGACGACCTGGTCGCTCAGACGGTGCCCTCCTCGATCCTCGACACTCGCCTCGCTCTACCACCGGCCCTGAGCGAGACCGAGGTGCTGGAGCGCCTCCGGGAGCTGGCCGCCAAGAACACGGTCCTGGCATCGCTGATCGGACTCGGCTACCACGACACCATCACCCCCCCGGTGCTCCTGCGCAACGTGCTGGAGAATCCCGCCTGGTACACGGCCTACACCCCCTACCAGCCGGAGATCTCCCAGGGCAGGCTGGAGGCACTGCTCAACTTCCAGACCATGGTCTCCGACCTCACCGGTCTCGAGATTGCCAACGCTTCCCTCCTCGACGAGCCAACGGCCGCCGCCGAGGGCATGGCCATGGCCCGTAGGCTGGTCCGTGGGGACCGTCCGGTCTTCTACATCGATCCCGACTGCCATCCGCCTACGAAGGCCGTGGTGCGAACCCGGGCGGCCGCCACAGGGGTCGAGGTCCGTGAGTTGGATGCCGACGCCGACCCCACCGAGGCCTTTGGTGTCCTTGTCCAATACCCGGGCTCCTCAGGGGCCATCGCGGACCACCGCCAGACCGTCGCCGCCTTCCACGAGGCGGGAGCGATGGTGGTAGCGGCCACCGACCTCCTCGCGTTGACGCTGGTCACCCCACCCGGGCAGTGGGGAGCCGACATCGCCATCGGCTCGGCCCAGCGCTTCGGTGTTCCCCTCGGATTCGGGGGTCCCCACGCCGGCTTCATCGCCACCCGGGATAAGTTCGTCCGCTCTCTCCCGGGCCGGCTGGTCGGAGTGTCCAAGGATTCAGCAGGGCGGATGGCCCTCCGTCTCGCCCTCCAGACCCGGGAGCAGCACATCAGACGGGAGCGGGCTACCTCCAATGTCTGTACCGCCCAGGTGCTCCTGGCGGTCATGGCAGGGCTGTACGCTTGCTGGCACGGACCCGAGGGTCTCAAGGAGATCGCCTCCGAGATCCACCGGCTCACTGGGCTGCTCGCCTCGTCACTGCGTGAGGCGGGCTACGAGTTGGTCAACGACACCTGGTTCGACACCATCACCGTCCGGGTTCCAGGCGGTGCGGCGAAGGTGGTGGACCGGGCCCGGGAGGGCGGGGTGAACCTTGGTTTCGTCGACGACGATCATGTCCGTATCGCTCTGGACGAGAAAACCGACGACGCCCTGGTGGGCGCAGTGTTAGAGGCCTTTGGCGCCTCGCCGGTCGACACCTCATCCGCTTCGGGCATCCCCGACCACGCCGCGCGCTCCTCGGCGTTCCTCACCCACCCGGTCTTCTCCAGATACCACTCGGAGCACGAGATGCTCCGCTACCTGAGGCATCTCGCTGATCGGGACCTCGCCCTGGACCGGACCATGATCCCCCTCGGCTCGTGCACGATGAAGCTAAACGCGACCACGGAGATGATCCCCATCACCTGGCCCGAGTTCGGCGACATCCACCCCTACGCGCCCCTCGACCAGGCCACGGGATACCTGGAACTCATCGACGAGCTGGGGTCCTACCTGGCGGAGATCACCGGCTACGACGTAGTCACCCTCCAGCCCAACGCTGGCTCCCAGGGGGAGCTAGCCGGGCTGGTCGCCATTGCTGCCTACCACGGCTCCAGGGGAGAGGCTCGCCGCAACGTCTGCCTGATACCGGCCTCCGCTCACGGCACCAACGCCGCCTCGGCCGTGATGGCCGGGATGACGGTCGTCGTTGTGGACACCGACGAAGGAGGCAACATCGACCTAGACGACCTGGAGCGGAAGGCCGGGGAGCATTCGGACAACCTGGCCGCCGCCATGGTCACCTATCCCTCCACTCACGGCGTGTTCGAAGAGGGCATCCGCCGGCTCTGCGAGATCGTCCACGATCACGGTGGTCAGGTCTATGTCGACGGCGCCAACCTCAACGCTCTGGTCGGACTGGCCCGGCCCGGCGAATTCGGCGCCGACATCGGGCACCTGAACCTCCACAAGACCTTCACCATCCCCCACGGCGGAGGCGGTCCGGGTATCGGCCCGGTGGGGGCCAAGGCACACTTAGCACCCTTCCTCCCCAATCATCCGCTGGTGACCGAGGCGGGGCCGAAGAGTGGTATAGGTCCCATCTCCGGGGCGCCCTTCGGGTCGGCTGGCATCCTCCCCGTCCCCTACGCCTACATCCGGCTGATGGGATCTGACGGCCTTCGTCGGGCGTCCAAGGTGGCGATCCTCGCTGCCAACTACATCGCCCGCCGCCTCGACCCCTACTTTCCCGTTCTCTACACGGGTGAAGGGGGCCGCGTAGCCCACGAATGCATCCTCGACCTGCGACCGATGACGAAGAAGACCGGCATCACCGCTGAAGACGTGGCGAAACGCCTCGCCGACTACGGCTTACACGCCCCCACTCTGTCGTTTCCTGTGGCTGGCACGCTCATGGTGGAGCCCACGGAATCGGAGAGCCTGGAGGAACTGGACCGCTTCTGTGAGGCGATGATCGCCATCAGAGCCGAGGCCGATCGGGTGGAGTCGGGCGAATGGCCCCGGGACGACAATCCCCTGGTAAGAGCCCCCCATACGGTGGAGGACGTGTCCGCCGACGCCTGGGAGCGGGCCTATAGCCGAGAAGTAGCCGGCTATCCCCTGGACTCTCTACGCCGGGACAAATACTGGCCTCCGGTGAGTCGGATAGACAACGCTGGAGGTGACCGGAATCTGGTCTGTGCTTGCCCTCCCCTGGAGGCCTACCGGTGAGATTCGCGGTATTGAGACTTGACAATTCGTCCTAGGCTGGGATCTTGATGCACTGGTGGCAGCGAGTCCGCTCCACAGTAAGGGGACACAAGGTTGAGGTTCACCGGTCGGATCAGGATTCCTGACATAGACCACCCGGGGGTCCCGGTGATCTTGAAGGTGGAGGATGTCCACGTCGAGATCACCCTGGAGGGAGGCGAGACCCTCGGAAGATGGTCCCTCTATGACGTGCACGCTCGTCGACTAATAGCCAGCGCCTTCGAGCTCACCCTCGCCGGTGAGGAGGTCACCTTCCTCGCCGACGATCCCATCGACTTCGCCTACCGGGGCGTCGAACACATGGCCGAGGCCTGGGCTCGCCTGAAGGCCAAAAACGTGGCCCGTCGCGCCGTCGCCGTACGCCGGTCCCGCCGGGCGACCCTTCCCTCCCGCATCGGGGAGCTGGGGGGAGCCATGACCGATACCGTGCGCGAGTTCACCGGCCTGGCGCCAGCGTCCGAGCCGGAACCGCTGCCTGGTGCGTCGGCAGTGGTCGAAGCCCCGTCACCTGAGCGGGTGCTGGAGCCCGCGGTGGCCCCCGAGCCAGTGGATTCCGCCGAAGTCCGTGCTTTGGTGGAGGAGCGTCGTCGCTTGGAAGCGGAACGGCGTCGCCTGGGGGAGGAGCGACGCAAGTTGGTGGAGGAGCGGCGCAAGGCCGAGGAGGTCTTGGAGAAGCTCCGGGCGAAAGTAGAGCCCGAACCCGAGCCTGAGCCTGTGGCCACCGAACCCGAGCCTGTGGCCGCCGAACCTGAGCCTG
>JBHHWH010000002.1:0-64976 GCA_046756405.1 Acidimicrobiia bacterium | reverse complement strand
GAAGTACCAAGAGGAGTCGACGAATGTGTCCAAGGTGTCGGTCTCTCGCCGGGCCGGGCCACCGCACTCAGGACAGGTGGTGTTGACGAACTCCTCGACGGTGGCGAGAGGTGCCTTGCCCTTGGGGGTGAAGTCCTCGAGGTCGGGGAGTAAAACGGGAAGCTGGTCCCGAGGTACGGGCACCAGACCGCAGTCGTCACATTCCACCATCGGGATCGGTGACCCCCAGTAACGCTGACGGGATATCAGCCAGTCCCGAAGGCGGTAGGTGACGGTCGCCCGTCCGATCCCCTTCTCCTCGAACCAAGCGATGATCCTCTGCTTAGCTTCCTCCTGGTAAAGGCCGTCGAGGAAGTCGGAATTGATGCTGGGGCCGTCGCCGGTGTAAGCCTCTCCCTCCCAACCGTCGGGGGGTTGGACGGTGCGGATGATCTCAAGGCCGTAGCGGGTGGCGAAGTCCCAGTCTCGCTGGTCCTCGCCCGGGACGGCCATGATCGCCCCGGTCCCGTATCCCATCAGCACGTAGTCGGCAATGTAGATGGGCACCCGCTTGCCGTTGACCGGGTTGACGGCGTAGGCCCCGGTGAAGACTCCAGATTTCTCGCCTTCGGCCATCCGCTCGATCTCGGAGGCCTTCACAGCAGCTTCGATGTAGGCCCGAGCTTCGGCCTCGTCTTCGGAACCTGAGATCAGCGACTCGACGAGAGGGTGTTCGGGGGCGAGAACACAGAAGGTCATCCCGAAGACCGTGTCCGGTCGGGTGGTGAACACGTCGAAAGACCCACCTCCGTCCACCTCGATGGTGAAGATGGCGCCTTCGGAACGTCCGATCCAGTTGTGCTGCATAACCCGGACCCGCTCCGGCCAGTGCTCCAGCTTCTCCAGATCGTCGAGGAGACGGTCGGCGTAGTCGGTGATCTTGAAGAACCACTGGGAGAGCATCCGCTTCTCCACGGGAGTGTCGCACCGTTCGCAGAGGCCGTCGATCACCTGCTCGTTGGCGAGAACCGTCTGATCCTTAGGGCACCAGTTGACCGGCGCCTCGGCCTTATAGGCCAGGCCTCTTTGGTACATCTCCAGGAACAGCCACTGGTCCCATCGGTAATAGAAGGGGTCGTGGGCAGCGAGCTCCCGGTCCCAGTCGTACATCGCTCCCAGCTGCTTTATCTGCTGGGTCATCGTCTCGATCTGAGCCTCGGTGTTGGGTCTGGGATGAATGCCCCTGTCGATGGCGGCGTTCTCGGCGGGCAGGCCGAAGCTGTCCCAACCCATGGGCGAGAGGACATGGAAGCCCTGCATCTTCTTGTAACGGGTGAGCAGGTCCCCGAAGGTGTAGTTGCGCACGTGCCCCTGATGGAGAGCCCCGGAGGGATACGGGTACATGCATAGGTTGTAGAACTTTGGCTTCGACGGATCCTCTTTCACGTAGAAGACCCGTTCTCCTTCCCAGATCTCCTGCCACTTGGCTTCGATGGCTTTGTGGTCGTACGACATTGAACCCGTGAGGGTAATGGGCCCCATCTCCATCTCAACCCAATCTCGATGGGCTTGAATAAGGGTCATGGAACCCGGTGGAGACCCCCGGGCGAAGGGAGCCGACGCCCTCACGTTGGGGAGGGTGGTCATCGCCGCCCTGCTCGTTCCAGTCGTCTGGTCGGGTTCGCTCACCGCCGCCGCGCTGCTCCTTTCGGTGGCCTGGACGTCGGATTTCGCCGACGGCCGGCTGGCCCGGAGCTCCGATGCCGAGACTCGCCTTGGAGACTGGGACCTCGCCGCCGACACTCTGGTTGGACTCGCCCTGGTGCTGGGCCTGGTGGGTCTGGGCGTGATCGCGCCCCTGGCGGGGATTGGACTCGCGGTCATCCTCGGAGTGCTCTTCCTGGTGGGCAACACCGCGGCGGGCATGCTCCTCCAGGTCCTCGGTTACGGCCCGTTCCTCTACCTGCTTTGGACCGACCGGCCTCCGGCCTGGTGGGCTCCCTTCCTCACCGCGTTGTTCATCGCGATAGTCGACTGGGAACGGTTGGTCTACATAAACATTCCCGCCTTCTTCCGGGGGCTGGCGGGACGTTTCGAAGGCCGGCGGCTCTCCTAGGAAGGGGAGGTCTCGGCGGCTCTTTCCGGGTCGCGTTGGGTGTAGTCGCCGGTGCGAAGATGACAGGAGGCGGCATGGTCGATGCCTCCCGGCATGGGTCTCAGCTCCGGCTCGATCACGTCGCACACCCCTTCGAGGGCGATGGGGCACCGAGGATGGAAACGGCATCCGGAGGGAGGGTTGATCGGGTTGGGGATCTCCCCTCTGGGAAGGGGCTCGGTGCGCCGGTGCCGCGGATCGGGTACCGGCACCGCAGCCAGGAGCGCCCGGGTGTAGGGATGCTGGGGACGGGAGAAGACTTCCTGGAGCGTCCCCACTTCGACGATCTTCCCCAGGTACATGATGGCGATGCGATCGCAGATGTACTTGGTGGTGGCCAGGTCGTGGGTGATGAACAGGTATGTGAGATGGAACTGTTTCTTGAGCTTGACCATCAGGTCGAGGAGCAGCGACTGAACCGACACGTCGGCCATGGCGATCGGCTCGTCGGCCACGATCAGCTCGGGGCGGGTGATCAGTGCCCTGGCGATCACGATCCTCTGTCTCTGCCCTCCTGAGATCTGGTGGGGAAATTTGTCATAGAAGAACTCCGGTGGGTTCAGGCCCACCTCTTCCAGAAGGTCGAGCACGAGCTGCCTTCTCTCCTCCGCCGAGAGCTCCGGCATGTGGATCTTGGCGGGGTGCTCGATCGCTTCTCCGATCTTCATCCTCGGATTGAGGGAGGCAAGGGGGTCCTGGAAGACGACCTGCATCTTTCTCCTGGCGACCCGAAGTTCCTCGCTGGTCAGCGCTGCCAGGTCCTGACCGTCGAGGATCACGCTGCCTTCGGTGGGATCGAGGAGCCGGAGCACCAGCCGCCCTACCGTCGACTTGCCCGAGCCCGACTCGCCCACCAGGCCCAACACCTCACCCCGTCGGATCTCGAGGTCGATGCCGTCCACGGCGCGTACATAGTCCTTGTGTCCCCGGGATAGCAGCGCGGCGATCAGGCCCTGCTGGACCGGAAACCACTTCTTCAGGTGTCTCAGCTCGACGAGGTTCTCGGTCTGGCTGGCCATCAAACAGGCTCCTGAGCTTGGACGGGACTCTCCTGGTAGAGCCAGCACGCTGCCAAGTGTTCGGGGTTGCCCTCCGCCGGTAAGAGCCCAGGGGTCCTCTCCGAGCAGATGGGCATGGCATGGGGACATCGGGGATTGAACGAACATCCGGGAGGGATGTTGAACAGGCTCGGCGGCGCCCCCTCCATCTTGTAGAGGTCGGTGCTGTCCAGCTCGATGGATGGCACCGACCTGAGGAGGCCCTGGCTGTAGGGGTGTTTGGTCTCCCCGAAGAGCTCATGGACGGGAGCCAACTCGACGATCTTCCCGGCGTACATGACCGCAACCCTGTCGGCGATCTCGGCCACCACGCCGATGTTGTGGGTTATGAGGATGATGGTGAGATCGAACTCGGCACGGAGTTCACGGAGGAGATCGAGGAACTGGGCCTCCACGATCACATCGAGGGCGGTGGTGGGCTCGTCGGCGATAACTAGGTCAGCCTGGAGGGCCAGGGCCAGGGCGATCATGATCCTCTGACGCATCCCGCCGGAGAACTGATGGGGGTAGTCGTCGATGCGAGCCGCCCTGATGCCGAGACGGTCCACTAGGGCTTCCACCTTCTCCCGGGCTTGGCTGGGTGAAACATGCGGTTGGTGGGTACGGATGGTTTCGATCAGATGGTCGACGATGCTCTGCACCGGGTTGAGAGAGGTCATCGGGTCCTGGAAGACCATGCCAATCCGGGCACCTCGGATGTCCCTCATCAACTCCCGTTCGCTCAGCCGGGCCAGGTCGATGCCGTCGAAGATCATCTCCCCGGAGGCGATGTGGCCGGGGGGCATGCGAAGAAGCGCCTTCCCTAGTGTCGACTTGCCACACCCTGACTCTCCTACCAGGCCCAGTATCTCGCCCCGACGGACGTCAAGGTCGACGCCACGAACGGCGGAGACACTCCCCGACCTGGTCTTGTACTCCACGACCAGATTGCGGATCGAGAGCAGCGGCTGATAGCTCATCGGTCACGCAACTTCGGGTTGAAGATCTCCATCAGCCCCTCCCCCAGCAGGGTGAATGCCAGCACCACCAGCACCACGGCTACGCCAGGAAAGGTGATGATCCACCACGCCGTCTGCATCGAGGTGACACCACGAGAGATGTCGATACCCCAGTCAGGAATGGTCGGCGGAAGGCCCAGACCCAGGAAGGACAGCCCGGCGCCGGTGAGGATGGCGTCGGCGACATTGACCGAGAAGATGATCGCCACCGACGGGATCACATTCGGATAGATGTACTTGACCAGGATGGTGCGGGTTTTGGCGCCGAGGCTGGTCGCCGCCTCCACGTAGAGGCTTTCCTTGGTGGACAGGGTCTGGCCGCGCACGATCCGGTAGTACGTCGGCACGTAGAGCACCGCGATGGCGAGGATGATGTTGAGGACGGACGGACCGAGGACCGCGGTGATGGCGATGGCGAGGATGAGCCCGGGAAAGGCGTAGAGACTGTCCATGAACATGGTCATCGCCCGGTCGAAGCGGCCTCCCCGGAACCCAGCGAGGAGACCCAGGGGAACACCGAAGACCACTGACACCACCGCGGAAGCAAACCCGATGATCAGCGAGACCCGGGCGCCCCACAGCACACGGCTCCATACATCCTGGCCGATCTGGTTGGTTCCCATGAAGAAGCTGAGACCGCTACCCGTCTCAGGATGGATCGGCCCGGCGACGTAGAGCTCGGGGTAGGTGTCGGCCACGGTCTGAAACTCCTTCAGGGATGCTGCCACCACGGCGGTCTCCCCGTCCTTGAGCCCGTCGAGGGTCTCCTCCAACGTGTCGTAGCGGATGATGCGCAGCCGAACCCGCCGGTCGTCCCCGGCCGCCTTCAGCTCCTCGGTCACCCGGTCCGCTTCGTCGCGGATAGTCTGAGAGGAATGGGCTCCCCGCACCACTCCCGTCGGGATCCGCTCCTCTCCGGCGAGGTCAGCAAGGGCGGAAACCTCCACCCCAACGGGCAGAATCATGACGTCCTGATCGGGTACCTCCCCCGGTGCCAGGAATCGCGGCCCCACCTGCTCGGTCGGGTCATGGGGAGCGAGGACATCGGGGAAAGCCGCCACGAAAAAGAACATCGTGACCATGGCAGAGGCGATGGCCACGAACCACCAGTCGGCTCCGTACCACTTGCGTCCGGCCAGGAGACGCCGCACCAGGCCAACCTTTTCCAGATCTAGCTGCCACTGCTCCTGGTCCTGGTCCCGACGCGGCTCGAGTTCGACAGCCATCAGTACCGGACCCTCGGGTCGAGCAGCGAGTAGACTATGTCCACTGCCAGGCTGATCAGCGCAACGAACATGGCGAACATGGCGACGGTGCTCTGAACGGCGGTGAAGTCCCGCGATCCGATACGTTCTACCAGGTAACGGCCCATACCGGGCCAGGAGAACACGGTCTCGGTGAGTACTGCTCCGCCTAACAGGATCGCCACCTGAAGCCCGATCAGGGTGATCACCGGGATCATGGCGTTCTTCAGGGAGTGCTTGTAGCGGACGACGAATTCGCGAATACCCCTGGCCCGGGCCGCGGCTATGTAGTCCTCCTGGGCGACTTCGATCACGTTGATCCGGGTCAGGCGCAAGAAGACCCCCGACAGGATCAGGCCCAGGGTCACCGCGGGGAGGATCATGTGCCCGAACACGCTGCGGAGCGCCTCCCAGTCGCCTGCCAGGACGGAGTCGATCACCAGGAGGTTGGTCACCCGTGGCAGGTCAGAGCCGATGATGGCGTCTATCCGACCTCCGGTCGGCGCCCAACCCAGCCAGACGCCGAACACGAGCTGGAGGATGAGCCCGAGCCAGAAGACGGGCATGGCGTAGATGACCACGCTGTAGAGCCTGAGTCCGTAGTCAACGGGCTGTTTTCGCCGTACCGCGGCGACGGCACCCATAGAGATGCCCACCACCAGGGCGACAATCGATGCGGGCACTATCAACTCGAGAGTGGCGGGGAACTTCTCGCCCAGCTCGTCGGCGATGGGGCGCTGACCGCTGGTCATGGCGGTGCCGAAGTCGAGGGTGACCACATCGCCTAGGAACCTGACGTACTGAACGAGGATGGGGTCATTTAGCCCCAGGTTCTCTCGGAGCTGCTCTTTGACCTCGGGAGAGCCCTTAGGTCCGAGGGATGAGGTCACCGGGTCACCGGGGAGCACCCGGAGCACGAAGAAGACCACGCTGGCGAGGATGAGGATCATGGGGAGGGTGAGCACGATGCGGGTGGTCACGTAGCGACGCAGCGCCGACGACCCTCTCACGTAGATGTAGATGAGAGCTAGCAGCGCCGGGACGCCGATGATCAGGAATGTGATCGCCAGGGGATGCATGCTCAATTCAGCCTAAGTAGGTCGGAGAGGTGCCAGAGAGGGGAGCGGGTCAGACCCGCCCCCCTCTCTTCACCTACTTGTTGGGATCAGCCTTTGTTGACCGTCGCGTAGTTGAACTCGATCGTGGGACCGATGTTCAGCTTGTCGGCCTCGCCAAAGGCGGTGTCTCCACTGATGCCGTCGCGGTAGACGACGTGTTCAGCTTCGAACCACAGCGGGATCGTCACGACCAGATCGGCGTAGATCTCCTGGATCTCCCGATAGAGGGCCTCACGCTCGGCCTGGTCACCGGAGGAGGCTGCTTGGGCCAGCTTGTCCACCAGCTCCTGGGCCTTGGCGTTGATCCCTGCACCGGTGTCCGGATCGGTCACCATCGTCCCCAGTCCGCCGTTCTGGACGAAGGGGGAGATGTAGTTGTCCGGGTCCGGATAGTCGTAGAACCAACCCAGCAGCGAGACCGGGTAATCGGCCCCGCCGATGACGGCTCCCACGTAGGTCGACCACTCCTGGGCCTTCAGCTCCACCTCGATGGCGCCGCCTGTTTCGAGCTGTTCCTCGAGAACCTGCATGGCGTCGGCCACGGTGCCTCCGTAGTGCTCCGGCGGGTACCAGAGCTCTAGCTGAAGCGGGCTGTCAGGCGTGTAACCCGCCGCCGCCAGCAACGCGAGGGCCGCGTCCACGTCCGGAGCGCCGTACATGGTGTCGAAGACCTCGGTGGCTCCCAGGAATCCCGGGGGCACCTGCGAGTAGAGAGGCTCGACACGGCCACCGAACACCCGGTCGGACAGGTCATCGCGGTCGATCAAGGTCGCTAGGGCCTTGGCCACGTTGGGGTCTGCACCCGGGAAGCCCTCGGCGTGGTTGACGATCAGGTAGCGAATCGCACCACCGGAGATCGTCTGCACGTTGAGGCCGGCGGCCTCCACCTGGTCGAGGAGCTCAGGTCCGAGGATCCGCCACGCCACGTCGATCTCACCGGACTGAACGGCCTCGGCCATCGCCTGGGGGCTACCGAAGTAGCGGATGATCACCGTGTCTACGTTGGGGGTACGGACTCCCTGATAAAGCGGGTTCGCCTTGAGGACGGTCTGCTCGCCGATCGTATAACTCTCGATGTAGTAGGGACCGTTGCCGTAGATCGGTGGGTCGGGGAATTCGACAAGCTCCGCTCCCGCACCGGTGGGGAACTGGGTGGGGTTGAGCGGGATGTATGGAGCCCCGGCCAGCAACTGCTCGAAGAACCCCCACGTGTCAGTGAGGTTGAACTTGATCGTGAGATCGTCCAGAGCCTCGACGCTCTCCACATAGGGCTGGCCCAAGGCCGGCCCCACTCCACCCGAGCCTTCCAGCACCAGCAACCTGGTGTTGATCTGGTCGGCGTAGGCCTGGGCAGTCAGGGGGGTCCCGTCGCCGAACACCAGGCCTTCCTTGAGCTTGATCGTGTAGCTGAGACCGTCGTCGCTGAAGGTACCGAAGTCCTCGGCTGCTCCCGGCATCAGCTTGTCACCCGTGCCCGGCTCCCAGATCAGCAGACCTTCGCCGACGTTCTTCAGCAGCTCCCAGTCGTGCACCGCGTAGGCATCCGAACCGTCGAGGCTCGAGATGGCGTCGGTGGTGCCGATGATGAGAACCGTCTCCTCGGCTCCCTCCGTGGGCGCAGGCGTGGGCGCCGGAGCGGCTGTCGTAGGCGCAGCGGCGGGCGCCTCGGCCGTCGTCTCCGCGGGCTCAGCAGTCTGACCACACGCGGCTACGACGAGCGCGAAGACGCCGATCAGCGCGAGATATCTCGCCTTTAGTCCTTTCATTCTGTCTCCCTAGTTAGACGTCAGGCACCGTCCGTCACACCCCGTGGCAGGACGGACGTCTCCATCCGGGGAACGATAGCCCCACGAGGGTTGTGTGCGGGCCGGCCACAGATCTTCCCGGAAGCAAGAGGTGCCGGTTGGCAGTCCTCGGTCGCGCCGACAATCATCGCTGGGTGACATCAAGGAGGTGGTCTTGAGTATCGAACGAGTTGGAGTCGTCGGAGGCGGGCTGATGGGGTCCGGCATCGCCGAGGTGTGCGCCAAGGTGGGAGCAGACGTCATCGTCCATGAGATCAGCCCTGAAGCGGCTGAAGCGGCCATGGCGAGAATCGACAAATCCTTATCCCGAGCAGTGGAAAGGGGGAAGCTGGACAGGGCCGCTGCGGATGAGATCAAGGCCCGGATAACGATCACCACCAACTTCGCCGAGCAGGCGGACCGTCAGATCGTCATCGAGGCGGCCACCGAGAACGAGGAACTGAAGAAGAAGCTCTTCTCCGACCTCGACGAGGTGGTCAGTGATCGGGATGCGATCCTCGCCTCCAACACTTCGTCGATTCCCCTCACTCGCCTCGCCGCGGTCACCCAGAGGCCGGGACATGTCGTGGGGATGCACTTCTTCAACCCGGTCCCGGTGATGGCCCTCGTGGAGCTGGTCACCACCGTCCAGACCGACCCCAGCGTCGCCGACAGGGCCCAGGCCTTCGCCGAGAGCCTCGGCAAGACCGTGGTTCGGGCCAAGGATCGTGCCGGGTTCATCGTCAACATGCTGCTGATTCCCTACATGCTGGCGGCGATCCGCATGTACGAGGCGGGTGTTGCCTCCAAGGAGGACATCGACACCGCGATGAGGCTGGGGGCCAACTACCCGATGGGTCCGTTGGAGCTGGCGGACTTCGTGGGGCTGGACACCACCAAGTACGTCGCCGACGTTCTCTACGAGGAGTATAAGGAGCCCCTATACGCCTCCCCCCCGCTCCTTTCCCGGATGGTCGAAGCGGGACTGTTGGGCAAGAAGACAGGCCGCGGCTTCTACGACCACTAACCGTTCCGTGCGGGTCTTCAGGCCAAAACGGTCCGTAAACCCGCACAGAAAGTCTGTGGAAAACGTTCCGTGTGGGCCTGCTGAAGCAGAGGGCTTGATTCGAGCACAAGTCAACGCCGCTTTGAGCTGGCCGTTTGTGCCCTCTAGTACTGCTTACTAGAATTTATTCCAATGCTTACTGCTGCTAAAGGGGCCCCCAAGCACTGAGCCTGTGACTCTCGCGTAACGAGAGAGGGCGGCCCTGCAACCGACATCCTCGTCTTCATGGGAGTGGAGATTATCGTTGGACGAACACAAGTCACGTCCGGGACCACACTTCGTCAGATCGGACTCCGGCAGGGCCCGTCAGACAGCCAAGTTCGACACACTGCTCGCCGAGGACGTGGACGCTTGGGCGCACAGCGCCTCGGGACTACACGTAGGTCTGGTGGTGGCCGGCGTACACAACCTGGATGGGGCTGGTACTGCCCCGGAGCGGGCCGAGGAACTAGACCGGAGGCTGTCCCGGCTCATCTACCCCACTGACACCCGAGAGAGGCTCGATGCACACACCTGGGCTGTGTCTCTGCGTGATGTCACTGGTTGGGAGGAAGTCCGCGAAGCTGCCAGACGGATTCGCGACGCCCTAGAACGCCCTCTAGGTCCTCCTGAAGCCCCCTTCTTCCCAGAAGTGTCCGTCGGCGCGAGTCTGTCGACCTCGCTTCGTTCCCGACCCGGAGGACTGCTTCCCGCCGTGCGGGACGCTATGCAGCGGGCACGCTTGACAGCCGATCGAATCCACATGCTCGACGAGCGAACACAGCTCGAGGAGAAGAGGCGGCAGCATGCGTTGAGGGCCCTCAACTCGTCTCTGCTCGACGAGTCCGAAATGGAGGTGTGGTATCAGCCGATCGTTTCGCTATCCGATCCTCGGGTCCTCGCCGCCGAGGCGCTGGTGCGCTGGCCATCGCTCACTTCCCGACTGATTGATGTTGGGCGGATTGTGGCCATTGCAGAGGAACGAGGGGTTATCGGAGCCCTCGGAAACCTGGTCCTCGACCGGACCATCGCTCTGGCCAAAGCTTGGCACGACGATCTGCCAGCACCCCCCAACATCCACGTCAACGTCTCCCCCAAGCAGCTGCACGAGGCTGCCCTCGACTCTCTCCTGAGCCACGCGCCCTCAGGTCACGGACTACCCGATGGTTCGATTGTGATCGAGGTGACCGAGCGAGTCGGTTTCGACCCGACGGCGAACGACGCTCTTACCACACTGAAGGAGCGGGGGTTCGGCCTCTCTCTGGACGACTTCGGAACCGGGTATTCAAATCTGGCCGCGGCCCAGCGATTGCCCCTCGACTCCATCAAGCTCGATGGGTCCGTCATCAGGGGCAGGCCGCAACGAGGCCTACAGGTCGACACCTACCTTGGCCAGCTCGTCGCCGCCCTACACGATCTTGTGCCTACTTGCTATGCCGAGGGTGTCGAGACATCCCACCAGCTTGCACTGGTCAGGGCCGCCGGATTCGACGGAGCCCAGGGATTCCTGTTGGGCCGCCCCATGCCGGACGACGCCATAACCGACTTCGTGACCCGAGACGGCCATGGATGAGCACCAGGATCCCGGACTAGGCGTCAATAGGTCACTGACGCTCGAGGCTCCGAACTTCCCAGTACCCCTCTACCGGACTTCCATAAGTGGCGTCATCGAGTTCGCAAACACCGCCTTGGTGGATCTGCTGGGGTTTCCTGACTTGCGGACCCTGAGAGAGGTCCCCTTGGAGAGCCTCTACCAAGATCCTGCAGAGCGGAAGGCCTGGCTTGCTGAACTCTTCGAGACGGGTGTGGTGTCAGACCGGGTCGTCGGGCTCAAGCACTACTCGGGGCGTCATATCTGGGTCCAGGACGTAGGCCGTGCTGTGGTCGGGTCCGACGGGGAGATCGTGGGCGCCGAAGGGGCTCTAATCGACATAACAGCGTCGTGGAAAGCCGCGCAGGCCTTGCAACATGCTCTGAAACTGAGCACATCCATGTTCGACCGGACACCCCATGCTCTCCTGGTAGAGGACTTCTCGGAGGTGCTGGAGTGGGTCGAGGAACTCGAAGCAGCCGGTATCACCGATGTCGGTGCCTACTTGGATGCGAATCCTTCCGAAGTTCACTTCGCCGCCAGCTTGATCAAGGTGGTAGCCGCCAATGCTGCCGCTGCCGATCTCCTCGACGCCCAGTCTCCCGAAGATCTCATGGGAAGTCTGGCTGTTGATCAATTAACTACCAGCTCCCGGAAGATCCTTCGCGACCAGATCGTCGCCGTGACAGAGGGCCAGACCGACTTCGAGGCCAGTTTCATCGGGCGAACGCTCAGAGGCGATCCGATTCACCTCTACCTGTTCTGGATCGCTGGGCGCCTCGAAGGCTTCGACGACTACTCCCGGGTGCTGATTGCTCTCATAGACAGAACTAAGACAATCGAGCTAGAAGAGCGTCTCCGCCGGCACATCCATTCCAGGGACGCCTTCCTCGAGTCGGTGGCCCATCGAATCCGCACCCCCCTAACCGGTGTGATCGGCTTCTCTGAGCTGCTGGAGGAAGAGTGGGAGAAGTTGGACGAGGTCGATCGGAGGGAGCAGATCGGACTTCTCAGGAGCGAGGCCAAGCGACTCAACAGAGTGTTCCAAGAGATCTTGATCGCCTCTCGGGGATATTCCTGGGGGGCCACCACAGGGCTGTCACTGCTCGATCTGGCTGCGATCGCCGCCGAGGTCGTCAATGAGGTAGATCCGGCCAGCAGAGCCCGGATCACTCTGGCGGTCAGAGAGACCTGGGCCCATGCGAACCCGACCATGGTAGGACAGATCGTGTATGAGCTACTCAGCAACGCCATCGAACATGGCGGGCCGGCCATCACCGTGGAGACGCGGTCGGGAGAGAACTGGGCCGAGCTCGTAGTCAAGGACAACGGGCCAGGTCCCGACGCCGAAGAGAGACTCCTATTCGAGAAGTATGCCGCCATCCCCACGGATCCCGGCCAGGCCCCCTACATGGGGGTCGGACTCGCCAACGCTCGTCTCTTCGCGCGGCAGATGGGCGGGGATGTGCTCTATCGAAAGGTACCCGACGGAGTTGAGTTCTCCCTCTATCTGATCACGGCGCACCACAACGGCTAGGCCGACAAACCGTTCCGTGCGGGTCTTCAGGCCAAAACGGTCCGTAAACCCGCACAGAAAGTCTGTGGAAAACGTTCCGTGTGGGCCCGCGAACTCCTGGCTTCCCACGGGATAGCCCATGCCACCCTGCAGATCGAGTTGCAGGGCACAGCCAGCTGCGACGAGCTCGCCTGGTAGTCCCCGCCCCGTCTTGAACCCTTGTCCACAAGGACACCCAAGCCAGCCCGGCTGATCCGTTTTCCTGCACCCCTGGCTAACGGTCCCGGGCCCTCGGACCCTTGCCGGTGCCCCATCGGGTCAGGCAAGTTGAAAGAGTAGAGAAGGGAGGCACGGATGTCCGAGCCAGGTGCGGTTTTAGTGGACATTCCGGCCGACGAAAGTGTCGATGTCGACTTCTTGGAGAGCCTCGGCCATTCCGTGATCGTCTGCCATGGTCCGCCCCCAAAGAGCCTGTGCCCCATCCTCGCCGGGAAAGGCTGTCCGAAGGCAGATGGCGCCCACGGAGTGGTGTTCCTCCTCGACTTGGACCGGCCCCAGCACCGGGCGATCCTCAAGAAGTACAAAGAGTCCCTTCCCGAAGACGTACCGATCACGGTGCGGGCAACCCCCGAACAGGCGAAACGCTACGCCGATCTGCAGGCGGGCCTGGAGGTATGGACCCACGATCCGGGCATCGCCGACCTGGACCGCCTGGCCGCTGAAGTGGAGGCGGCCGACCAGCTTCGCGACTAAGCGGTCCACGGAGACGCCGGGACCGCCAGCCATAGGGGCGAGGAGGCGATTGAGGAAGAGCCAGGCGATCATGAACGCCAATACGCCTATGCCGGCCCCAGTGGCCCTACACCCACACCGAAGTCGAAGGCCGCGAGGAACTCGTGGACCCCCTCCGAAATCTCACTGAGCAGGGTGAACAGGCCCATGATGAGAATGCTGAGCCCTGCGGCGACCATGGCCGCCGCGCCGGGCCCATCGGGCTTGTCTTCAAGACCTAGCTCAGCCAGTTCCGGTGGTAACGCCGACCGGGGCTCTTCGTGTGGAGGACGTTTCTCTGTCATTGACCCTCTCACTCCTCCGATGATTGGGGCGACCCTGTTGAGAAAGGGGCCCAACTGATGTGCTCCTTCCATTCCATCCCGAAGCTGCGCCAGAGTTCGGGGTCGCCGGACCTTCATCGAGGGGGGTAGGGCCGTTCATCACCTTCCTCCGCGCGGACAGCCAGGACCTAGGTCTGCTGCAGCGCCCCACAGCCCCGAGGTGCAGCCTGATCTACCCTCTCCGCGCGTGTCTATCCGTGGCTTCGTTGCCTCCGAAGGCGAGCAGGTCTACTTCGAATGTTGGGGGAAGGGTGAGCAGACGGTGGTCTTCGGCCATGGCATGGGTGGGAGTCACGCCGTGTGGTACCAGCAGGTGGCCTCCCTCGCCTGCGAATACCGCGTTGTGACCTGGGACCAGCGTGGGTTCGGACGCTCCTCGGCCATCACTGGCGAACTAGGGCCGGTACCCGCGGCCCGTGACCTAGCCGCGGTCCTCGACCATCTTGAGATCTCCCGGGCTCACATCGTGGGCCAGTCCATGGGAGGCTGGTCCGCCCTCGGCTTCGCCATCGACCACCCCGACCGCGCCCTGTCCCTGGTCCTCGCCGACACCACCGCCGGGCTCTTCACCCCCGAGATCCACCAGGTGCTCAGCGAATACGCCCAGGTGGTAGCCGCCGCGCCGCCGCCCGACGAGTGGCCCCTGGGTTTCCATCCAGCCGTGGGCACCCAGTTGCTCACCGAGGACCTGGCCCAGGCCTTCCTCTACACCCAGCTCGGCAGCCTCACCGATCCCCCGGCTCCCGAGACGATCATGCCGCTGCTGATGTCCACCGACCACACCAGCCGGGCCGGCGAAGTGGAAGCACCAACCCTGTTCGTCGTCGGTGAGAAAGACCCCATCTTCCCGCCTTCGCTGATCGAGTCCGCCACCCGTCTCATACCGGGAAGTCGACTAGCCGTCGTGGAGAACACCGGCCACTCCCCGTACTTCGAGAGGGCCACAGTATGGAACGACATCGTCGCTCGGTTCCTGCGAGACTCCGCATAGACGAAGGGAGCAACCATGACAATCAGGCAAGTGGTCGAAGGTCTCTACCAGCTCTCCTACCAGGGGGTAAACGCCTTCCTTGTAGATGACGGAGACCGCGGCCTTGCTCTCATCGACACCGGCTACCCCAAGCACGCCCCCGCGATCGAAAAGGACATGCACTCCATCGGCGCGGACCCCTCCCAGCTCACCCACATAATCATCACCCATGCCCATCCCGATCACCTGGGCAGTGCCAAACACTTTTCGCGAGGCACCATTCCGGTAGCCATCCATCCTGGAGACACCGACGTGGCCCGCGCCGGAATCATCCACCAGACGATGAAACCTGGGCCCGGCCTTATGAACAAGATCCTGTTCAAGCTCCTCATCGGCAGCAAGCCCTACGAGTTCCCGGCTTTCGAGCCCCAGGCTTCGCTTGGCGACGGAGTCGTCCTCAGCATTGCCGGGGGCCTCGAAGTGATTCACACTCCGGGCCACACTGCCGGTCATGTCTCTCTGCTGTGGAGGAGGGACCGGAGGCTGCTGTTCACCGGGGACGCGGCTGGGAACGTCATGGGCCTCAACTACATGCTGGGCTACAACGACCTGGAGGAGGGCAGCCGCAGTCTGCGCAAGCTCGGTGGCCTCGACTTTGAAGCGGCCGTGTTCGGTCACGGAAAGCCAATCCTGGAGAACGCCGCCGCCAAGTTCGCCCGCAAGTTTGGCCGGCCCTGAACTGCATGGGCCGGATAGACGACCGCCTGACTGAACTGGGGCTGATCCTCCCTCCAGAGGTCAAGGTTCCTGCGGGGGTGGTCCTCCCCTTCGCCTTCGTCAACGTCAGGGGTGAGCGCGCCTTTGTCTCCGGGCACGGACCTCAGGCTCCCGACGGGAGGCTTGCTCCACCCTTCGGTCAAGTGGAATCAGAGGTCACCATCGCCGAGGCCGTCGAAGCCGCCCGGCTCACCGCACTGTCGATGCTGGGTTCCCTCCAACGGGCCCTAGGCACCCTCGACCGCATCACCGGCTGGCTTCGGGTTTTCGGGATGGTCAACTCGACGGCGGGGTTCGACCGCCAGCCGACGGTGATCAACGGCTTCTCCGACCTCATCCTCGAGATGTTCGGCCCCGAAGTGGGACGGCACGCCCGCTCCGCGGTGGGCATGGCATCGCTTCCCTTCGGGATTCCGGTCGAGATAGAGGCAGAGGTAAGCGTTACCCCTTAAATCAGCAGACCCGACTACAGGTGGTCGTCGCGAAGCCGGCTTGTACAGCCTCGGGACCGCGCTTGTGAGACTATTCACATCGTGCCCAGGGCCAGGCGCTGTCAGCTAGAGGAAAAGATCGCACACCCCCAGGCCCTTCGGAGAGAGAACCCCTCCGACTGCCCACAAGGCGCGGTTGGCTAAGCCAAACGCATCACACGAAAAGGGCCGACAACTGAGCCTCGCTCCGGAGCTGGTCTTGATAGGCTCCGTGCATGCCAGGGGTGACGATCCCCGGGCCGAGAGCGAGCTCTCCCGGGCCGGGATCCGATCCCCACTGGCCTATAAAGGAGGAACGAAGTGAGGATACGAAACTGGATCAAGGGGTCCGTGCTACTGACGGCGATGGCCCTCGTCGTCGCGGCCTGTGCCACCACCACGGAGGAGCCAGCCGCCACGACGGAGGGCCCCGCTCCGGCGACCCCGACGACGAAGGCTGCCGAGGAGCCGGCGGCCGCGACGACCGAGGCCCCGAAGGAGGACATCAAGATCGGCCTCCTGACTTCTCTCACTGCCACCTTCGCCCCTTGGGGCGTCTCAGTGGCCGACGGGATGCGCATGGCAGTCGAGGAAATCAACGCCGCTGGTGGTGCCAACGGTCACAAGCTGGTCCTCGTTGAGGCCGACACCCAGTCCAACGCCGAGGAGGCTGTCAAAGCCCTGGAGAGGATGGTCGAGGACGGCGTCGTCGCAGCCGGTGGTCCGATATCCAGCGATGTCGGACTCAACACCTCCATCGCCGCTGAAGAACTCCAGGTGCCACTCTTCCTGGTGAAAGCGGGCTCGGGAGCGATCCTTACCCGGGACAGCCGCTACACCTTCCGCACCTGCCTTCCCGCGGCGCCGATGACTATGGGGCCGATCCGACAGTGGGCAGACCAAAACGGAGCCACGAAGATCGGTGCGATCATTGCCGACTACGGCTGGGGTCGAGCCATCGAGGCCGCCCTGCTCAGCTCCTTTGAAGGAAGCGACATCGAGGTACAGATCGAGGTCGCACCCATCGGCGAAACCGACTTCACCACCTACCTGAGGAGCCTCAACGAGTTCGGCCCGGAGATGATTGCCGTGACCGGCCACCCGCCAGGGGCGGGCGCAATCACCGTCCAATCCGCCGACCTCGGATTCGACGTGCCCGTAGCCGGGGCTTGGTTCCCACTTTCACTGATCATGGGTGGGGGAGCTGCCGAAGCTGCGGTGGACCGCTTCGCCGACTTCGGCTGCGCTGACTACGACAGTGAGAGCTACCAGGATCTGGCCCGGCGCTACCTGGCGTTTTCGGACAACGTCTTCATGGAGGATGACGCTGTCGCCGGCTATGGGATCGTGACCATGGTGGCCGACGCCATCGCCAACGTCGGCCCCGACCCGGTGGCCATCGCCGAGTACCTGCACGGCCAGAGCTACAACCTGCCGGGGTACGCCTTTGAGATGGCGTGGACCGAATGGGGAGAGTTGGCCAAGGCTCAGCCAACGTTCGTCATCATGAGGGCTACCGGGGCCCCCGAAGGGGTCAACGACGCTGGTGATTGGTGGCCCGAGCTGCTGATCCATTCCGACCCCCTCAAGCCCTATGTCCCTGAGGGTTAGGAAGTAGAGAACGTGGCCGTCCTGGCTCTGGAGGCCGTCGAGAAGAGGTTCGGCGGCCTCCCGGCCGTAGACGGCGTGACCCTTGAGGTCGATGATGGCGAGATCCTCGCCATCGTCGGCCCCAACGGGGCTGGCAAGAGCACGCTGCTGAAACTCATTGCCGGGCTCGACACGCCCACGGCCGGACGGATCCTCTTCCAAGGGAGAAACCTGGTTGGTTCCCTTCCCCATCGAACCCGCCACCTGGGAATAGCCACCGTACTCCAGACGCCCAAGACCTTCTCTTCACTAACCGTCGAAGAGAACGTGCTGCTGGGCGCCATGTTCGGTGGCCCCGAGGGCCTCCTTAACGAGGACGACGCGAGGGATCGGGCTGCGGAGGCTCTGAGTTTCGTCGGACTCGACCACCGTGCCCGCCACCCAGTTTCAACCCTCAACCTCCATGATCAGCGCTTCCTGGAGCTGGCCCGGGCCATTTCCGGCCACCCACGGCTACTACTCCTCGACGAGGTAATGGCCGGGCTCAACGACACCGAGCTGACGGCCTCCATTGAGATCGTGCGTACCATCCGCGACCAGCTTGGTGTGACGGTGATCTGGGTGGAACATGTGATGAAGGCAGTGATGGACCTAGCGGAGCGAGCGGTGGTGCTCGACTTCGGGCGGGTGTTGGCAGAAGGAACCCCCCATGAGGTCATGCGTGATCCGTCGGTGATCGCCGCGTACCTGGGAACCGAGGCGCAGACCGGTGCTTGAGGTAACCGGGCTGTCAGCCGGCTACTTCGGCGATGATGTAGTACACAACGTCTCGATCTCGGTGCAGAGCGGTGAGGCCGTCACCATCATCGGCTCCAATGGCGCCGGGAAGACGACTCTCTTCAGGGCCGTCTGCGGGCTGATCATGGCGAGCCGGGGCAGGGTCGTATTCGCTGGCACCGACATCTCTGGGGTCCCCGCCCACCTCATCTCGCGGCGCGGAGTCGCCTACGTGCCCGCAGAGAGACATCTCTTCCCCCACATGACCGTCGAGGAGAATCTGGCCCTCGGCGCCTATCCCGACAAGCCCGAGGCCGGGTCCTTCGACCTTGTCTACGACCTGTTCCCTCGTCTCAAGGAGCGTCGCCGTCAACGCGCTGGAACCATGAGCGGGGGCGAGCAGCAGATGCTTGCCGTCGGTCGCGGCCTGATGTCGAAGCCGAAGCTGATGATGCTGGACGAACCCACGACGGGGCTCGCCCCCAAGCTGGCGGCAGAGGCCTACGCCGCCCTGACCCGTCTCAAGGCCCAGGGACTGACCCTGCTAGTCGCCGAACAGCAAGTACCCCTGGCGCTCAGCCTCGCCGACAGAGGCTATGTCCTCGAGAACGGTCGCATCCAGTTGGAGGGATCGGCTCCCGAGCTCGAGGAGAATCCGGAAGTGCAGCGAGCCTATCTGGGTATCGCATGAGGGCAGTCCTTCTGGACGGCGTTGTCCTCGGGCTCCAGTTTGGTCTTCTCGGAGTGGGCCTCACCCTGGTCTACGGTCTCGGCGGCGTACTCAACCTGGCTCACGGCCAGATCGCCGTCGTAGCAGCCACCGCTGCGGCCGTGGCCATCAACGCCGGGATACCCACCGTCGCCGCGGTAACACTGGGACTGGCGATCGGAGGCGTAATCGGGTTGATCCTCGATTCGACTCTGATGCGACCCGTATACCGCGAGCGAGGCGAATCCAGGGTGCTGCTCAGCCTCCTCCTCACCCTTGGTGTGGGCATCACTATTGATGGGCTCCTGGTGTGGCGGTTCCCCCTCACCACCCTACGGATAAACATCGCCGTTGGTGGTGGTCCTATCACTGTCCTAGGCATCCCGATGCGGGCTGGCGGTCTCCTGGCCGCGGCCATCGCTCTCATGGCGGCGATCCTGTTGGTGGCCTTCTTCCGCTACTCCACCACGGGACGGGCGGTCCGATCGGTCATTCAGGATGAAGAGGGTGCGCGGCTCGTTGGGATCAACCCGGCCTCGGTGCGGACACTCATCTTCATTCTGAGCGGCGTCCTCGCGGGACTGGTGGCCGTAACACGCTCCATGACTGCCCCCGTGGGAGTCACCGCCGGGATCAGCTTCACCATCCTCGCGCTGATCGTCGCGGTGATCGGCGGGCTCGGAAGTGTCGCCGGCACTTTCCTCGCCGGCGTCCTCCTCGGGGTTGTGAACACGATCAGCTCGTTCTACGTCGGGACGTACATCACCACCATCGTTCTTCTCACGGCCGCGGCAGTGACGATCCTGGTTCGCCCAGCCGGACTCCTGGGGCACCGCGAATGACCGTCGTATCTGTGCCGAGAGCGGAGAAGTCGCTGATGCGGGCCTTGGTACCCGCGCTCGCAACCGGCGTCCTGTTGGCGCTGGTCCCGCTTCGTTTCGGGGACTCTCGGGTGATGATGGGACTCGCCGTGTCCGGCGCCCTGTTTGCCGCCTACGCCGTCGCTTTCAACATCATTTTCGGGAGCACCGGCCAGCTCTTCCTTTGCGTCGGAGCCCTGGCGGGGATCGGCGGATACACCTCGGTGATCCTCTCCGACCGCTTCGGATTGCCAATGACGGTCACCATGGTGATGGGAACGGTTCTCGCCGGGGCCTTCGGAGGCTCGTTCAGTTGGATATCCGTGAGGCGCTCTCTCGAGGCGATCTTCGTAGGCATCGTCACCCTCGCCTTCTCCCTGGCCTTTGAGCAGTTCATCCTCGGCCAACGCGACCTCACGGGTGGGGAGACCGGACTAAGGGTCTCCACAGGCGCCGACACCTTCCTCCGGGAACAGGTTCCCCCCTACTACCTCTTCGTGGGCCTGGTGGTCGCCTACCTGATCATCTACCAGGTTCTGCACCGCTCCCACCTCGGCTGGGCCTTCCGCGCCCTCCGTGACGACGAAGAGGCTGCCGAGCTGGCCGGGGTAAACGTGGCGCGCTACCGCATCTATGCAGGGATCATCGGCTCGGCGATGATCGGGCTGGCGGGAGCCCTCTTCGCCCACGTGGAGGGCTTCATCGGCCCCTCCACCTACGCCTTCGGCAGTGTGGACATCCGAGTGTTGGTCATGATCGCCTTCGGCGGCATCGGGACCCTGCTCGGGCCGGTGATCGGCGCCGGTACTTTCACCATCATCGACGAGCTGATGGCCGACCTCACCCAGCTAAGGGTGGTGCTGTACGGCTCGCTGATCGTCGCCATCTTCCTGGGGTTCAAGCGGGGCTTGGTGGCCACCGTGGCGTCGTGGTTCCGCAGGGAAAACCCGCCCGGATCTACTCCCTCAGCTTGAACCGCTGGATCTTTCCCGTGGCGGTCCGGGGGAAATCGTCAACGTATTCGACCAGGTGAGGGAACTGGTAGCGCTGGAGGGCCGCCTTGCACCACTCCTGGAGTTCGGCGGTGAGATCCTGTCCTCCCTGGTGACCATCGTTGAGGATCACGAACGCCTTGATCCGGGAGCGATTGTCGATGTTCACCGACACCACCGCCGCCTCGTGGACGGCCTCGTGTTCCATGAGCCGGTTCTCGATCTCGATGGGACTCACCCACAGACCCCCGATCTTCATCATGTCGTCGACCCGACCCAGGTAGGTGAAGTACCCGTTTTCGTCTTCGACGTAGCGGTCCCCGGAGAGGAACCATCCGTCGCGGATCTTCTCCTCGTTGCGTTGCGGTTGGTTCCAGTACTGGAGCAGCCGGGAGGGACCGCTAACCCACATCTCGCCTGGTTCGCCGACCTCGGCCGGTTCCCCTTCGGTGTTGAGGATCTTCACCTCGTATCCGGGGCAGGATGTGCCTGAGGTCCCGGGTCGAACCGCTCCGGCACGGTTGGAAACGTAGATGTGGAGCATCTCGGTCGAGCCGATACCGTCGAGAATCTCGATCCCGGTGCGGTCGTGGAACTGACGCCAGATCTCCGGCGGCAGCGGCTCGGCGGCGGAGATCCCAAGACGCACCACAGACCAGTCCACGTCGTCGAAGCCAGGGTCGGCGAGCATCCCGTTGTAGAGGGCAGGGACGGAAAAGAGGAGGGTGGGGCGGCGGGTGCGAACCCTATCGAGTACCCGATCCGGGGTGGGACGGCCGGTCATGTAAACGGAGGTCGCCCCCGACCAGAGGGGAAAGCTGAGGTTGTTGCCCAGCCCGTAAGCGTGGAACATCTTGGTGGAGGAGAAGGCGGTGTCCTCTTCGTTGATGCCGAGCACGGGCACCGCGTAGTTGGAGCAGGTGGCCGCTATTGCCGAATGGCGGTGAACCACCCCCTTGGGAACTCCTGTGGAACCCGATGAGTACAGCCAGAAGGCCATGTCGTCCGACGCCGTGGGGACCGGAGCCACATCGCCGGCGGCGGAGGCCATCCACTCGTCCAGGGACTCGGCGCCGTCGGGAGCATCCCCGTTGGCGACGACGAGCTTGACATTGGGGCGGGCTGTCACCTGGGGACCGACCTTTTCCAGGAAGACGCGGTCGACCACCGCGGCCACCGCCTCGGAGTCGTCGAGGAAGTAACCGAAATCGTCGGGCCGGGCAAGGAAGTTGGTAGGGATCGGCACCGCACCGATCCGCATGGCGCCGAGGAAGGTGGCGGGAAAGGCCGGAGTGTCGTCCAGGACCATGAGGATTCGGTCCTCACGTCGCACACCGGCCTCGGCGAGACGGGCGGCGACATTGCACACCGCGGCGTACAGCTCCTCTGCAGTCCAGGGTTGGTCGTCCCCGGTGATGAGGGCCATCTCGGAGCCCCTGCCGGCTTCGAGCCATCCGTCGATCAGCGTGCTGGTGTTGGGTCCAATCTGCATGGTTGCTCCTCCTCGACCGGGTCTGGTGACGTTCTTTCTCCGCTGTCGAATTTAGTCTCTCGGCGGTGTCGCAACATCAAGGGGCTTCGCTGCTGGAAGTGGCCGGCCGCCGGCTCGAGTACGTGATCAAGAACCGGGAAGGAGCCGAACCGGCGCTGGTCTTCCTTCATGAGGGCCTCGGCTCCATCGAGCTGTGGAGGAGCTTTCCCGACGACGTGGTCGCAGCTACAGGCCACAAGGGTGTGGTGTACAGCAGGAGCGGCCACGGCTGGTCGGAGGCTCCCCCGGGACCCCGTCCCGTCGACTTCTTCGACCGGGAGGCGCTGGAGGTGCTGCCGCCGTTGCTCGATAGCCTCGACATCTCGAGTCCCATCCTCGTGGGTCACTCCGACGGAGCCTCCATCGCTCTCGTCCACGCCGCCCATCATCCGGTCACCGCCCTGGTCCTTCTGGCGCCGCATGTCTTCGTCGAGGAATACGGCCTGGTCAAGATAAGGGAGATGGGCCGCGAGCCTCAGCGGAGTGAACTCATCGCCAAGCTGGGCAAGTACCACCGCGATCCGGCGGCAACGTTCTTCGCCTGGCACGACGTGTGGCTCCACCCGGAGTTTCAGAGCTGGAACATCGAAAGTCTCCTCTCGAGGATCGACTGTCCCATCCTGCTGGTCCAGGGCCTGGACGACGACTATGGGACTATCGCCCACGTCGACATGATCGAACAGCGCGCATCGGGTCCGGTGCAGCGGCTCGAGCTTGAGAACTGCGGCCATTCTCCCCATCTCTCCCGACCTGAGGAGACACGGCGGGCGACGGTGGAGTTCATCCGCAGCGTATGCCAGACCGATTGAACCTTCCTCGGGCGGCGTCCAAGTCACCCCTGTTCTATTCGGTGGGAATCGCCGGAACAGAGCGCCGTGTGAAGCCGATTCTGACAGCAGCCGCCCCGCTGTGGCAGGCTGAGGTAACGATGCAGCCTGCCAAAGGAGCAGTGTCATGATCAGCTTCCGAGGAGCCCTGCTACGGGCGCGGGGCCTGCCCCGGCCCTACGTTGATTCGCGTCCCCTGGAGATCGTCGAACTGGAACTTCCGGACCCCGGACCCGGAGAGGTGCTGGTCAGGGTGGAGGCGGCCAGCCTGTGCCGTTCCGATCTTTCGGTAGTAAACGGCACCCGGGTCTGGCCACTGCCGATGGTGATAGGCCACGAGGCCGCTGGGGAGGTGGTTGAGGTAGGGCCAGGCGTGGCCGGCCTCGCCCCGGGCGACGGCGTGGTGCTGGTCTACCTGCCCCAATGCGGGCGTTGCACCCGCTGCCGCGCCGGCGAAGCGTGGCTGTGCGAAGAGGGAGGCGCGGCCAATCAGAGAGGTGAGCTGCTCACCGGGGGAACCCGGCTGACTCACAGGGGCGAGAAGATCCACCACCACATGGGGGTGGCAGCCTTCGCCGAGTACACCCTGGTGGCCGAACCTTCGGTGGTGAAGGTACCTCCAGGTCTCCCCGCCCGAGACATCACCGTTTTCGGCTGCGCCGTCCTCTGCGGGGCAGGCACATCCCTCAACACCGCCGGGGTCAGCGAACACGACTCGGTGGCGGTCATCGGCCTGGGTGCCGTGGGACTGTCCGCCATCGTCGGTGCCAGGGCTGCCGGAGCCGGCGGGATCATTGCCATCGACCTTCTGGAGGAGAAGCTCTCCCCCGCCCTCACCATGGGTGCTACCGACGCCCTGGAAGCCGGCGAGGAGACGGTCGACCAGGTTGTTGCTGAGACGGCGGGCGGAGTAGACCACGCCATCGAGGCCTCCGGTACCGTGGAGGGATTCGAGCTGGCGATGGGCCTGGTTCGCCGGGGAGGCACCGTCACCGTCCTCGGCCTGGCCGGACCCTCCGACTTCCACCAGCTTCGGCTGGCGGAACTGGTAGTCAAGGGAGTGACCATCAAGGGCAGCTACCTCGGCTCCTGTGTCACTTCCCGGGACGTCCCCTACTTCATCGATCTCTACCAGCGCGGGCAACTGCCGGCCGACAGGCTCGTCTCCCACACCATCAGCCTCGACGACATCAACGTTGCCTTAGACCGGCTCGCCGACGGCGAAGCCCTGCGTCAGGTGATCGAGTTCTGAAAACCCACTAGTCGACGAGATGGAACCGGCGGGCCTTGAGTTCGAACCGGGGAAGGCTGTCAGATGCAACGACAGTCACCTCGGGTCGTAGGGCCAGCTCGTTCTGTATGTTCCTGGCTACCGCATGCCGGGCTGCTTCCGCGTCAGCCCCTTCGCCCACTTCGATGGCGATTGACAGACTGGCCAGGTCGGAGCCCCGGGAGACGGTGACCTGATACTCCTCCACCGCATCCACCTGACGGATCAGATTCTCGATAGCACTGGGGAAGACGTTCACTCCCCGAACCACGACCATGTCGTCGGCCCTCCCCAGTATCCCCCCGTCGAACCTGGCGAAGGTCCGCCCACATTCGCAGGGATCGGTGTTCAACCGCACCAGGTCGCCGGTGCGGTAGCGGATCACGGGAAAGCCCACCCGTCCCAGGTTGGTTATGACCAGCTCACCCTCCCCACCGGCCTGGACCGGCCGGAGGTCGGCCGGATCCACCACCTCGACGATGAACTCCGATTCGATCACATGGGTTCCGCCGGTGCGGGCCTCACACTCGAAGCTGTGGGCTCCCACCTCGGAAGCTCCCGCATGGTCGTAGCACTCCGCCCCCCAGGCAGATTCGATGCGGCGCCTGATTTCCGGCACCAGGGCCCCCGGCTCTCCGGCCAGGACGAGCCGTCTCACCGGAAGCTCCGCCGTGTCCACGCCCTCAGCTCGGGCGACCTCGGCAAGGCGAAGGGCGTAGGTCGGGGTGGCGCACAGAGCGGTCACCCCCAGCTCTTCGATGAGGTGCAGCCGCTGAACGGAGTCGGCTCCCCCGCCGGGGATCAGCAGGGCGCCTACCTCCCTGGCTCCTTCGACTGCGGCCCAGAAACCGATGAACGGCCCGAAGGAGAAGGGCAGGAACAGACGGTCGGTGGCGGTGACACCGGCACCGGAGAGCACATACCCCCAGCACCTCCCCCACCAGTCCCAGCTCTCTTCGGTGTCCACCACCTTGAGGGGCCGGCCCGTCGTGCCCGAGGTCTGGTGGATCCGGGTGTAGGCGTCTTCGGGGAAGGTCAGGTTGGTTCCGAAGGGAGGCGACTGCTCCGCCGCGGCGACCAGTTCCTCCTTGGTGGTGAACGGCAGCGTGGCCAGGTCCTCCAAGGATCGGACGGTGTCCGGTGTGACCCCGGCTCGGTCCATCTTGTCGGTGTAGAACCGGTTCCGTCCGTAAACGGTCGCCAGCAGTTCGGCCAGCCTGACGAATTGGACATCGCGAAGCCCAGCCCTGGACGTCGTCTCGGTATGGCGGTCGAAGAAACCCATCAGACCTCCGGATAATACGGGCAACCCTGGACCGGCACCCGGGTGCCAAAGGGACGATTGTGGGAAGCTGGGGGATGCAGAAGGAGGCCGTCTCCCCTGCCCCCGCGCCCTGTCTCCCTCCGGAGAGGCCGGGACGGTGCGATACGATGGGTTGATGTCACTGGGAGAGACGATGGAGCCAGTCAGCCTGACGGTCAACGGTGTCGCCCGCCGGCTCTTTGTGGCCCCCCACCGGACCCTCCTCGAGACCCTACGGGAGGATCTCGGGCTCACCGGCACCAAGCACGGGTGCGAACTGGGTGAATGCAGCGCCTGCACCGTCCTGGTGGACGGGACACCGATCCTGTCCTGTCTCACCCTCACCCTCGACGTGGGCGGTGAAGAGATCACCACCATCGAGGGCATCGGCTCGGTCTCCCGGCCCCACCCCCTCCAGCTCACCTTCGGCGAATACGGAGCCGCCCAGTGCGGCTACTGCACTCCAGCGATGATCCTCACTGCCAAGGCCCTCCTCGACACCGATCCCCACCCCTCCGAGGAGACTATCGCCGAAACTATTTCGGGCAACATGTGCCGCTGCACCGGCTACCTGCCCATCATCCGGGCGATTAGCGCTGTCGCCGCGGAGGAGCGATGAGCGCCGAACCCCGCCGTGGCATCGTCGGCCGGCCAGCGCCCCGGGTAGACGCCCTCGCCCAGACGACGGGAACGGCCCGGTATGTGGACGACATCTCCTATCCGGGGATGCTCTACGGAAAGATCCTCCGCTCCCCGAAGGCCCACGCCCGCATCGTCAGCATCGACGCCTCCGCGGCAGAGGCCCTCGACGGTGTCCACGTCGTGTTGACCGGTGCGGACCTGCCTGCCGGCTTCGGCCTGCTGCCGGTGAGCCAGGACGAGCACGCCCTGGCTGTCGACAAGGTCCGTCATGTCGGCGACCCGGTAGCCGCGGTGGCCGCCGACGACCCCGACCTCGCCGAGCAGGCGGTCGATCTCATCGAAGTCACCTACGAGGACCTTCCCGCCGTCACCACGATCGACGAGGCCCTGGAAATAGTCGATGAGCCCATCCACCGGGAGGGGCCCGCCAACAACCGTCACCGGGAGGTGTCCCTCGAGTTCGGAGATGTTGACTTCGGCTTCGAGATCGCCGACCACATCCGGGAGGATGTCTTCTTCTACCAGGGCTCCAACCACGCCGCCTTGGAAACCCACGGGGCGGTGGCCCGCGTCGGCGACGACCAGCGCCTTCACCTTTACTCCTCCACTCAGGTCCCCCACTACCTGCATCGTCTCCTCGCCCAGGTCCTGGAGATGCCTGAAGGCAGAATCCGGGTCACCGCCTGCCTCACCGGCGGCGGTTTCGGCGGTAAGACCGACGTTTTCTCCCACGAGTTCGTCGCCGCCAAGATGGCTCTGATCACCGGCCGTCCGGTGAAGATCATCCTCACCCGGGAGGAGGTCTTCTACGCCCATCGGGGTCGGCATCCGGTGCTGATGTGGGTGAAGACCGGTTTCACCGACGTTGGTGAGATCACCGCCATGTGGTTCAAGAGCTTCGTCGACGGCGGCGCCTACGGGAGCTACGGAGCGGCCTCTCTCCTCTACACCGGCCAGCTCCAGACCACCACCTACAAGATTCCCGCCTACCGCTTCCAAGGGGTGCGGGTGTTCACCAACAAGCCGGCCTGCGGACCTAAACGCGGCCACGGCACCCCTCAGCCCCGCTTCGCCCTCGAAGCTCACCTCGACAAGGCTGCCGAGGACTTGGGACTCGACCCGGTGACGATCCGGAGACGCAATCTGGTCGAACCGTTCACCAGGACCGTCAACCACCTCCGTATCACCTCCACCGGACTCGCCGAGTGCATCGACCGGGTGGTGGAGGCCTCGGACTTTTCCGGCAAACACCGCAGCCTTCCCGAAGGGCAGGGGGTTGGGTTGGCCGTCGGCTGCTACCTGTCCGGGGCAGGACTCCCCATCTACTTCAACGACATGCCCCAGTCGGAGGTGATGCTCAAGGTCGATCGGGGGGGCGGCGTCACCGTCTATTCCATGGCCGCCGACTGTGGGCAGGGTTCGACGACGATGCTGGCCACGGTGATCGGTGAGGTGCTCGGCCTGGATCCGTCGGAGCTGGCGGTGATCACCGCTGACACCGATCTGACTCCCATCGACCTCGGCTCCTACTCCAGTCGGGTGACCTTCATGGCCGGCAACGCCGCCCTCGAAGCCGCCGCCAAGCTCGCCGATTTGGTGGTGGCGGCCGTGGCCAAAGAGTTCGACCTCGCCGTCGATGAGGTCGACATCGGCAAGGGGGCGGTGAGGGCCGGTGAGAAAGAGCTTTCCTGGGCGGAGGCGGTACGGATCGCCGAAGCCCACCATGGACTCCTGGTCACCTCCGGAACCTACCGGCCACCGGAGGGAATCAAAGGCGACTACAAGGGTGCTGGAGTGGGACCCTCCCCCGCCTACTCCTATGCGGCCTGCGTAGCCCGGGTGGACTGTGACGCCGAGACCGGGATGGTGTCGGTGCGAAGGATCTGGCTGGCCCACGACATCGGCCGGGCCATCAACCCGCTGCTGGTCAAGGGCCAGATAGAAGGCAGCGTCCATATGGCCCTGGGTGAAGTGCTCATGGAGGAGCAGGCCTTTAAAGGTGCCCTGCACAAGGGACCATCCCTCCTCGACTACAAGATCCCCACCGTCCTGGAGATGCCCCCCGTGGAGTCGATCCTCGTCGAATCCCTCGACCCGGAGGGTCCCTTCGGCGCCAAGGAGGTAGGCCAAGGACCCCTTCTTCCAGTGATTCCGGCAGTGGTGAACGCCGTCTACGACGCCCTCGGGATCCGCGTCGACGAGGTCCCGGTCCGACCCGACTACGTCCTCTCCGCCCTGCGGGATCGCGAGCGGGGCGGTCCCGGCCGTTATGGGCCCGACGGGATCCCTCCCTACGAGTTCCGGCCTCCACTGCGGGTGGAACCGCCGGCAGAGAGGGCCAAAGCCTGATGCTCCGCCTTCCTCCCCTCCGCCACGCCACCCCCACCACCGTCGAGGAGGCCGTCGAGATGCTCGGCACCGATGGGGCCGTGCTGGCCGCCGGCGGTACTGACCTGGTGCCCAACCTGAAGCGGCGCCAGCATCCAGCCTCGGTGATCGTATCCCTGCGGCGTGTACCCGACATGAGGGGGGTGACGGTCGACGACGAGGGCACGATCCGGATCGGGGCCCTCACCACCCTCGTCGAGGTCTCTCAGGACCCGCGGGTTCCGGCGGTGGTGAGCAAGGCAGCAGGGTCGGTGGCCACCCCCCAGATACGCAACCAGGGGACCGTGGGCGGAAACCTCCTAGTGGATACCCGCTGTGACTGGCTCAACGTCCCCGACCTGTGGCGTCAGGCGGCCGAGCCTTGTCTGAAGGCGGGTGGTGACACCTGCTGGGTGGCCCCTGCGAAGAAACACTGTTGGGCGGTCAGCTCATCGGATCTGGCACCGGTGATGGTAGCCCTGGAAGCCTCGGTCACCCTGGTGGGTCCTGGAGGTCGGCGCACCCTTCCTGTCGAGGGCCTCTACCAGAACGACGGGATGGCCCATCATGTAAAGGCGCCCGACGAGGTGCTCACCGAGGTGACCATCCCCCACCAGCCTGACCTACGAGCCACCTACCACAAGCTGAGGCGTCGGGGCAGCGTCGACTTCCCCATCCTGGGCGTCGCCGCCGCGCTCCGCTTTGCAGACGGGACCTGCGCCGGAGCCCGGATCGTGTTGGGTGCCATCACCTCCGCGCCGCTGCGGGTCCCCAAGGCTGAAGAGGCCCTGGTGGGGAGCTCTCTGAACGAGGAGGCCATCACCGTCGCGGCGGAAGAGGCGAGGGTGCTGGCGCGCCCTCTGGCGAATACCGATCTCACCTCCCGCTACCGCAAGAAGATGGTGCCGGTGTTCGTCAGCCGGGCCCTCGAAGAGCTCGCTGGCGCCTGAGACGATCCAGCCCGGGCCGACGGCGCCTCCGGCGAATAGGGTCCCGGTAAGGCGCATGTTCGAAATCGAATACGACATCGTTATCACCCGGGACGGGCCCTACGAGGTCCGCGCCGACCTTCCCCTCACCCCCGAGCACATCGTCCGTTCTCCCTTGGGAGAGCCCGAGACCTGGGCTGTCGACGAGCCGATCCCGGCCACCGCCCCTTTCTGGCTGTGCCGCTGCGGCCAGTCGTCCAACAAGCCCTTGACCCGCATGCAGTTCGTATCCGATGGGAGCGTCCGCCGACAGGCTACATTTCGAGCCCTTACAAGAGGGACCCCTTGCCGATCAACACCCCCCAGGACCTGCGCTCTCACCTGGAGCTGGCCATCCAGGTCGAACTCTCGACAATCCCGCCCTACCTGTTCGCCATGTACTCGATCGAGGACCAAAGGTCGGAAGCGGCGCTCCTCATCAGAAGCATCGTCACCGAGGAGATGCTCCACGCCGTTCTCGCCGCCAACCTGCTGACAGCCATGGGCGGCGAACCTCGCTTCGATACAACGGCGCTTCTGCCCACCTACCCGGGTCTCCTGCCGCACCACCAGCCGCTCCTTGAACTCAACCTCGAGCCGTGCTCGACAGAGATGATCCGGGAGGTGCTGATGCGAATAGAGCAGCCCGAAGTTCACGGCGCCCCACCCGAACCCGATGCCTACGAAACCCTTGGCCAGTTCTACCATGCCCTGGAAGTAGGCATCGTTGAACTTTCGAAGCGACACGACCTCTTCGCCGACCCGCAACCGGAACGCCAGCTGTCAGACCCTGCCTTCTACGCGCCAGTCGAATTCGACGCCGCCGACAGTGGCGGTCTGATACTCGTAGACGGGGTCGACAGTGCCCTCGCCACCATCGAAGTCATCGTCCACCAAGGTGAGGGCCTGAGCACCGAAAGATGGACTGACCCCTCCCATCAGGAGCTGACCCACTACCACAAGCTGGCACAGATCGTCGACGGCGAATCTCCCCTCGGCCCGGTGCGGCCGGTCCCAACCAACCCCCGCACCGCGGACTACCCGGAGGAGCTTCGGCCGGTGTCGGACCTGTTCAACGGCTGCTACGGCTACACCTACCTCACCCTCGCCGAGCTGTTCAGTCCGCGGGAGGACAAGTCAGATCTGGTGGACCGCCTCTACCGGCTGATGTCCCGGGCCTTGTCGGAGCTGGCCCTCTTCCTGGTGCGACAACCCATCGGGAAAGCGGAGGTCGCCGCGCCGACCTTCGAGATCGTCGCGTTAACCGCGGAGGACCCTCTCCGCGAACTCAACGAGCTGGCTGCCCAGGTGGCTGGGCTTCATCCGGAGCTGGGCGGCGTGGCCGAGACGATCACCACGATGGAGCGAAGCGGCTAACTGTGCCCGGGCCTGGCTATGACCACCTCGGTAGGTACGGCGAAGGCGGAGACAACCGTGCGATAGAGGATCTCCCAGCTGGGGCCGAGGTACTGGCCGAGTTCTATCGGACGGCACCCACCGAGCAGGGCCGGTGACCGCTTCGCGACCCACTCCCATGCGGTGCAGAGGGCCTTTTCCGCCGGCTTCCTACCGCGGGTAAGGGACGCGGCACACAGCAGCCCGTCAGCGGTGAGAAGCCTCCTCGCTTCGTCCAGTATCTCCCCGGCGTAGTCCTCGGGGAGAAGGTCGAAGACGTAGGTGGCTATGAATCGGTCGAACGAGGCGTCGCTTCCGGGTAACGGCAGCCGACCGTCGGTTTGGACGATCCGGCATCGATCCGGCCACTCCTCCAGCCGTGCCTCCGCTAGGCGAACCATCGTGTCGCTCACGTCGACGCCGACGTAGCTGGCGTCGAGGGGAAGGTGATGGCGGAGGAGGCGCTCGGCGAAGGCCCCGGTTCCACATCCCAGCTCGAAGACGGCGCGAGCTGAGTCGAACTCCCCGTGGATGATCAGCTCGTTGAGCGCCTTCGACTCGTAGAAGCTCTGCCAGTCCTGGAGCTGGCCGATCCGGTCGTAGACCGAGCGGGCCCGCTCCGGGGTTAGACCCGAGCCCATCAGCCAACCTCGGGGGCCTGACCGTGACCTGGCTGACTCACTCCTGATCCGGTGCTGCTAGTCGTCTTCGTCTCTCTCCTTCTCGTTTTCCGGTCCGCCATCGCTGTCGTTTTCGTCACCGAGCGTCGCCGTCAGGCCGGCGGCTAGAGCTTCCATCTCGGCATCGGTGAGGCGAGATCAGGTCCACTGGTAGAGGAGAGGAGGCATTGAACCCTCCCACACCGTCTCCGCGGCCTCGCCCCCCTCCTGGGGTCGCTGCCATTCAGAGAAGTTGAGATCCTTGCGACCTTGGTCGACCTCGTTCTGGACGAACCACGACAGCGGCGAGGATCCTCTTGATCCACAACACGGGCTCACGTTAACCGGACTACGCCGAGGGTCTCCCCGCCCCGTCAATCACCCCTTGTCGGTGCCATCGCTCGACCTGCTGCGCGTCAGGTCGTGATCGCTGAGGAACTCCTCCAGTTTCTGCTCGGCGTCATCACCAAAGAGGATCTCCACAGCCTCGTCAAGGCCCGGAGATGCCAGAACCTCCTCTTCGGGGACCACCTGGGTGATCTTGGAGCGACGCCGCAGGAAATCTTCCAGCCTGGTCACCATCTCCGTCTCGGCAGCCTGATGCAGCTCTACTCTCAGATAGTCGGCTTTCTCGATGATGTCCTCCCCCATCCTGGGATCGTTGCGGATCTCGTCGAGCATGGCGAAGGCACGACGCCCATACCGGCGCCATAGGCGCTCCGAAACCGGCTCCAGGTTCGGGTCGGGGCGCAGGTCGTCCAGGTGCATCAGACGTGCCTGGCGGAAGAACTCTTCCCGTGTGGCTGGAGCCGGTTCCCCGTACCAGGTCTGGGTGTCCGGTTCCAAGGGGATGTTCAACTCCTCTACACATTCCGCCACTTCCTCGCCGACGTTGAGACAGTCGGTGAGTTTGCCTCCGAGGATGGTGATCACACTGCGGTCGGAGTCGGCTTCGATCACATGTTTGCGTGACAGCTTGGTCCAGTCGATGTCGTCGCCCACCTCCCGGTCCGCTTGAACCACCAGAGGTCTCACCCCGCTCCGATCGGCGATCACATCGTCTTCGGTGAGGGGCCGGTCCAGAACAAGCCGAGCGTTGATCTGGCCGAGAAGAAGAGCGCGGTCCTCGGCCGTCACCTCTGTGTAGGGGGTATCGACCCGGGTGTCGGTGGTGCCGATGACCGACCTTCTACCCATCGGGATCACGTAGAACAGCCGCTGGGTGTCGTCGTAGAAGGCGAGGACCCTCCGGTTGGAAGTGATCTGGGGAACGATGAGGTGGATCCCTTTGGAGTAGACCAGGGTGTGTCCCGTCGTTATCCCGAGCATCTGGTTCAGGTCGGTGACAAACGGCCCGGCGGCATTAATCAGGACCCGGGCGGTACAGCGGAACGGCTCCCCACCCTCCTCCACGTCGCGCAGGGTCACCCTCCACCGGCCGTCGCCGAACTCCGCCGCCACCACTTCCACATAGTTGGCAGCACTGGCCCCGGCATCGAGCGCCGACCTGACGAAGCCGAACACGAACCTAGAGTCATTATCGGCCAGATAGGCGTCGTAATACTCGACTCCACCGACAGACGACGAAGTGTCTATCACCGGTTCCAACTCGGCAATGTCCCTGGCGCTTAGCACCCGAGGATGGTGGGTCTTGAAACTGCCAATGGCCCAATAGAGGTAGGTGCCCAGAGCTGCCAGCCACAGCCGATGAGGTGACTTCTCGTCGAGGGTCGCCAAGAACCCGATCGGCCTCACGTTGTCCGGAAAGGCCTCCACCAGACGGTTCCGGGACCGGCACAGCCTCCGCACCAGAAGAAGCTCGTAGGTCTCCAAGTACTTGATCCCGCCCCAGACCAGATTCGAAGACTCCTGACTGGTGAACCCCCCGAAGTCTCCCCGGTCCACCAGAGCCACATTCGCTCCCCGCCCCGCCAGAACCGCAGCCGAAACCGCCCCGTTGATCCCCCCACCTACGACAAGTACATCAAAGGAGCCGTTGCGAAGTCGCGAGAGGACGGTGCTACGCAGACTCAATCTGTCCGCCTGCTCGTCCCGGAAACGGCTTCTGCATCGCCACCAACACTAGGACTCAAGGGACGGAAAACGATCAGACGCCGCCACCTGGAGGTCGACTACTAGGAGATTTCGCGATGGAGGACGGCCAGTAGGGGAAAGGCGAGCCTGAGGCGACAATCCATGAGGAGTCAACCCCGGCAGGCCGCCCCAGGGATCACACGCAGGTCGGGCCCTGAGGGTACGGCACCGCGTGCTTGGGTGCCCTGGGGGTCTGGACGATGGAAGAGGTGTCCACGATGAGACGGCGGTCCTCGGTCAACGAAACGACGAAGCGGTCCAGGTTACGGGGTGCAGGACCGGCCGCATACTCTCCGAGCAGCGTGTACCTCGATCCATGACACGGGCACTCGAATCCAATCGAGCTGGCGCACCACGGGGTCTTGCATCCGAGGTGGACACAGCGCCACCACAGCGCCATCACCCCATCGACCTCCAGGTCCTGTCCTGCAAACTGGGAGGCCTCTAGCTGCTCTTTGGTGACGGGGACGATGTAGGCGCGCGCCTCGGGTATCTCCACGAAGGAAGACCTCCCGTCAGAGGCGATCAACTGGGTATTGATGTCGGCAATCGGCCCGACATCTACCTTGGTGCCGAAACCACCGGTCAGCCTGGGCCAGAAGAACGAGAGCATCGAAGACCCTAAGAGGGCGAGATACGTCCCGAAGAACGTGGCTGTGGCACGGTTTAGGAAACGACGCCTGGTGAGTCCTGCTTCTTCGGGAGGGACTTCGATGACCCGCTGAGCGCCACCGCGGCCAAGACCCTCGCGGTCCCCCACAGAGGGTCTATGAAACTTCACCGGCTTCGGAGCCGGCTGCTCCAAGCTCTTCGGTTCAGTCGACGGCGGCAAGTGAACTTGGGGTGACCCACCCGTGGGAACCCGCTCCGGGGTTTGGGGTCGCGGGCGATCGCGAACGACGGCGGCTATCCCCGCGACCGCGGCGGCGAGGGCCAGCACAAGGACGAGCAGGAGGCTCTGATCCACCATGGCCAATCCCGTCTGACTACTACGTTTAATAATAGTACTGGGCACCTGGATCCACGTCCTGCTGGGGCGAGGCGGATCAGTCACTGAGACCGGCGACATCATCGGTCCGGCTCAAGGATTTTCCCCTTTGAGTCGATACCGCTGACAGTGGAATCCTCGGTACCGGAACAGCTCCATCAGACGTCGGGGTCACAGGCCGACCTGCTGGCCCTCGCTCGGTATTGGCAGTGGGAACGTAAGGTTCGCATGCTGCTACCGAGTGTCATCGCCGAAGGCTCGGTCGACATAGTCTTCCAGCCCGTATTCGGGCTGCATGGAGGGATACCGAGGATCCACGGCTACGAAGCACTGGCCCGTTTTCCGGCCGACGCCGCCATCCCGGCTGGCCTGTGGTTCCGGGTCGCCTCGGACATGGAACTATCCCGAGATCTTGAGATCACCGCCGCCATGAGAGCGGTGCAGGCACCACCGCGGATGCTCACCGAGTCACTGCTGTTTCTCAACGCATCGCCGCCGGTCGCCCTTGATCTGGCGAAACGAGTGCTGCCAGAGTTGTCTAGTCGCCTCGTCTGCGACATTTCTGCGCCTTTGGTCTTCAACCGAGCATGCCAAGAGTTCGTCTTCCAGTTGCGGGGAGCAGGGGCTCTGGTGGCAATCGATGACATTCCCCTTGGAAGCTTGTCCGCTTGGCACCCAACGTTGACCGATCTTCGTCCCGACTTTGCGAAGGTAGACGTGATCTCAGGACTGATTGATGACCCTATGGCCCAGGTCGATCTAGCCGAAGCAGCGACCTGGTGCAAAGAGTGGGGCATCCGCCTTATCGCCGAACGCGTAGAAAACGTCGCGGATGTCCAGACCCTCTATGACCTCGGGGTACGGCTCGTACAGGGGAACTCCCTGTCCAGACCAGTGAGGACCGGACCCGACGTGGATGCTTAAAGGAGCCCACACGGTGTGAAACGAGGTGGGGGCGGTTCGAGGCTATGGGGACCAAATCGCCCGAACACCCGCGGACCTCGGCAGGCTGGTGTCATCGTCAGCCAGTAGAAAAAGGGCTCGACGGGAGCCGGATCGACCCTGTCGGTCGTTCGGTGCCTCGCTCAGGTCGTCGCATCGACCCCCCTCCGAAAAACCTCCAGATGGTCTCCTACGCTGCGCTCTCTATGTAACAGGTTCAGGCCGGCGGAGAGCGCAGCTCGGCGGACTTCGGCCGGTGGGTGGATGAAAAACCTGAAGTCGCACCGCCGTACCCGCCGATACCAGACGTGATTCATTGTCTTGGCCGCGGCACGCAGCCACCATGTGTTGCGCGGGTAGCTAACAATCAAGTAGTTCCTGGTCTTTTCCGCTGCGGCTTCAACCAGGCGGCGCATATCCGGATAGCAACAGAGAACGTTGTGCATGACCACAAGGTCGGCACGCTCTACGCGGTCGTACATATCGATGAAGTCCCCGGTCAGTCGCGTCACCGCGGTGTCGAATCCGGCGTCTCGCAGGATTCTTGTCGCGGTCTCCTCGTAGGAGGGTGAAAGCTCGACCGAGACCGCCCTAGTCACCCCTAGCCGCAGCAGCTCCACCTGAAGGTCTCCGATGCCACCGCCTATCTCAAGCAGAGAAGCGCCGTCTATGACCCGATCCCTAAACAGATCAACGGTCCGGCCAGGCGCCCAGCCGAGCCCCCTTCTTGCATATCTCCATGCGTCCCAGCGCGCCTGCCGGGAGCTGAAGACCTGTCCATAGTCGGCGAGACTGCAACACCCAGCCATAGGGCCTCCGCTCAGTCAGCGATCATGCCGCGCTCAGGATCACGTCTCTGGCTCAAGTCGTGGCGACGTGGTATTGGAAGGTGTTCTCCAGTCGGTAGCCGCCAGCGGCGCTTCTGAAGGGAGCCAGTGACCGGATCGCGGCACGGCGCACCTCCTCCTCGCCTACGTTTTGGATTGCCAGGACAGCCGGCCCTGCGGCAAGCATCCCCGCAAGCATCGTTTCCTGGTCTACGAACTCCATTGGACAGTCGACCTTTCCGGCCTCTCGCGGCGTCAGTCCGGCGTGGCGAAGCAGCTCTTCTAGTTTCCGCGGCTCCGAAAGGGCGAAAGGATCCCCCCTTGAAGCTGTCCCGGGTGGCGGCGGCGGCATAAGTGGCTGGAGCGCCATCATGAACGGGGTGAACTCCGAGTCCTCGGGTGGTCCCGGAACCGCAACGACGATCCGTCCATTCTTCCGAGTCACGCGCCCGGCTTCCCCCAGCGCTTTGCCTGTGTCCGTGGCGAACTGGAGCGCGCTGAAGGCGGTCACGGTGTCGAAAGTGGCTGCATCCCAGGGCAGCGCTTCCATGTCACCGAGACGGAAGTCGCCGTCGGGGGTGCGCTCCCGGGCGATCGCCACCATGGCCTCCGCGGCATCGATACCGGCCACTGTCGCCCCCCGGTCGGCAGCCATCCTGACGAACCGTCCGGCGCCGCAGCCCACATCCAGGACAGCCGCCCCAGGACCGATGTCGGCCCTATCAAGCACTAGTTTATAAAGGGGGATCCCCCATCCTTGGGGTCCCTCCAGGGTCTCCGCCCAGTCCCCCGCTCGGGCACTCCAGAGCCGACCCTGCATCACTGACTTCTGTGACATCATCTCTTGCACAATCGTTTCCTGTTGTTCCCAAGGGCTCGCTGACTACGAATTGGCCTCGAGGATCGCCTTGAGCTTGGCAAGGTCGTTCTGCGATTCCCGCTGGAAGATTCCCGTGACGACTGGGTCGAGGAGCCTCCCGAAGAGTCCGCCGAACCCGTTTTCTGCCTCACCGCCGTAGGTGACCTTGGTGCCTCCGTCTACCGGTGTCAGCTCGAAGGCGAACTGGGTTTCCATCGGGCCCTCTGTCGCTTGGATCACCAGACGGTCCTCAGGGTCATATTCGGTCACCTCCCACACGAAGGTGAGTCGCCGGCCGAGAAAGCCATCGACCCCGCGGTACCGGGTTCCTTTGCCTATCTCGCCGTCGTCCAGCAGCTCGCGCTCCCGGGCGGCCGACTGCCACTCGGTTTCGTTGCGGGGGTCCTCGATGTACGCCCAGACCTCTGCGACGGGTCGTTCGACGATCTCGCTCACTTCCATGCTCGGCATGACATTCCTCCTTGCCTCCAACGATGGTCAAAGTACGCAACGAAACCTCTGCCGGCTTCGCCCATGCGGGCCATTTCCAACCGGGTCGGGGGAAATGGCCCGTCTGGGCCATCCTCTCAACGGTCGCCTCCAGGACTCCGGCGGCTAGAGGATGGAGTCGCGGGAGGCCCTGGCCACGGCGGCTGCCCGAGAACCAACACCGAGTTTGGTGAGGATGTTCGACATGTGCCGTTTCACGGTGTGTTCAGACAGCACGAGGCGAGCGGCTATCTCCCTATTGGACAGGCCGTCTGCCACGAGGCCCAGAACCTCCACCTCCCGAGCCGTGAGCGGGCCGGTAACGCCAGGTGCATCGTCAGCAGAAGCCGTCTGCCGCAGCTCTGCGGCCAGATTCCCGGCTCGTTCGGCGTCGAGTCCGGCGCCGACCTCGCCGAAAGTCGTTAGGGCCTGTTCGCATTCTCGGACCGCCTTCGCCCCGAGTCCGACGGCCTCGAGGGAGCGTGCCAAATCCATCCTCGCCCGCGCTTCGTCATAGAGGGCGTGCTGTCCCCGATAGAGGTCGACTGCATCTTCTAGCAACCGGCGTGCCCGATCATGGTCACTACTCGCCGCGGCCACAACGCCCTCGGCGGCCTTCGCCGCCGCCACGAGCAGGGGCGTGCCCACAAGCTCTGCCACCGCCCGAAGCTCCACCAGAGCTTCCCTCGCCCCGGCAACGTCGCCCAAGGCCGCCCTTGCCCTAACGAGGATCTCGATGCCTGCGGCCCGCTCGGTGACGTTTTCCTCGGGGACTCGGCGTAGGCACCGTTCTGACAGGTCCGAGGCGGCGCTGGGGTCACCTCGCTCGAGGGCGACCGCCGCCAGCCCCAGCTGACCGAAGGCATGGGAGTCGGCCTGTGACAGCAAGCCGTCAGCTTCCTCCAATCTCCCCTGGCGAAGCCGGAGGTCGGCCAGGCGAATGACTCCGTCGTGGGCGATGCCGGGCATGGTTTTGACCATCTCCTCCACCACTGGAACGAGTTCCTTTTCGGCGTCCGCCCATTGGCCACGGGTGATGAGGATGGAGGCATAGTGGGCCCGACAGATCGAGAGCAGGAACCGCAGCCCGACTCGCCGGCAATACTCCTTGACCCTCTCGCACCACTGTGCGGCGCGGTCAAAATCTCGGACACGCTCACAGGCGAACATCATGTAACAGGAGGTGAGGCCGATCATCAGCGGGTCCTCCATCTCGCCGCCGATGGCTGCCACGGTGGCCTCGTCGAGGCGCCGCATCCCCTCCTCCACCTGGCCGTTGCTCACCATGGCGATGCCCTCCAACGCCAGGCCGACCATCTCGAGATCGGTGATCCCCAGCGCTCGGCCGATATCAATGACCTGCACCGCGGCCTGGCGGGCTGTAACAGTGTCGTTCGCGTAGTCGATCGCCATAACCCCGGCAAGCAGTGCAAGAAATCCGCTCTCCGGAGTAGGCCCTGTTCCATCGAGCAGCCGCTCCGCCCTTTGGAACCAGCCCTGCGACACTGCAACCTCACCGCGAAGCATGCCGTAGTCCATAGCCAAAAAGGCTGCCAGGCGCGCCGCCGCCTGATGATCGCCGCGCTCCCGATAGAGGCGGTACGCAGCTTCTCGCGCCCCAAAGACGGTGGCGGCGTCATCTAGGAACCAAGCCGCAATCCCCAAGCCCTCCAACGCTTCCGGCGTCTCAGTCTCAGCGAGGGCCGCTTCGAAGTGTCCCCGCGCCTCGACCCACGCCGACCGGGCAACGGCATCCCAACCCGCTTGGATAAGAGCCATAGAAGGGGTTGGGTTCGGTGTCATTGCTCCTCCGGGACGTGGCGACGCCCTGTTTCAGGCCATGGTGGACCCGGTCGAAGCTAGCACCGAGGGCCGACGGGAGAGAGGACGGCTTGTGAATCGCTGAGACGAGGAGTTTGGGTGGAGCTGAGGGGATTTGAACCCCTGACCCCTTGACTGCCAGTCAAGTGCTCTGCCGAACTGAGCTACAGCCCCGAGTGAAGTGAGATTCTACGGCGTCGTGGGCGTCAAGGTGAAACGCTCACCGGTCGGTGACCGCGGGCTCCTCCCACCTCACCCGCTCCGAGTCGCCCCACAACCGCTCCAGCGAGTAGTACTCCCGTGCCGGCTCCTGAAACAGATGGACGATGATGTCCCCGTAGTCGATCAGCACCCACTCGGCCTCAGACCGCCCCTCGACCCGCAAGGGCTTTACTCCCGCCCCCTCCTTGAGCTTCTCTTCCACATGGTCGGCGAGGGCCTGCACATGAGGGCGCGAAGTGCCGGTGGCTATCACGAAGATGTCCGAGAGCAGGAACACCGCCTCGACGTCGAGCAGGACGATGTCGGTTCCTTTCTTGGCGAAGATGGCATCGGCGGCCATCCGGGCCAGTTCGACACTCTGCTCTACGACTGTTCCTCCGGTTTCTCTGGGACCCCCACACTATCGCCTTTGGGAGCATCGGTGTAGAGGTTCTGCTCCAATATGTACCTGTAGACGGTGTCGGTGACCAGGAACCGAAACGGCCGTCCCTCCCGAGCCATGGCCCGAATCTCGGTCCCTCGCACTCCCAGCGGTGCCATCTCCAGGATCACCGCGTCGGGGATAAGGGCCAGCACCTCGTCGGGGTCATAGCCGGGACGGGGCGCGACCAGCACCGTCACCCGGTCTAGTACCTCGTCATAGCGATGCCAGGTTTCGATGCCGAGAACCGAGTCGGCGCCGAGGATGAGGAAGAGATCTTCGTCAACGGGAAAGCTGGCCAGGGTATCGGCGGTGTAGGTCGGCCCCTCCCGAGCCACCTCCCGGTCATCTACTTCGAACCCGGGGACGCCTTCTGCGGCCAGGCGCACCATCTCTAACCGATGGGCGGCCTCGGTGACTCCCCGGCTTGCCTTCTGCCAGGGGTCCCCGGCGGGGATGAACACCACTCGGTCGAGGCCAGCCTGGTGGAGGGCTGTCTCGCCGGCGTGGAGGTGAGCTATGTGGACGGGATCGAAGGTCCCGCCGAGGATTCCGGTGCGCACGGGTGCGAGGATAGGACTGCGGAGGTGGAAGCAGCCGCAGGGCCCGGGGGATGTCGGTGCGCACACAGCCCATCTGGGTCGCTGGGTCGATGTATCGGCCGTCGATCCTCGTGGACAGGTGCACCCCGGGTACCCCGTGGGGAGCACCCGCCCCACCGATGACCTGGCCTCTCCTCACCCAGGCACCCTCAGCAACCGTGATCTCAGACAGGTAGGAGACCGACACCTTGAACCCCGGCACTGGCTGGATGGTGACCGACAGCATCCCCGCCACCGAGCCAGCAAAGGTGACCACGCCCGAGGTCGGTGCGAGCACCGGATGCCCAAACCCGGCTGCATAGTCCACACCCCAGTGGCTCGGCTCCGACGCAGGGGAATAGCCTGCGGTGATGGGACCGTTCACGGGGGCGGTCAGACAGACGACGGAGACCAAAAGCGCGAACATCATCACCCCTCACGTGCGAAACTATCGCCGCGGGATAACGGTTTCTAGAGGGTTGGCGCTAGGTTCGCGGGGTATGAAAGGAACTCGCCGATGAGGGCGATACGAATAGGTCTGATGGGGCTCGGACGCATCGGACGCAACGTGTTCCGGCTGCTACACGGCAACAACGAACTCGAAGTCGTCGCCGTCGCGGACATCGCCGATCCGGCGGCCCTCACCTATCTGTTGAAGTACGACTCGCTGTACGGACGGTTCCCCGGCGAGTTGGAATACGCCGAAGGTGTCCTCAGCTACGACTCCCGGGATGTGGTCTTCGCCGACTTCCGTACTCCCGCCGACACCCGCTGGGGTGAGTTGGGGGTGGACGTTGTCCTCGACACCACCAGCCGCTACCGCAGCAAGGCCGCCCTCCAGGGGCACCTCGACTCCGGGGCCCGCCGGGTGATCCTCACCTCCAGTCCCGAAACCCCGGGGGAGATCCCGCTACTACTGCGGGGCATCAACGATGAAGTGCTGGACGACGAGCCGGCGATCGTCGCTTTGGGTTCCAACACCTCCAACGCCGCCGCTCCGATCCTCGCCACCCTCGACGAGGCCTTCGAACTCAAACGTGCGTTCATCACCACGGTAAAAGCCATGTCCAACGCCGGGCGTCTCGCCGACGTCCCCACCGACTCCTTCCGCACCTCCCGGGCCGCCGCGGAAAACATCATCCCCACGGAGACCAACTCGGCCGAGATCATCACCCAGGTCCTGCCCGAACTGACCGGAAAGCTGGTGGTGACCGCCCTCAACGTCCCTGTGGCGGACGGGTCGACGGTGGACATGGTGGCCCAGGTGGGACGGGAGGTGACCGCCGGAGAGGTCAACGAAGTCATCAGGAAGGCCACCCAGACCCGCTACAGGAACATCATCGCCTATGTGGAAGACCCCATCGTCTCCTCCGACGTGCGGATGGACCCCCGCTCGGGGATATTCGACAGTCTGGCCACCATGGTCACCGGAGGTGACATGGTGAAGACCATCACCTGGTTCAACAACGGCTGGGGCTATTCAAACCGGGTCGTCGAGGTGGCCCATGTTGTGGCAGGACAACTTGTGGGGGAACCGGCATGACCCGGGTGGCCATCAACGGTTTCGGACGCATCGGACGGGCTGTCTTCCGCATCATCGTCGAGCGGGACAACCCCGACATTGAGGTGGTGGCCATCAACGACCTCTCCGACGACGACATCCTCGCCTATCTCCTCGAATACGACTCGGTGATGGGCCGCTTCGACCATGAGGTGGTCGTCGAGGACGGGGTGATGCGGGTCGGTCGCCATGAGGTAAGAATGCTGATGGAACCCAATCCGGCCAAGCTCCCCTGGACCGAGCTGGAAGTGGACATCGTGGTGGAGGCCACCGGTCGGTTCCGGGACCGGGAGTCGCTCCAGAAACACCTCGACGCCGGAGCGAAGCGGGTGATCCTCACCGTCCCCGCCAAGGACAACGTCGATGAGACCATCGTCCTGGGCGTCAACGACGACCGGCTCGACGAAAGCGACCGCATCATCTCCAATGCTTCCTGCACCACGAACTGCCTCGCTCCTTTGGTGAAGATCCTCGACGACGCCTTCGGGGTGAAACGGGGGGTGATGACCACGGTCCACGCCTACACCAACGACCAGCGTCTCGCCGACGTCCCCCACAAGGATCTCCGTCGCAGCAGGGCGGCCACGGAGAACATCATCCCCACCACCACCGGGGCGGCCAAGGCGGTGGGCAAGGTACTTCCCCAGCTCGAAGGAAAGCTGGACGGGATGGCGATGCGGGTGCCGGTTCCCGACGGTTCCACGGTTGACCTCGTCGTGGAGCTGGAACGGGACGTCTCCGCCGAGGAGGTCAACGAGGCGATCAGGTCGGCAGCCGAGGGTCCCTTCGCCGGGATCGTGGAGTACACCGAAGACCCGATCGTCTCCACCGACATCATCGGCGACCCCCACTCGACCGTCTTCGACGCCGGAAGCACCCAGGTCCTAGGAGGGAATCTGGTGAAGGTGATGGCCTGGTACGACAACGAGTGGGGCTACTCCAACCGGGTCGTCGACCTTCTCGAGCGCCTCGCCGAACTCGACGCCTAGTTTCGACCCTTCCTAGGCGACGACTAGTTTCCACCCTCCGAGACAAGGAGGAAGCGATGGCCGTCCAATCCAACTTCGAGGACACTTCCCGGCTTCGGATGCATTACATCGAGTCCGGCCCTGAAGACGGCATCCCCGTGGTGATGATCCATGGGAACCTCGCCACCGGGCGCTTCTTCGAACATGTCATGGAGGCCGCTCCTGGTCGGTACCGGTTCATTGCTCCCGACATGCGTGGCTTCGGAGACACCGAACCCCTGGGCCTCGACGCCACCCGGGGCCTCCGAGATTGGTCCGACGACACCCACAGCCTCGTTCAGGCTCTGGGCATCGACCGGCCGGTGCACCTGGTGGGATGGTCCACTGGAGGCGCGGCCATCGCCCACTATGCCATCGACCACCCCGAGGAGGTGGCGTCGCTGACCTTCATCGACCCGGTATCGCCCTACGGCTTCGGAGGAACCAAGGATGTCCAAGGGACACCCTGCTTCGACGACTTCGCCGGCACCGGTGGAGCCGGGGTAGCCCCGGAGTTCGTGGAACGCCTCACCGCCAAGGACCGGAGCGAGGAGTCCGACTTCTCGCCCCGGAAGGTGATGAACAGCTCCTACTGGGCTGCGACTCACCGGGAGCCGCCGGACAGGGAGGAGATGCTCCTCGACGAGATCTTCAAGACGCTGATCGGCGACGAGGGCTATCCGGGCGACTTCACCGCTTCGGAGAATTGGCCTGGCTTCGCCCCTGGCACGAGAGGAATCCTCAATGCTCTCTCGGGTAAGTACTGCCGTTGGGACGAGATCGTAGAGATCGACCCCAAGCCCCCGATCCTTTGGACCCACGGCAGTGACGACATCGTGGTCTCCGACGCGTCTGCCTGGGACATGGGGAACCTGGGCAAGCTGGGTGTGGTACCGGGGTGGCCGGGCGACGACGTCTACCCGCCCCAGCCGATGGCCTCCCAGATACGGGCGGTCTTAGACCGGTACACCGATCAGGGCGGGTCGGTACAGAGCGAGATCGTCGAAGGCGCCGGCCACGGCCCACACTTCGACTCGGCGGAGCGCTGGAACAGCCTGTTCTTCGGGTTCCTCGACCAGTTCTGAGCCGGCGGAAGCACTGCTTCCGGCGACCGGATCGTTCTGTTTGCGCAAAGGTCCGCATCCGGGCCCTGGTGCATTAGGTTCGCGAGTGGAGGATTCTCCAGACCTGCTCGGGGGTGATGGGAATTTGGACGTTGGCGCCGTCGAGGGCATCGGATACCGCGTTGACCACCGCTGGGGTGGAGCCGATGGCCCCGGCCTCGCCGATCCCCTTCGCTCCTTGGGGGTTGGTGGGGGTGGGGGTGACGGTGGCGTCGAGACGAAACGACGGCAACGATCCGGCGGTGGGGATCAGATAGTCCATGAACGACGAGGTCATCAGGTTGCCGTCCTCGTCGTAGCGGGCCATCTCCCACAGCGCCTGACCCACCCCCTGGGCTAGCCCGCCGTGGCGCTGACCTTCGGCCAGCATCGGGTTGATGATGTTCCCGGCGTCGTCCACCGCCCACATTCGCTCCAAGGTCACCGCCCCGGTGTCGGGGTCGATCTCCACCACGGCAAGGTGGGTTCCGAAGGGGAAGTTGAGTCCGCCGGAACGGAAATGGACCTCGTCGTCGAGGCCTGGCTCCATCCCCTCGGGAACCTTCCCCGCCAGCGCCGCCTGGACCACTTCCTCCCAGGCGACTGATACATCCGTGCCCGCCACGGTCGCCTTTCCCTCAGCGAGGATGATGTCCGCATCCGAGGCCTCGAGGAGATGGGCGGCGATGCGTCTCGCCTTCTCCGCCACTTTGGTCGCCGCGGCATAGCTCGCCGAACCACCCTGGGCTATCGATCTCGATCCCGAGGTTCCCCACCCGTAGGGAGAGGTTGTGGTGTCGCCCTGCTCGATCCGTACCCGGCTCACCTCCAGCCCTAGCACCGAGGCCACGATCTGAGCGAAGGAGGTTCGGTGGCCCTGACCCTGGTCGAGGGTCTCGACGAAAACGGTCACCGACCCGTCGGAGTGAACCTGGATCCTGGCCGCCCCCCAGCTCTCAAATCCGCAGACCTCCACATAGGAGGAGAGGCCGATTCCGACGATCCGCCCCTGCTCCCTGGCCTCCGTCTGGTAGCGGCGCAGACCCTCATAGTCGGCCACCTCGAGGAGGCGGTCCAGGGCCTTGTGGTAGTCACCGGTGTCGTAGGTGAAACCGCCCAGGGCTCCCCCTCCCGAAGACTCGTAGGGGAATTCGTCCGGAGGGATGAAGTTGCGCCGTCGCACTTCCGCCGGGTCGAGACCGGTGGCTCGGGCCACCGCCTCCACAACCCGCTCGACGGTGAGGGTCGCCTCGGGGCGGCCCGCCCCCCGGTAGATGCCCCGAGGAGCCCGGTTGGTCCATACTCCCCGCATCCGCCAGCCGTAGACGGGGACCCTGTAGTTGCCGGTGCCCATCCGGGGAGTGATCTCCATGAAGGAGAGGTAGCGGTGACGACAGCCGAGGTCGATCAAGCTGTCCACCCAGAGGCCCTCTATGCGGCCTTCTTCGTCGGCGACCACTTCCCAGCGATGCCGCTGGGCACGGCCATGACCGATGGTCAGCATGTGTTCCCGTCGGGTCTCGGTCCACTTGACCGGGCGTCCTGTCCTTCGGGCAGCGATCACGGTCAGGTACTCCTCTTCGGCCAGGTCGAACTTGCAGCCGAACCCGCCGCCGACGAAGGGGGTGATGACCCGCACCGCCGTTTGGGGCAGGTCGAAGTCTTCAGCTAGACGTTCCGCCATGAGGGCCGGCGCCTGGCTGGACAGGTGGACAGTCAGCCCGTCCGACCTCCACTCGGCGAGGATCGCCCGTGTCTCTATCGGAGCGGGGACCACCCTGGGGTGTTCCACCACACCGGCAAGGCGAATGGACCCGTCCAGGGCGTCGAACGCCTCCCGGTCGCCTTTGGAGCGGTCGTAGGCCACGTTGGATTCGAAGTCAGGATGGATCGGGGGCGCCTCAATGGCCTCTTCCACGTCGCCGACCACCTCTAAGGGCTCGAAGTCGACGAAGACCATGTCGGCGGCGTCCCGGGCGGCCGCCGCCGACTCGGCGACCACAGCCACTACCGGATCGCCCACCATCAGCGCCCTGCCCTGGACGAGGGGGTAGCGGCGGGGAACGTTCCGCTTCGGGTTGGGTGTGGGTGGCATGGAGACACCGGCCACCTGGTCGGGGGTGATGATCGCCCACACCCCTGGGACCTCCCGGGCCGCATTGACGTCGATGCCGGTGATCTCGGCATGGGCGAACGGGGATCGAACCAGAGCGAGGTGGAGGGTTCCGGTGGGAACGATATCGTCGACGTAGCTGGCGCCGCCGCTGATCAAGGCTGGGTCTTCCCGGCGCTGAACCCGGGCGCCGATGAACGAGGGGATGGTGTGTTCGCTGGTCACCGGCGGCAGATTAGGCGAAGCCCCGCCGGGACCCGCAGCTCACTCGAGCAAGGAGAGGACCGTGCTCCTGAAGTCGTTCGGCTGGAAGGGCTTGGTCACGAAGGCGTCGGCGCCTCCCTCGTTGGCCCGGCGCCTCGACTCCTCTTCGGCGTGGGCGGTAAGGACCACAACCGGTAGGTCCTTTGTCGCCGGATCGCGCCGGATGCGGTCGAGCACCTCCCATCCGTCCATTCCTGGCAGTCCGATGTCGAGAACCACCAAATCGGGTGACTCAGAGCTGACAGCATGGAGACCGGACTTTCCTTCGTCTCGGGTGACGATCTCGAGATCGGCTGCCCTCAAACACACTTCGATCAGCCGCCGAATGACGGCCGAGTCCTCCACCACGAGTATGCGTGAGCCCATTTGATTCACCTCAGTCTCCATGGCCCGGGAGTGGGCCTCACCCGCATCATCGGCACAGGAAACCACGGGGTTTAGGAATTCCAGTGTCTCGGCAGTGCCAGATTTTCTACGAATTCCTCGAGCTGCCGCAGGGTTCTCACCTCGTACGCCGAGGTGCAATGCTTGCCGTAGGCGGACATCACCGAATCTCCCGTGTCCCAGTAGGCCTCGGGCTCGGGGTTCAGCCACAGCACGGCCCGGGCCTGGCGGGCGATGTCCCCGAGGACCGAGTCACGGGGAGGCCGGTAGTTGTTGCGGGCGTCCCCGGTGATGATCACCGTGGTCCGCGGCGTGAGTTGGGACCCATATTCCTGGTGGAAACGTTCCAGGGAGTTGCCGTAATCGGAGTGCCCGTCGAGCCAGACCACCCTGGCTTCGGTGGTGATCCGGTTGACCGCCTTGGAGAAATCGACCCCGGGCCCGAAGAAGTCGGTGACCTCGTCGATGGTGTCGATGAAGGCGAAGGATCGAAGCCGGGAGAAGTGGGTGGACATGGCATGGGTGAACTGGAGGGTGAACCGGGAGAACGTGGCCATCGACCCCGAGATGTCGCACAGCAGCCACACTTCTGGCCGGTGAGGTCGGGGGTGGCGGAACTGGGGGTCGGCAGGCACACCGCCGGTCGCCAGCGAGCGCCTGACCGTTCTGCGGAAGTCGAGCCGTCCCGATCGCCGGCGGCGGCGTCGGGCGAGGCGGGCAGCGAGCTTGCGGGTGAGCGGGCCTATGGCCGCCTCCATTTCGACGAGCTCCGCGGTGGTGGCGTGCATGAGGTCGATGTCTTCGATCAGGGGACGTCTCAGGGTGCGGGCCACAGCTTCCCTGCCCCGGTCCGCCACCAGGCGGCGCCGGATCTCTTCCTGGATCTCCTCGCGGAGCAGCTCCAACCTCTCCTCCACCTCCTCTTCGAGGAGCCGCCTTTCCAGGTCGGTCAGGTCCTCATCGGCCAAAAGGGCCTCCCGAAGGAGATCCTCCAGCCGCGCCAGGTCGAGACGACGCAGGGTGCGGTACAGGTAATAGGTGCCGCCGACGGGACGCCCTGGCTCCATTCCGGCAAGCTGTTCCACCGCGGTCCTCGCCCCCCGGCGCAGTGCCTCCTCGTCGAGGTCGGCCAGGGCTTCGAGCAGTGAGTTCACCAGATCTTCGAGATCGAACCCGCCTGGCGCCTCGGCCGGCGGGGCCTCCGCCGGGTCCACCAGCTCTTCGTCTCCTCGGGGAGCAAGGGCGGGCAGGGTCGAGAAGTAGATGTCGAAAGCGGTGTCGAAGGCCTTCTCGTGACGGAGGTTCTTGACGAGGGTGGCCCGCAGCGTCTCCCGGAGCGCAACCCGCTGCCCGATCTCGACCGCCTCCACCGCCTTCATGGCGTCGATGGCCTCCACCATGGAGACGGGAACGCCCGCTGCCCGCAGCTCGTCGATAAATCCGGTGATGACCGTCAGCACCGGCCTAGCCCTCGGATCGAGAGATCAGCTCCTTGGCAGCCTTCTCGATGTCGGTCTGGTACTTGAGCAGCACATGAAGGGTATCCCCCAGCACCCCTTCGTCGACCTCCTCCACCGAGAGGGCGAGAAGGGTGCGAGCCCAGTCGATGGTCTCAGAGACCGAGGGTGCCTTCTTGACATCGAGGTGGCGGATCGAGCGCGCCACCTTCGCCACCTGCTCGGCCAGATGCCGTGATAGCCCCGGCACCCGCGCCTCGAGGATGGCGCTCTCCCTCTCCGGAGTCGGATAGTCGATGTGGAGAAACAGGCAGCGCCGCTTGAGGGCTTCACTGAGCTCTCTCGTGTTGTTCGAGGTCAGGAACACCAATGGCTGCGTGGTGGCGGTGATCGTCCCCAGCTCGGGGATCGACACCTGGAAGTCGGAGAGGACCTCCAGCAGAAGGGCCTCGGTCTCCACCTCCACCCGGTCGATCTCGTCGATCAGGAGCACCACCGGCTCCCGGGAGCGGATGGCCTCCAACAGCGGCCTCGTCAGCAAGAACTCCTCGGTAAAGATGTCATGGCTGATGCTGGCCCAGTCGTGGTCGGCGTCAGCCTGGATACGAAGGAGCTGCTTCTTGTAGTTCCACTCGTAGAGGGCCTTAGCCTCGTCCAGGCCCTCGTAGCACTGGAGTCGGATGAGCGGCCGGCCGGTGACCATGGCGACAGCCTTGGCGAGCTCCGTCTTGCCCACGCCCGCCGGGCCTTCGACCAGCACTGGTTTGTCCAGGCGGTCGGCCAGGAAAACGACCTGGGCGATACGTTCGTCGGGTAGGTAGTCGACCGCTTGAAGCGCTTCAGCGACCGCCTGAGGGGTGTCAAATTCCAATTTCTCTCCTGGGGATCGCCCTCATTGTACGGGGCTGTCTCCTCTGGGCCAGATATCGGCCGTTGGGCTGTGGCTGGGCGCCCGCTCTGGTTACCCTGGCTCTCCAACTCGACAAGCGACAGCAGGCAGATGCGGATAATCATCGTGGGCGCCGGAGCCGTGGGCTCTTACCTCGCCGAGCGGCTCTCCTCCGAGGGACAAGATGTGATCGTCATCGAGGACGATGAACGCCGCGCTGCCCAGTTCCAGGAAGTCGTGGACGCACTAGTGCTCCATGGGAATGGGGCCAGCGCCTCCGTCCTCGAACAGGCCGGAGTCCACAGGGCCGACCTGCTCATCGCCGTCTCCAACTCCGACGGGGCCAACGTACTGGCCTGTTTCACCGGCAAGGAGATGGGAGCCAAGACCACTATCGCTCGGATAGAAGACCCGGAGATCCGCGAGGGCGCCGACCGGCTCGGGGTCGACGTCGTCATCGACCCTTCGGCAACGGCGGCCGAAGAGCTGGTGGGAATCGTCGGCCTGGGCGGTGTCAGCGAGCTGATCAACTTCGCCGGGGGCGACCTGGTGATGGTGGGAGGCGTCGTGGGCCCTGGAGCCGTCATAGCCACATACAGGCTGAGCAAGCTGAGGACCAGGGAAGCGGATTGGGACTGGGTTGTGGCTGCTCTGGTACGGGACGGCCAGACCGTCGTCGCCCATGGTGACACCCTGGTGCGTCCGGGGGATCACGCACTGCTGATGACAACCTCCGAGCACGTCGACGACGGTCTCCGCATCCTCGGCCTGGAGCGTCGCAACATCGATAGGGCGATAATCATCGGAGGGACCAGGCTCGCCGAACTGACTGCCGATGCCATGGCAGAGGCCGGCCTCTCGGTGGTGCTCGTCGACCACAGTGACGACAGGTGCAGTCTGCTTGCTTCACGTCATCCTCAAGCCTTGGTGATCTGTGCCGACCCCACCGACCCCCAGGTGATGTCCGACCTGGAGCTGGGGCCAGGCGACGTCGTCATGGGACTTACCGGATGGGACGAGGTCAACCTCTTGGGCTGCCTCGTGGGCAAGGCCACCGGCGCCGGCATGACCATCTCGCGGTTCTATCGGATCGACTACGTCAGCCTCCTCACTGGACTGGGGATCGACGCCGCGGTTTCGTCGCGTCTGATGGCGGCCAGTGCCATCCTGCGCTTCGTCCGCCAGGGAGAGATCGAACACGTGGCTACTTTCTCCGACACCGACGCCGAGGCCATTGAGATCGAAGTTCAATCCGGCTCCCCAGCGTGTGACAAGAGCCTCCTCGATCTAGAACTGCCCCTGGGGGTCATCATCGGCGGGATCTCCCGGAACGGGACCACTTTCGTTCCTGACGGTTCGACGGTCATCCGTGCCGGAGATCGCATCATCTTCTTCGCTCTGCCCCGGGACATCGAGGAGTCGGTGGCCCTCTTCACCGCATGACCGACACCAACAGTCGGGCCAGCCGCTCGGCCTTGAGGAGACTCCTCGAGACCGTCGCCTACGTGCTCGGCTCGGTGCTCCTCTTCGTCGCCCTGGGGATGGCTATCTCGGCGGGCGTCGCTACCTTCTACGGAGAGAGCGGCGACGCGGCAGGCATGGTCGTCGCCGCGGCCATCACCGCCATCGCCGGCTTTCTCAGCCACCGTCTGGTTCCCAAGCCCGAAACGATCACGGTCAAACAGGCCTTCGCCACCGTCGGAATGGCCTGGTTCGTCTTCTCCCTCTTCGGTGCTCTCCCCTACCTGCTCACCGGCGAGATTTCATCTGTCTCGGATGCGGTCTTCGAAACCGCCTCGGGTTTCACCACCACCGGTGCATCCGTGGTTCCCGACCCCAGTGCCCTCCCCCGGGGTATCTCCTTCTGGAGGGCGCTGACTCAGTGGATGGGAGGCATGGGAGTGATAGTCCTCGGCGTGGCCATTCTCCCTTTGCTGGGTACCGGGGGCATGCAACTGGTGAAGGCCGAGTCTCCCGGGCACACTCCCATCCGGCTTGCGCCCCGGGTTCAGGAAACGGCGAAACGGCTGTGGCTGGTCTACGCGGCCATAACCCTGATCGAGGTGGTGATGCTGGCTCTGGGGGACATGACCGGCTTCCAGGCGGTGGTCCACTCCTTCACCACCATGTCCACCGGAGGATTCGGTACCGAGCCGACTTCGATCGCTGGGTTCAGCGTCTACACCCAGTGGGTGATCACCTTCTTCATGTTCGTTGCTGGGGTGTCCTTCGCACTCCACTTCCGGGCCCTTACCCGGCCCGGGGAGTACTGGCGGAACTCCGAGTTCCGCCTCTATGTGGCCATCGCAGCTGTCGCTACCGTCATCGTCGCAGGAGGCCTTTTCGCCGACCTTGGCCTCGAAGCGGCCATCAGGGAGGCCGCCTTCAACACGGTCTCCATCACGACTACGACTGGATACGCCTCTGCCGACTTCGGCTCCTGGAGGCCCGCTCTACAGATCATGGTGATGGGTTTGATGTTCGTCGGAGGCATGGCGGGTTCGACCGCCGGGGGAATCAAGACCTTCCGTCTTGGAGTGCTGAGCAAGGCCGCCTTCGCCGACCTCCGTCGTCTCGTCCACCCCCGGGGGATCTTCGTCGTCCGCTTCGGCGGCAAGAGGGTCAACGAACCGGTGGTGGAGGCAATCCAGTCGTTCTTCCTGTTCTACATGTTCCTGTTCATGGCCTCGACCTTCGCCCTGGCCTTCATCGACGCCAACCTCAGCGAAGGCCTCGACCTGGTGACCGCCGCCTCGGCGGTGGCCGCCTCCATCGGGAACATAGGCCCTGGGTTGGGTCAGGTGGGCCCGGCCGCGACCTACGCCGGCCTTCCCGAGCTGGCAAAGTGGTTGCTCTCGGGCCTGATGATCGTCGGCCGCCTGGAAATCTTCCCCGTGCTCGTCCTCTTCACCCGCGACCTCTGGCGCCGCTAATCGTTCTGTGCGGGTCTGCGGGCCAAAACGGTCCGTAAACCCGCACAGAAGGGTTGTGGATAACTTTCTGTGCGGGTCTGCGGGCCAAAACGGTCCGTAAACCCCCACAGAACGTTATTCCTCTTCCAGATCCTGGCTGAATTCGAAGCTGAGGTCGCCGATGCGGACTTCGTCGCCGGGTTTGGCGCCGGCAGCACGGAGGGCGTCTTCGACGCCGAGGCGGGCCAACCGCCTGGCCGCAAGGTCCGCTGCCTCCGGGTTGGTGAGGTCGGCGAAGCGGACCGCCCGCTCCGCAGCCTGCCCCTCTACCCGCCACGCCTCTTCTTCACGGTGGACTCTGAAGCTGGGTCCGAGGGGACGATGGAGGACGAAGCCCTTGCGCTCCGGGGCCTCCCGCTCTGCCTGCTCCACCAGGTCGGCGATCGCATGCAGGGCCCCGTCCAGCCCCTCCCCGGTGAGGGCGGACACGGGAAGCGCCCCCAACCGCTCGGCGATCGCCTCCACTCCCCCGAGGTCGGCCTTGTTGACCAGCACTAGCCGGGGCCGTTCCGCGAGCTCAGGCGAGTATTCGGACAGCTCGCGTACCAGAACCTCGAGCTGTTGCTCAGGAGGCACCAGCTGGGTCTCGGAAGGGTCCAGCAGCACCACAAGCACCCCAGCTCGTTCGGTGTGCCGCAAGAACTCGTGGCCCAGCCCCTTGCCCTGCGCCGCCCCTTCGATCAGGCCTGGGATGTCGGCGAGGACGAACTCCCGGCCGTCGTGGCTTACCACTCCCAGATTGGGCTGGAGGGTGGTGAAGGGGTAGTCGGCGATCTTCGGCTTGGCAGCCGAGACCCGGGAGATAAAGGTGGACTTCCCGGCGTTGGGAAACCCGACGAGGGCGGCGTCGGCCACCAACTTCAGCTCGAGGGCAAACCACGCTTCCCGTCCGTACTCCCCCTGCTCGGCGACGGACGGGGCCCGATTGTGGGGGCTAACGAAGGCGGCGTTGCCCAGCCCTCCTCGGCCTCCCCTCACCGCGACCACCTCCTGGCCGGGCTCGACGAGATCGGCGATCACGGTGCCCTCTTCATCGATGACCACCGTCCCCAGGGGCACGGGCAGTACAAGGTCTTTCCCCGCCTTTCCATGACGCAGATCACCTTCGCCGTGGGTCCCGTGGCCCGCCTGATGATGGGGGTTGCGCTTGTATCGGAGGAGGGTGGCCACTGAAGGGTCGGCGCGGAGAATAACCGAGCCCCCCGGTCCCCCGTTCCCGCCGGTGGGCTTGCCTTTGGGCTTGCCCCTCACCTTCTGGAAGGCAACGACGCCCGCGCCGCCGTTCCCGCCGCGGAGATGAACCCGGACGCGGTCAACGAACATGGGACCCCCGATCGGGGTAAGGCCTACTCGCCGGGTAGAACGGAGACGAGGCGGCGGTTGGCCTTCGTCCCGTACTTGACCCGGCCCGAGGCGGTGGCGAACAGGGTGTCGTCGCCTCCCCGGGCGACGTTGTCCCCCGGGTGGATGCGAGTACCACGCTGACGGACCAGGATGGCTCCGGCCTGGACCACCTGGCCGTCGAACACCTTGGCGCCCAGCCTCTTGGAGTGGGACTCGCGCCCGTTCTTGGAGGAACCTCCGGCTTTGGTCTTAGACATCGATCACTCCTCTTCCGAGGCCGCGGCCTTCGACGCCGCGGACTTCTTCTTGGCCTGCCCGGGCAGGTTGATCCCGGTGATCTCGATCTGGGTGTACTTCTGGCGGTGACCCTGGCGCCGGCGGTAGCCGGTCTTCGACTTGTATTTGAAGATGTCGATCTTCGGGCCCATGGTCTCGCCGATCACCTTGGCGGTGACGGTCGCTCCGGCCAGAACATCGCGGTCGGAGACGGCGACGCCGCTGTCGTCGACGATCAGCAGCGGAGCGAAGGTCAGCTCCTCAGCGTCGCCTTTGACACGCTCGATGTCGATGACATCACCCGACTTGACCTTGGCCTGCTTGCCGCCGGCCCGGATGATGGCGTACATGACAAAACCTCTCTGCGAAAAAGGGGGAATTCACCCTGAATGGTACCGACTGGACGGGGATGCGCAAAGCGTGGCGCTCACTGCTCCATCTCCGCGGCCGCCGCCTCCATCGACACCGGAGTGGGACGGAACGACTCATCGATGATGATCCCCCGCCCGGCACAGTGCTCGCACTTTCGGGAGAACTGTTCGAGAAGACCGGCGGAGACGTTCTTCCTGGTCATCTCCACCAGACCGAGGTGAGAGACGTCGAAGACCTGGGTGCGGGTCTTGTCCTTGGCCAGGGTCTCCTTCAGGCGGCGCAGCACCTTCTGTTGGTTCTTCGTCGACTCCATGTCGATGAAGTCGATGACGATGATCCCGCCGATGTCGCGCAACCGGAGCTGACGGCCGATCTCCTCGGCCGCCTCCAGGTTGTTCTGGAGGACCGTCTCCTCCAGGTTGGAGGAGCCGACAAACTTGCCGGTGTTGACGTCGATCACCGTCAGGGCCTCGGTGCGGTCGATGACCAGGTGGCCTCCCGAAGGCAGGTAGACCTTGCGGTCCAGAGCCTTTTTGAGCTGGTCCTCGACGTGGTAGCGGTCGAAGAGAGGAATCGAGTCCTGGTAGTGGTGGACCTTGGAGACCAGCTCGGGAGCGGTCGCATGGAGATAGTCGACCACCGCGTGGTAGGCCTCGACGTCGTCGATCAGCAGCTTGCGGAAGTCTGGAGTGAAGTGCTCCCGGATGACCTTTATGAGCAGATCGGGCTCCTTGTAGATGAGGCGGGGAGCGCCCCCTTTGGCGGCCTCCTCCGTGATCCGCTCCCATTCCTTGACCAGGCGGGAGATGTCCGCGGCGAGATCCTCCGGCGAGGCATACAACGCTGCCGTGCGCACGATCACCCCGTACCCGGAGGGCTTGACCCGGTTGATGGTGTCGCGGAGGCGGTTCCGGTCCGAGTCGGGTAGGCGGCGGCTGATGCCGATGTTGTCCGAGTTGGGAACCAGAACCAGGTATCGGCCGGGAAGAGACGGCGTCCCGGTGAGGCGTGCGCCCTTGGCACCCATCGCATCCTTTGTGACCTGGACCAGAACCTCGGTGCCCTCGGAAAGGACCTCTTCGATGCGCAGCGGCTTTCGGTTGCCCTCCCTACCCGGCACTGCCACGTCCGAGGCGTAGAGCACCCCGTTCTTGGAAGCGCCGAAGTCAAGGAAGGCGGCCTCCATGCCCGGCAGAACGTTCCGGGTCACCGCCAGGTAGATGTTGCCCGCCACTGAGTTGGAGTCCTCCCGGGCCACATAGTGTTCGACGAGGACAGGGCCCTCCAGGATGACAATCTGGGTCTGGTGAGGGCTGACACTCACCAGCATCTGCTTCCTCGCCGATTCGGTAGGGACGATGATCTCGTCGTCAACGGGTCGGCGGGTTCGAGTTCGGGAGGTGACTATCCCGTTGGATGACTTGTCGGGGGTCTTCTTCTTGCGGCGTTTGTCGGCCCGGGTCTTCTTCTGCGAGGGTGCCTCTACCCTCCGAACCTCTACCTTCTTTCCTCTAACCCGGACGATCTTGCGTTCTTCGACGGTGCCTTCCGAGGTGGACTTGCGAACAATCTCGGGGCCCTTGCGATGGAAAAGAGCCATGGTTTTCACTCCACTGAGAATTCGATGTTTGGAGGCCCGAATCCTGGCGGGCGGATAGGTGAAAGCCGCCTGGGCTGTGCAACCCACCACGGCCACCGGCCGTGGTCGCCGGGCCTGTGGGGATGAGTTGCATCGTTTCTGCGACGTTCAAGGTCATAAAGCGGTTCACTCCGAAAGAGCAAAAGGGGGTCGCGCCTGTGCGCGTGCAGACCTCAGGCTAGCAGGCACCCTGAACTGGCCGGATCACTCCTCCAGGCCCAGCGCCGGCTGCTGTGGCTCCTCCGGGTCATAGCACATGCGGCAGCGAGCCTCGTAGGCATCCTGGGCGCCCAGCACCACCAGATCATCGGAGCGGACCAAGCGCTGGGTGTAGAGAGCGGGTCCGCCGCAGCGGTGACAAACAGCCAGCATCTTGGTCACGTACTCGGCCCGATCGCAGAGGGTAGGAATCGGCTCGAAGGGACGGCGCAGGTAGTCGGTGTCGAGACCGGCGACGATCACCTGCTTGCCGGTAGCCGCCAGGTTGTCCACGACTTCCACCAGCCCGCCGTCGAAAAACTGGCCCTCGTCGATTCCGATCACCTGGGTCGTGTCCTGTACCGCCCTAAGCAGTTCGAGGGAGTCCCGCACCGGAAGGGCGTCCACCTTCAGCTCGGAGTGGGAGACGACTTCGGCAGACGAGTAGCGGGTGTCGAGTTGAGGCTTAAAGACCTGGACGGGGATCCGGGCGATCTTGGAGCGGGTGACACGACGGATCAGCTCTTCGCTCTTTCCGGAGAACATCGGCCCGCAGATGACCTCCACCCATCCGGTGTGACTGGGTCGGAACATGGAGGCGAGCGTAACCGGTTCAGCCGAGCTGGTTTTCGCCCGGCACGGGAGTCCGCATGAGCCAGATCGAGTTGGCGATGCCCAGGGCTAGAGCCATGGCCAGATAGAACGATCCGCCCTGGCTGAGGAAGGGGAGGGGCAGCCCGGTAACCGGCATGATCCCCACGGTCATTCCTATGTTGACGAAAACGTGGAACATGACCATCGCCGCGATGCCCGAGGCGATGAGGGCCCCGAAACGGTCCCTGGAGTTGGCGGCGATAACCAGAAGCCGCCAAATGATCACCGCGAAGGCCGCCAGCACCAGGATCCCCCCGATGAAACCGAGTTGTTCACCGACGGCAGTGAAGATGAAGTCGTTCTCCTGTTCGGGCACATACTGGAAGTCGGTAAGGGTGCCCGGCTGGAAGAGCCCCTTGCCGAAGAGCTGACCGGATCCGATCGCCGCCTTGGACTGGCGCAGGTTGTAGCCGATGCCGCTGGGATCGATGGTGGGGTCGAAGAGCACCCGGATCCGGTTCATCTGGTAGGCGCTGAGCAGGCCGAATCTCAACACCGCCGCCACCCCTGCAGCCGCAGTGACGGCGAGGGCCACCATCTGACGCCACGAGGCTCCGGCAACAAAGAGCATGGCGAACAGGATGAAGCCGAACACCAGGGTCGTCCCCAGGTCGGGTTGGCGGTAGATGAAGATCGCCGGGATAGCCACAATCGCCATCGCCTGGGCCACCTTGGTCCAGGTGACGAACCCCGGTCCCAGTTCCTCGCGATGCTGGGGCGACAGCAGACCTGCCAGGGCCACGATCACCACCACCTTGGCGAATTCCGCCGGCTGGAGCTTGAAAAAGCCCAGGTCGATCCAGCGCTGGGCCCCGTTCACCGGCTCGAAGAGGAACACCAAAAGCAGGACCAGAAGGGTGATGGCCGAGGCCACCGGGATAAGGCTCCTGTACTCCCGGTAGTCGATGTTGGAAACGACGAAGTAGAGGATGAGACCGGCGGCCACGAAGACCATCTGCCGCTCCATCGAGAAGGTTCCCGAGCTACGGGTGGCCGAGTAGATCATCAAGAGTCCAAAACCAGAGAGGGCCAGCATGGTTCCGAAGAGGATTCGGTCAGATCGGTTGTCCCGCCGGACCACCGCCACTTCTCGGATGCGGGTCTTGAGGGTCATCAGTCCGCCACCTCACCAGCAACTATTGGGGTGGGCTCGTTCCCCATCAGGTACTGGAGGATATGCCGCGCCACGGGAGCAGCCACCGCGCCACCAGAGCCTCCATTCTTTATGAACACGACCACGATGTAGCGGGGATTGTCTAACGGCGCCACGCCCACGAACCAGGCGTGGGGATCTTCGGTCTTGGAGAGCTGGCTGGTGCCGGTCTTTCCGCCTACGTTGTCGATGCCTGGTCCGAAGTTTTCGAAGGCGCGCCAGGCTGTGCCCCTGTCCGGAGTGCCGGCGTTGATGTTGACCACCGCGTTGAGGCCGTCGAGTAGTCCACGTCGGGTCTCCTCCGAGATGGAGACCAACCGGACCACTGGCGCGGTGAACTCCTCCACCAGCTCCCCGGTGGGGGCGACCACGCCCCGGGCCACCCGGGGCTCTTTGACCATCCCTCCGTTGACCACGGCGGCATAGGAGACGGCCACCTGGAGCGGCGTAGCGGTGAAGAACCCTTGCCCGATGGCGAAGTCCATCAGATCACCGCCCAGCCAGGGGCTGGGCTGTTCGAGACGGCTGGGATGTAGCAACACCTTGCCGGTTGCCCGCTGTTCCTCGGCCAGCTCCTCGAACAGCTCCCGCGTGGGCACCTGACCGTCCGCCTCCCCGACCAGGTCCACCCCGGTCGGAACTCCATAGCCGAGCCTCTTTGCCCAGTCCTGGAGGATGTTCTCCCGGGGGGTCTCCTTGAAGGCCCGCCATGTACCCAGGCCAACGTTCCAGAAGAAGATGTTGCAGGAAACCTCCAGGGCCCCGTCGACGTCCTTCCACCCGAAATCGAACCTCTTGTAGTACCAGTCCTTCTTCACCTGCGCCGAACCATCGGCCAGGTCGGGCAGCTCGAGCTGACCATCACAGTTGACCAACCGGTTCTCCACGTCCACACCTTCGATCCCCTCCGGAAGGGGAAGGTCCTCTTCTTGGAATACGGTGTAGGTGATGGCCTTGAAGGTCGAGGCTGGCGGCGCTGCGGTGATGGCCAGATTGCTGAGTGCCTTTATCCGCTGTAGTTCGTCCCACTGCTCATCACTAATTCCAGGGTCGAAGAGCTGAGGGTCGAAATCGGGCACCGAGGCCATGGCTAGCACCTCGAAGGTCTGGGCGTCCAACACCACCGCCGCCGCGCTCTCGGTGACGTTGAAGACCTCCTCGTCACCCTCGGCCCGCCTCTCGTCCTTGATCGAGTTGGAGAGTTCGATCCCCTGCTCCAGGGCCCTCTCCACCAGCTCCTGAAGCTGAAGGTCGACGCTGAGCATCAGCGAGCTGCCCTGCTCGGGCTCCACTGGGGGTTTCTGGTCGATGATCTCACCCCGGTAGACCCGGTATTCCAGAACCCCCGAAGCCCCCTGGAGTAGCTCGTCGTAATACCCCTCTACTCCCAGCTTGCCGATGCGCAGGTTCGGATCCAGATCGGGACGTTTCTCCAGGTCTTCTTCGCCAACCGAGCCCAAATATCCGACCACATGGGCCAGGGTGGGCCCGGACAGGTAGACCCGCTGGGGTGCTTTGGCGATCTCGACCCCGGGGAGTTCTTCTAGCTGCTCGTTTATCTGATACGCCAGATCCGTCGGGACAGCGGCCACCTTGAAGCGTCCGTTGATCCCCGCCTCCTCATACATCGCATCCAACTGCTCGGCGTCTATCCCGAGGATCGCCGAGAGGCGCTGAATCAGCTCTTCCCTCTCGTCGGGGTCGACGAAGGTTCGATCGACGAACACCGCCGGCACCATGCGGCTCGTGGCGAGGAGAACCCCGTTACGGTCGTATATGTCCCCCCGGGGGGCATAGCTGACCTTGTGCAGCCAGGTTTGGTTCTCCGCCGCTTGGGCGATGGCCGGTCCTTCGGCGATCTGGACGAACCACAGCCTCAGCCCGACGACGGAGAACATGACGATGAAGACCAGGCCGATGATGCTGAGGCGCACTGAGAACTTCATGTGAACCGGTAAGCCGTCGTGTCGTGGTCGACCAATCGTACGAAACCGGGAGCGAAAAGTGCCGCCAGCACGAGGTTGGCCACGGGCACCACTAACAGACTCCTGGCAAGGTCGGGGCCCAGCAGGCTGGACTGACCGAAGAGGGTCGCCAGGACCAGCAGCATCACCACGCCGGCGAGAGAGAGCACCCCAGCCCATAGGGCGGTGGCCAGCCGACCGATCTCGGCCTGCTCCCTGGTACGGATAGCAGCGTAGGCGACGGTGCTGAACACTACGGCTCGAAGCCCCAGCACAGAAGATCCGAGCAGGTCGACCACCAGTCCGGCACCGAAAGCGATGCCCAGGATGGCCTCGGGACGGATCCTGGTCAACGTGAGCAGGATCGCCACCAACAAGACCAAGTCTGGCGAGACGATCCGAAGTTGGCCGAAGAGAGTGGTCTGCACCAGCACCGCTCCCAAGAGGACCACTCCGATGATCAGGCTGGTTCGGAGGTGCATCAGCCCTCCTCCGGGTGGGTGGACGTCGTAGTAGAGGGCAGGGTAGAGGTCGTTGTGGTCGTGGTCGTTTCGTCCAGCACAGCAGCTACCGGGTCGGGTGGCCAAGCGAGGACGATGACGATGCGCAGCAGCTCGGGATCTACATAGGGCTCGACCTGGGCGGTGAGGTTACCCACCGTCGGCGTGGCATCGTTGAGCACCTCTCCCACGGGGAGACCAGCCGGAAACCGTGCCGATACGGCCGACGTCAGGACCCGATCACCTGCAAGGACCGGCTCCCGGGCGTCGAAGATCTCCAGGCGCATTTCCTCCCTCCCTACCTGGGAGAGCAGGGTGCCGACCTGGTTGCCCACGATGACCGTCACCCCCTGTCGGTCGGAGACGATGGGGACGATGGTCGCGGTACCCCCGGTCACCGTCTTGACCGAGCCGACCACATATCCGTTGGTGTCGATGACCGGCTGGCCGGGGGCGATCCCATCGGAGGATCCTTTGTCGATGATCAGAGCAGCATCGAAGGCGTCGGGCCTGCCGATCACGTTTGCCACCGTCCTTCCCAGCTCGCTACCCGCGGCCTCCAGGTCGTAGAGATGCTCCAGAAGCCGGAGCCGGGCGACCTCGTCCTGGACGGCCACGAGGGCCGCCTCGGCCTCGGCCAGCTCGCGGCGGAGCACCAGGTTCTCCTCCTGGAGGGTGGCGACCCCGCCTAGAGAGTCGACCAGGTCGGCTACCGGGCCGAGCACGTAGGCGACCCCCTTTTGGAAGGGGGCCATGATGGTCTGGGTCCCCGAGCGCAGGACGGCGACGACACCGCCGCCTGAGACGCGTACCGAGTAGGTCATGAGAACCACGCCCAGTACCAGCAGTGTGATGAGGGTGGGCAGGGTCCGGTCTCGAGATTCGCGGTTCAGCATGAAGGAGCGGCGGGGCTCATGGCCGAGCTGAGGATGCCAACACCGCGTGCAGGGTGTCGAACTCCTCCAGACACTTGCCCGAGCCGAGCACCACCGAGTGGAGCGGGTTCGCCGCGGTGACGATGGGCATCCCCGTCTCGTGGGCCAGTCGGTGGTCGAGACCCATCAACAGCGCCCCTCCCCCGGTGAGGACGATCCCCCTCTCGACGATGTCCGCGGCGAGTTCCGGCGGGGTCTTGTCGAGGGTGTACTTAACAGCGTCGACAACGGCCTGGGTTGGCTCTTCAATCGCCTCGCGTACTTCCTGGCTGGACAGGAGGATTGTCTTCGGTAGGCCGGTGACCAGGTCCCTTCCCCTCACCTCGGCGGCGGGTTCGTCGGCATAGGGCCAGGCGGACCCGATGGCTATCTTGAGCTGTTCGGCGGTGCGCTCGCCGACCAGCACGTTGTGTTCCTTCTTGATCCAGTCGATGATCGCCGCGTCCATCTCGTCACCCCCGACCCGAATGGAGCGTGAGACCACGATGCCTCCCAAGGAGATCACCGCCACCTCGGTGGTGCCTCCTCCGATGTCCACCACCATCGACCCCGATGGCTCGCCTATGGGAAGCCCGGAACCGATAGCGGCGGCCATTGGTTCTTCGATCGTGTAGGCCCTCCGCGCTCCTGCGTGGTAGGCCGCCTCCTCCACGGCCCGGCGTTCCACGGGAGTGATCCCCGAAGGGACACAGACCACGATCCTTGGACGGGCCCAGCGACGGTGGTGGACCTTCTGGATGAAGTAGCGAAGCATTTTCTCGGTGATATCGAAGTCGGCTATGACACCATCCCGAAGTGGTCGAATCGCGGTGATCGATGCCGGGGTCCTTCCGATCATCCGCTTAGCTTCCATCCCGACCGCCAGGGCCTTATTGTTCTGGGTGTTGATCGCCACCACCGAGGGTTCGTTGAGGACGATGCTTCGCCCGCGCACGTACACCAGGGTGTTGGCGGTGCCCAGGTCGATGGCCATGTCCTGGCCAGCCAGGGAAAAGAGAGTTTCAGCCATTAGGGGATGCTCCCGGAGAGACCGGGAAATTGTAGGGACCCTTGGCGACTTCTGCCATAGGAGGTCTCATCCGTGTGCAGTAGTGCCGCTGTAGGCGGCACTACTGCACACGCCTGGTATGGGTCAGCCGAAGAACAACTCGAGTTCTCGGGCTGCGCTTTCGGGGCCGTCGGAGCCGTGGACCAGGTTTTGGGTGACCTCGAGTCCGAAATCTCCACGGATCGTTCCCGGGGCCGCCTCCCCGGGGTTGGTGGCTCCCATGAGGGCCCGGCACACCGAGATCGCCGACTCACCCGACCACTCCATTGCCACCACCGGACCCGAGGTGATGAACTCCAGCAGGCTGGGGAAGAATGGCTTGTCTAAGTGCTCGGCGTAGTGGCGCCGCGCTAGGGCCTCGTCGATGTGGAGCATTCGGATCTTCTCCAGACGGAGGCCTTTGCGTTCGAAACGGGAGATCACCTCTCCAACTAGACCCCGGGCCACGCCGTCGGGTTTAACCATCACGAAGGTGTGTTCTGTAGCCATCAGACGGGCCACGGTATCGGGGTGGAGGTGCGAGAGCGAGTCAGCCCAGGAGGAGAGAGCGAACGTCACCCACCAGATAGAGCGAGCCTGTGACCAACACCGAACCGTCGGGGCCGGCTTCAGCCCGAACCATGTCGAGACCTTCTTCGACGGACTCCGAGGCCAGGACCGGGACGTCCACGACACCCAAGGCCCGCTCCGCCACCTCAGCGGCAGGCACCGCCCGCTTCGACTCGACGGCCGTCGCCACCACCCCGTCGAGGAGGGGCGCAAGGTGGGCCAGCATCAGTTCCACGTCCTTGTCCCCCATCACACCGAGGAGGAGGTGCCATCGGTGGGTGGGGTATTCCTCGCGTAGCGACTCCACCAGGGTGGCTACCCCGACTGGGTTGTGGGCTCCGTCCATCATGACGAACGGAGCTCCCGGTAGCGGCTCCATCCTCCCTGGCATCGTGGCGGCGGCGGCGGCGGTCCTCACCGCCTCCGGGTCCAGCCTGCGACCCACCAGGGCCTCTGCTGCGGCCAGGGCGATAGTCAGGTTGACGAGCTGATAGCGACCATGGAGGGGAAGAAAGACCTCTTCGTAGTCGGCCTCGGCTCCGTGCACCGTCGCCATCCATCCTCCGACCCCTCGCCGGATCTCTCCTAAGGAGAAGTCGGCACCGAACCGACGGTGCTGAATCCCCAACTCTCTGGCTCTCTCCCTGGCGACCTCGAAGGCCGGATCGGGAAGGGGTCCGCTGACGAGGATCGAGCCGGGATCCGTGATGGCGACCTTCTCAGCGGCGATTGAGGCAAGGTCGTCGCCCAGGTACTCGGTGTGCTCGATGTCGATGGTGGTGACCACACATACTTCGGCTTCGACCACATTGGTGGCATCCAGCCTCCCCCCCAAACCCACCTCGAGTACGGCGGCGTTCACCGCTTGTTCGGCGAAGAAGGCGAAGGCACTGGCCGTGGTGAGCTCGAAGTAGGTGTTCGGCTCGGCGCCTCTTCCCTCCAGGAGGTCAGCAAAGGCCACCACATCCGAAACGGCGAGGGCAAACTCCTTTTCGGTGGCTGTCCGGCCGTTGACGGCGAGACGCTCTTCGACTCGCTGGAGATGGGGCGAGGTATAGGCCCCGGTGGTCAAGCCATGGGCCATCAGGAGGAGGGTGCATAGCCGGGCGGTGGAGGTCTTGCCGTTGGTACCCGCCACGTGGACTATCGGATAGCCCTGCTCGGGATGTCCCATGGCCTCCAACAGGCTGCGGATACGTTCGAGACCGGGCTTCACACCATGACCGATGTGGCGATCTAGGTAGGCGAGGGCATTCGAGTAGTCCATGGGAAAGCCCCGGGAGGTTACTCCCGGGGCTCTCCTAGGAGGGGATGGACCTGCTCTCAGTCCTCAGCCTTGCGTGTGGCCACCAGCAGCAACACACCTGAGGCCGCCAACACCAGTGCCAGCAGCGCCATCATGTCGCTGTCCATCCCGGTGAAGGGCAGCACCTCGGTTCCCTTCACTTCGACCGCGGTGGTGGTCGCGGCGAGGCTCGTGGTGGTAGCCGGGGGCTCCGTGGTGGTGGTCACCTGCTCTGTGGTGGTCGTCGTAGGTGCCGTAGTCGTAGTCGTCGTAGGTGCCGTAGTCGTAGTCGTCGTAGGTGCCGTAGTCGTAGTGGTTGTAGGCGCCGTAGTCGTAGTGGTTGTAGGCGCCGTAG
>JBHHWH010000001.1:0-68253 GCA_046756405.1 Acidimicrobiia bacterium | reverse complement strand
GGGCGTTGCGGGGGTCTCCGACCGCCACGGCCAGGGAGATGGCCTCGCTCTTCAGGGCCAGACCTGGACCTGAAGAGCCTGTCACACCCAGGGCGCCGGCGAACGCTGCTCCGATGGCGCTGCCCACGGCGGCGATCTCGTCTTCGGCCTGGAAGGTGCGAACCCCGAAGTTCCGCAGCCTGGCCAGCTCGTGGAGGATGTCCGAGGCCGGAGTGATCGGGTAGCTCCCGTAAAAGAGTGGAAGGCCGGACTTGACCGACGCGGCCACCAGACCCCAGGCGAGTCCGACGTTGCCGTTGACGTTGGTGTAGGTGCCAGGGGGCAAGGTCGCCGGCTTGACCTCGAAGGTGGTCTTGGTGGCTTCGGTGGTGATGCCGAAGTTGTATCCCGCCTTGAAGGCGGCGATGTTGGCTGCCTTCACTTCGGGGAGGCGGGCGAACTTTGCCTCGACCCAATTGAGGACCGGCTCGGTGGGACGGTGGAACAGCCACGCCATGAGACCGAGGGCGAAGAAGTTCTTCGACCGGAGCACGTTGCGCCCGGAAACACCGGTGTCCTTCACCGCCTCCTTGGTCAGCTCCTCCATGGGTACCTTGATGACCCGGTAGCCGCGCAGGGTGTCGTCTTCGAGGGGGTTGGTCTCATAGCCCGCCTTGGAGAGGTTGCGCTCGTCGAAGGCGTCGGTGTTGACGATGATGGTTCCCCCCTGACGCAGGTCGGGGAGATTGCGCTTCAAGGCGGCTGGGTTCATCGCCACCAGGACATCCGGAGCGTCACCGGCGGTGAGAATGTCGAAGTCGGCGATCTGCACCTGGAAGCTGGAGACGCCGGGGAGGGTGCCAGCGGGTGCCCGGATTTCTGCGGGGAAGTTGGGGAGCGTTGCCAGGTCGTTGCCGAACAACGCGGAGGCGTCGGTGAAGCGATTGCCCGCCAACTGCATGCCGTCACCCGAGTCGCCGGCGAATCTGATGACAACCTTGTCGAGGCTTACGGTCTGGGTAGAGGTCGGGTCGGGAGGGGTGGCTTCTTCTTCGGCCACGGGACTCACATCCTTATTCGCAATGAAACGCGGCCAGTGCCATCCCCGAGGAGGCGGGCCGCGATGGGTTGTTGTTGTATATGAAAGTCTATCCGCGTCTGGTTCTACGGGTATTCCCCAGGGGGCGTTGTGAACCGGGAGATTCCGTCGGCCTCCAACCCTCGTGCGAACCCGAGCAGAGCCGCCTCGGAGTGGCGGGGCCCGATCACTTGAAGGGAAGCCGGTGGCGCCCCGCTCCCGGTGAGGGGCAGGGCGATGGCGGGGTGGAGGGAGTGGTTGACCAGGGCGGTGAAGTAGGAGAGTACGGCCCGGTAGTGGCGGCCCAGTAGGCGCTCCTCTCCGATCACCTTGCGGCGCACCGGAACCGTGGGGGTGATGAGGAAGTCCACGGTGGCGAAGGCGTCGGCAAACTGGTCGCGCAGACGCTGCCGCCAGGTCCGGGCCTCGGCCGCTTCCTCGGGGGTGACCTGCTCGGCGTCGTCGAGACGGTGGGCGACGTCGTCCCCGTACCGCTCACCCCGTTCACGGAAGGGCCGGTGTACCTCCCGGACCTCTTCGGCGATGGCGTTCCAGATCCTCTGCGAGGGGACGGCCTCGGTCATCTCGATGGTGTGGACCTGGTGGCCCATCTCTCGGAGGGCAGCGATGACCGCGCCGAAGGCAGCGGATACGTCTTCGGCCAAGGGAGCCTCGTCGTACCAGGGCTGGGGGACCCCGAGCCTGAGGGAACGGGGCTCCGGCTCAGGGGTATCGTCGCCTGACATCGCCCTGTAGGGGAGGTCGAGATGTTCTATCGAGTCGGCCAGAGGACCCACGGTGTCGATCGAGGGCACCAGAGGGAAGACGCCGTCGAGGGGGATCCGCCCGTAGGTGACCTTGAGCCCGAAGGTGCCGCAGAGGGCGGCGGGGACGCGGACCGAGCCGCCGGTGTCGGTGCCAATGGCTATTGGAGTGATCCCGGCGGCCACCGCCACCGCCGACCCTCCCGAGGAACCACCCGAGGAGGTGTTGGGGTCCCACGGGTTGCGCACCGGGCCCCAGTGGGGGTTCTCCGAGGAGAAGCCGAAGGCGAACTCGTGGAGGCCGGTTCGTCCGATGATGATCCCGCCCGCCTCCTCGATGGCCTCGACACAGGCGGCGTCCTTGTCGGCATGGCGGCGGTAGAAGGCGGAGCCGCAGGTCGTGACCTGGCCTTCTTGGTCGAGCAGGTCTTTGAGGGCGATTGGGATCCCGGCCAGAGGCCCGGCGTAGGAGCCCTCGTTGATCCGTTGGTCAATCTCGGCGGCCCGGCCCAGGGCGCCTTCGTCGTCGATGTGGGTGAAGGCGTTGAGGGTCTCCTGGGTGGCATGGGCCCGTTCCAGGGCTTCTCTCACGCGATCGGTTGCTGTGACGCCAAACACGGCCAGGACGCTACCCGGTTTTGTTCTGTGAGCGCTTTCCGCGTGTAGGCGCGCAAAAACACTCACAGAAAGTCGGATCAGCCGCCTGCGGGACGGGTGGCGGGGATCACCCAGGACTCCCAGGCCTGCAGACCGTCGAGGAGGGGGGTGGTGTAGCCGTCGCCGTCCCGGCTCAGGAAGGGCGGGGCGATCGTGGAGACGTTGAAGAGCTCGATGAATCTCCACTGGAACAGGGGGACCGAAGGCACATCCTCTGCCCAGAGCTGCTGGAGCCTCCTCGTGGCCTCCTGGGCAGTGGCGAGGGTGTAGGCGTTGTGGGTGAGTTCGGCGAGGAGGCGGGCACCGGGTGGATGCCAGCCGGTGACCCGTGACACTTCCTCGGGGTCGATGACTAGCCGTATCGGGTCGATCTCGGTGCTTATGATGGCGACATTCCAGGCCTCGGGATCGGCGAGCTGTTCGGCCATCCGCCATGGGGAGCTGTCCGATCCTGGGTAAGGAAGCACATCGGCGCCGAGATCGCTGAGCCACTTTCCAACCCAGAGTCCGGAAGTTGCTGCGAGGGGGTTGTATCCGGGTCCCAGCGAGATCGTCTTCACCTTGTGGTCCTCGAGGATGCCCGGGTTTCGTTGTGCGCCGCATACCGGTTCAGCGGTCGTCTGCCAGGGGCCGAGACCGGTTCCCCAACCCGCAGGGATACCCGCGCCTGCCAGCACCGTCTCCCCCAGGAATTGGGGGTCGAAGCTGCAGGTTGCGGCCCGTCTGGCGGCCAGATCGTTGAAGGGTCTCTTCAGCGTATTGAAGGCGACCCAGTAGAGGGTGCTGCTCGGACCTCCGGTGAAGGCCCAGTCGTCTAGTTCGAGGAAGCTCAGTTGTAGACCCCGAGAGATTGTCTGCTTGCTGAGGACGAGGTCGAGGTCGCCGTTCACTACGGCGACACTGATCTCGTTGAAGTCCTCGAACACCCGGTACTCGACCCGGGAGGCGTAGGGGCCCAGGGTCCATTCGGCTACCACCTCTCCCGCGGGCTCGCCGTAGGTCTCTTTGAGGTCGAGGGTGGGGTTACGGTAGGCGACGGCGGCGTTCTCCCACACGGTGATTGTGGAGCCCGCCTCCCACCACCCGGACACTGCTTCCAGAGCCCAGCCGTCGCTGTCGACTTCGGCGAGGCGGTAGGGGCCGGTGGTGGGGAGGTCGGTCGCCTCCGGTGTGTAGCCGGCGGGAACGATGGGGGCCAGGGCCACTCCTAGCTGCCACTCCTCGATGGTGGGCCGCTCCTCCCAGAGGAGGCGCACGGTGTGGTTGTCCACGGCTTCCACGGCGCGGAGAAGGTCCAGCCCACGGGCGTAGGCTCCTCGCTGAAAGGAGGCGACGACGTCTCCGGCAATCACGGGAGTGCCGTCGTCCCAGGTGACCCAGGGACGGAGGGGGACGATGATCTCCCAGCCGTCGTCTGTGGCGTGACCCAGGGGAGGTTCGGCCTCGACGGCGAGGAGAGGGATCAGGGTGGCGGTGGGGGGCACCAGCCGGTAGAGGGAGGGCTGTTGGGGGACGCCGTAGGCGTCGGCCTCTCCGGCCTCTACACCCACCCGGAGGGTGAAGTCCGGATCCGCCGCCCAAACCGCTGTCGTGACCGCCACCGTCGTGGTGGTGGGCGGCACCGTCGTCGATGCCGCCTTGGTGGTTGTGGTGGTCTCGGGAGCCGGCACCGCGGTGCACGCCACTATCAGTGCCAACCCCGCCATGCTCAGTCGCATCTCGCCCTCTCAAGACCTTTCTGTGCGGGTCTTCAGGCCAAAACGGTCCGCAAACCCGCACAGAAAGGTTACATCAGGGGGCTTGACGGGTGGCGGGGACGACCCATGACTCCCAGTTCCGGAGACCGCCGATGAGGGGTGTGGTGTAGCCGTCTTCGGTGGGTGTGACGAAGGGCGGGAGGATGGTGTGGGTGTTGAAGGCCTCCACCATTGTCTGCCGGAGCACAGGAACCGCTGGGATCTGGTCGGCGACGAGTTGCTGGAGCTCCCGGTAGGCGGCCTGTTCGGTCTCCAGGTCGTAGGCGCTGCGAATCTGGTCGAGGAGGGCGACCGCTTCAGGAGGTTGCCAGCCGATGTCCGTGTCGATGAGGACGCGAGGGTTGGTGATCAAACGTACGGGGTCGATGCCGAGCCCGAAGACGGTGAACTCGGCCACGCTGTCATCATCGAAGATGCTGCCCATTTCGATGAAACCGTCGATGGGCTCAGCACCCAGGCCAGCCAGCCAGTCGTAGACCGCCGCGGCCACGGCAGCCGGTATCGGGGAGTACTCCGGGGGCCGGACCAGAACTCCTGCCACGGGAACCCCCTCGAGGATGTTCCCCGTCCCCACTCCTTCGCAGTCGAGGGACGCGTCCTCCCACCAGGGTCCGAGGCCGACACCCCATCCGGTGGGGGGAAGGACCTTGCCGGGAAGGACCTTCCCGACCAGGACTTGGGGGTCGAAGGCGCAGGCGGCGGCCCGGCGGACGGCGACATTGTCGAAGGGAGGAGCATCGAACTCGAAGACCACTACGTCGACACCGAGAACGCTTCTCACCAGCCCCGCGGCTGCCCCCAGGTCGGGGATGCCCGAGGGGAAGTCCACGCTCCTGAGCATCAGGTCGATGTCACCTTCTCGGAAAGCATCTATCTCTGCGTTTACGCCACCAAACACCGAGTACTCCACCCGGGAGGCGTAGGGACCCACGGTCCACTCGGCTATCACATCGCCTTCCGGCTCTCCGTAGGTCTCGTCGAGGCCGAGGTTGGGATTGCGATAGCGGACCGACCCGTTACGCCACACGGTGAACGACGAGCCTGCCTCCCACCAGGCGGGGACTGCCTCCAGGATCCAGCCTTCGAAGTCGTCGTCTACCTCGGCCAGACGGTAGGGGCCGGTGGTGGGGATCGCGGTGGGCTCGAGGTCGGGGGTGAAGCCGAAACCACCTTCGGGTCGTTCCTGCTGGGCTCCCCAGAAGTCGGCGGAGAAGATGGGGGCCAGGGCGGCCTCGAACTGCCAGATGTTTGTGGTAGGCCTCTCTTCCCAGACATAGCGGACGGTGAAGTCGTCAATCGCCTCCACGGTGTAAGAGAAACGCCAGGGGGCTTGGTCACTCAAGACTTGATACGTGTAGACGACGTCTTCGGCATCCACGACGGTGCCGTCGCTCCAGGTGACCCCCTGGCGCAAGGTCACCACGATCTCCCAGCCGTCGTCGGTGGCCTGGCCCAGGGGAGGGGTCGGGTCGGCGGCGAGGAGGGGGACCAAGGTGGCGGTGGGAGGGACCAGCCGGTAGAGGGAGGGCTGGAGGGGCATACCCCATTCGGGACACTCCACAATCGACAGCTCGGCGATGATCAAGTCGAACAAAGGCATGCAACCCACCGAGACCCGCATGGTGAACTCCGGGTCGGGCACCGGCCGGATCGTGGTGGTGGTCGTCGGCGCCACCGTCGTCGATGCCGCCTCGGTGGAGATGGTGGTCTCCGGCGCCGGCACCGCGGTGCACGCCACTATCAGTGCCAACCCCGCCACGCTCAGTCGCATCTCGCCCTCTCAAGACCTTTCTGTGCGGATCTTCAGGCCAAAACCAGCCGTAAACCCGCACAGAAAAGTTAGTCGGAGTAGGTGAGGCCTCGCGTGACAGGGACCAGGGAGACCCACACCTTCCCCGGCGGGACGGACAGTTCTTCGCCGTTGGGGTAGGTGAGGCGGAACCACTCGTCCTCCGACCCCCGCGTCCAGGTCCCTTCGACGACCTTGCCATTGGCGAAGACGAAGGCCTTGCCCGAGCCGAGGGTTCGGGAGGCGGGAAGGGGGGTTCCGCTCTGGCCCGCGGGCGGGTAGGCGGTGTACTGCTCCACGTAGAGGGCTACCAGCACCGGCACTCCGACACGCCCCTCGGTGCCATCCTCATTGCGGTACGTCGACTCGCGGTTGTAGGCGGTCCTCAGGTAGAGGCCGCTTTCCTCGTCCCAGGTCCAGCGGACGATCTGGCCCAGGAAGTCGATCCGCACCGAGGTGGCCACGGCTGCGTCCTCGGGCACCGGCCCGAAGCTCCAGATCGGTTCCGTCGGCGGTTCGTCTGGGTAGCCGAGTTGGTCGGCGTATTCGCGGATCAGGTTGGTGTCCCCGTAGAGGTTGTGCGGCGCCTTCCGCGACGAGATCCGGAACATGGCTGGCCTGACCTCGCCTATGAGGCGAACATCTTTGCTTCGGACCAAGATCTGGACCCACTGTTGGGCACCCGAAATGGCGAAGGTCGGCTCGTTGAAGGCCCGGAGCAGGGTCGGATCGGTGGGACGCGCCGAGCGGATCGGACCCAGATACTCGGCATCACTTTGGAGCCACACTGAGATGAAGCGGGTGATCCCCTCCACCATCAGCTCGATGACCATGTCCGCCTGGTCGATGCCCGACTGGGGGTTGGCCCTGGGGTGGTTGTCGATCTTCACCGCCAGCACCCGACGATTCATCAGCGCCTCGTCTTCCACCTCGAGGCCGTTGATAGGGGAGACGTCGCCCGGCGGGAGAGTGGTGGTCGTGGAGGTGGCCGGCGCTGAGGTGGTGGTCGGCGGGACAGTGGTGCTGGTGGTAGTGGTGGTCGGCGCCTGGGTCCCGGTGGCTGCTACGGAGGTCTCCGTCGCTGCTGGGGAACACGCCGACACGAGGAGCCCGAGCGCAACCACGCTGGCAATGGCGATGCGCATCGACGGCAGTTTACGAACGGACCCCGGCTACCCGGAGTTGGGCAGGGAGAGCACTCCCCCCGTCACTTCGAGCTCGGGGACCGCCGAAGGAGGCTGGTCCAGGGAGATGGCCAGCTCCACTCCGTCGTGATTCGATTTGAGGATGTACAGGGCCTCAATATTCACCCCGGCGTCGGCCAGGGAGCGGGTTAGTCGGGCCAGCTCGCCGGGCCGGTGGGGGAGGTGGGCGGTGAGGACCGTGTTCTCCTCGAAGTGGAGGCCGGCGTCGTCGAGGACGTGACGGGTGGTGGGGGCGTCGCTCACGATGAGGCGCACCGTTCCGGTGCCGTCGTTGGCGTAGGCCGCCAGCGCTTCGATGTTGACCCCGAAGGCCGCCAGGGCTTCAGCCAAGCTGGCCAGACGCCCGGGGCGGTTCTCCATCGTGACGATGAACTCGGTCATCACATAACCGACTCTACGCCGTTTTCGAAGGCCCGTGCACAGGGTCGGCGGGTTCGGCCTTCCCCCGTGCTGCCAGGTAGGCATGCCAAATGATCCGCGCTGCGACCGCCCGCACCGGCCGCCAGGGTTGGGACAGGATCTCCAGCTCCTCAACGTCGGGTACCGAACTCAGACCCATAACCTCGGCTGTCCCCACCTGGAGCGCCCGGTCCCCGGTGGGAAAGACGTCCGGATGGCCAGCCACCGAGAGGAGGTAGGTGTCGGCGGTCCAGGGACCGACACCGCGCAGGGCCAGTAGACGCTCCCGGGCTTCGGGATAGGAGAGCTTTCCCCATGAGTCCGGATCTACCTCTCCGCGAATCACGCCTCCAGCCAGTTCCACCAGGTAGGCGGCCTTCTGGCGGGTGATACCGAGGGCACGGAGGCCGTCCACGTCGAGGCCGGCGAGGGCTTCGGCGGTCATCTCTCCGAGGGCCTCCCCGAGACGCCGGTAAGTAGCCAGACCCGAGGCCAGGGAGACCTGCTGTTCAAGGATCAGCCACACCAGGGTTGGAAGCCCTTCCCGACGCCGCCAGAACTCAGGGATCCCATACACCTCCAGGGCCTTCGCCAGGGCCTGGTCTTCGGCTTCCAGGAGCCGGCAGGCCTCGACGAAGGTTCCCTCATCGAGACGGGTGACCACCGGCATCAGCGATGCCAGCGGTACCGGTCCCAAGGTGCGGGAGTCGGCCCGGGTGACCTCCGGATTATCCGAGACCACCCAGGCCAGTCCCTGCTCCAGCGGCTCTCGTGGGGAGACCATCCGCTTCACCATCCAGAAGTGGTTTCGGTCAGGATGGGAAAACACCACCAGGTCGCCGGGGCGGGCCGGCCTGGAGTCGGTGGCGACTATCTCCTCGCCGGGGCGGAGGGTGGGCAGCATCGATTGCTCGGCCACCCGGAAGCGTCTCATCGTCATGGTCGGAGGCGGAGTATGGTCTCCGCCGTCGGCCATAAGGGAAGGAGAAGAGATGCGCCAAGTCACGATTGCCCATGCCCACTGTGACCTCTACTGCGGGGTCTACGACCCGGCCCAGGCGAAAATCGAGGCCATGTCGGTCCTCAAGGTCGCCCAGAAATACCAGGCCTCTGACGATCCGGTCTTCAGGGACCGGGCCGTCTTCATCAAAGAGCAGCGTGCGGAGGAGGTCAAACACCATCTGATGGTGCTGTGGGCCGACTTTTTCACCGCTGAGCATCGGGAGCAGTTCCCCCAGCTTGATGATCTCTTCTGGCGGGCCATCCACCAGGCCGGTGATGCCAAGAAGTCGATGGACCCCGCCGAAGGGGAGAAGCTGATCGCTCTGATCGACGAGATCGCCGACATCTTCTGGCAGACCGAAAAGGCCAAGGGGATGGGGGTCTATCCGCCCTCCTGATCCTGAGGGCTCGTCCGCCTGTAGGACTCGGCGGCTCCTAGCCGCTGGCGGAGGCGATCCGCCCAGCGGAGGTCGCGAGCTAACAGAGCCAGCCCGGCGGCGATGGTCACCAGGCCCGGTCCGGGCAGCGCCAGCATGGCTACGCCCGCCGCCACCAGGGCGAATCCGGTTATGACCCTGCCTGTTCGTTGCATATGAGGGACCCTATTGCACCGCGAGGGTCACGGGAATAGGGGTTTGCCCTGATGCTGCCCGGATACGATCAGAGTTCGAGGACCTCGGGCTCCAGCTTGGTGAACACTGGACGCACCTCGCCCAAGACGGTGCCGCTCGGCACCTCAGGCGCCGACCAGCTCTCCACCGCGGGTCCGACACCCAGCATCTCCCCGATCGTGGCGGCAGAGAAGGGGAGGTAGGGGGTGAGGGCGACACGAAGCGCTGAGATCGCCTGGACCGCCGTCCACAGGATCGTTCCCGCCCGCTCCCTGTTCTCCTTGACCACCTTCCACGGTGCCTCGGCGTTGAGGTAGGCGTTGACAGCAGCGGCGCCTTCCATGGCGGCCCGCAGCCCGGCTCTGAGTTCCACCCTCTCGATATGGGAGGCGGTTCGCTCCAGGGTGGCCGGTCCCATCTCGAGGATGGCCCGGTCTGAGTCGGTGAGGCCCCCGGGCTCGGGGACCCGCCCCTCGAAATTGGCGGCGCTCATCGACAGCACCCGGTTCACCAGGTTGCCCCAGGTGGCGACCAGCTCGTCGTTGACCCTCCGCAGGATTTCCTCATCGCTGAGGTCGGTGTCGTTCTGTTCCGGGAGAACCGAAGCGATGGCATAGCGGATGGCATCGGGCTGAAGCCTTTCCGCGTACCAGCCGATCGACCGTCCCACTCCCATCGATTTCGACGCTTTGGCACCCTTGAAGGTGATGTACTGGTTGGCGGGCACATCAGTGGGCAGGTTCAGGCCACCGTGACCCATCAGCATGGCCGGCCAGATGACAGTGTGGAAGGGGATGTTGTCCTTACCGACGAAGTAGTAGGACTCGGCTTCTGGGTCTTCCCACCACAGCTTCCAAGCCTCCGGATCGCCGGTCTTATGCGCCCATTCGACGGAGGCGGACAAGTAGCCGATCACCGCGTCGAACCAGACATAGATGCGCTTGCCAGGCCCGAGGTCGTCGACCGGAACTTCTACCCCCCATTCGATGTCTCGAGTGATGGCTCGCTCCGGCATGTCTTCAATCATCCCCAGGGCCCAGTTCTTGACGTGCTTGCGCCAGGTGGTTTTGGACTCGATCCACTCTCGGAGCCGGTCGGCGAAGGCGGGCAGATCCAAGAAGTAGTGGTCGGTCTCTCGAGGGACCGGGGTGGCGCCGCTCAGCTTGGACCGGGGGTCGATCAAGTCGGTGACGTCGAGAGTGCGGCCGCAGTTGTCGCACTGATCGCCGCGTGCCCGCTCGTACCCGCAATGGGGGCAGGTGCCCTCCACATAACGGTCGGGGAGAAACCGCTCCGCCTTGGGGTCATAGAGCTGAGTGGTGGTTTTCTTGACCAGATATCCGTTTTCGAGGAGGCGGAGGAAGAAGTCCTGGGTGACCCGGTGGTGGTTATCGGTCATGGTCGTCGTGAACAGGTCGAAGCTGATCCCCAGCGCCTCCCAGTAGCCACAGATCTCTGGGTGGTACCTCTCCACCACCTCCCGGGGGGTGATTCCCAGCTCGTCGGCCTTCACGGTGATCGGGGTGCCGTTGGCGTCGGAGCCGGAGACCATCAGCACCTGGCTGCCGGCGAGGCGGTGGTAGCGGGCGAAGATGTCCGAAGGCAGGTAGGCACCGCCCAGATGCCCCAGATGCAGCGACCCGGAGGCGTAGGGCCAGGCGACGGCTACGAGGATGCGACGGTTCATCTGGGCTGTAGGGCGGCTCATGGAGGGCGTAGGGTAGAGTTTGTCGGAGCCGAGTTGGGCGGAGTTGTCGCCGACCGGCGAGTGGGAACTCTACGCCGCACTGCCATAGGGAGCGTTCCGTCCACCGACCGCCTCAGCGGGCGGTCGCCACTCCTGGAGCTGGCACGTGTTTGCCGTACTTCTCGGCCAGTACCACCCCGCCGATTATCAGCACTGCTCCCACCACCACCTCGATGGTGAGCGACTCGCCGAGGAAGATCACCGCCAAAAGCACCGCCCCCACCGGAACCGCATACCCGATGAGGGCCAGGCGCGACGCTGGATTTATGGCCGCTCCGATGAGGAGCGAGGTGAACGGGAGGGTGGTCCCCACCACACCGACACCGGCCACCAGCAGCCAGTTGACGGCGCCGATGGACGAGACCTCCTGTATGCCGAAAAGTGGGGTCAGGGTGAGGAGCACCACCGCGGCGACAGCGAACTGGGGCAGGACCAACTCGTCGCTGGATATCTCCATGGCATACCGGCGGCTCAGCGCACCCCCGAAGCCCGCACTGATCACCCCGACAACGGTGAGCAGAACTCCCCTCCACAGATTGCCTACCCCTTCGATCGTGTTCCCCCCAAGGCCCACCAGGACGCCGGAGCCGACCAGGGCCAGCAACAACCCCGGCAGGGAGCGGGCAACAAAACGCTCACCGTCGACCAGGAAGTGAGCTGCGCCCACCGTTGCCAAGGGGATCAGAGCGATGAGAAGCCCACCGATACTCACCGGCAGGTCCTCCAGGCCGAAGGTCATCAGCAGCATCGGGATGGCCATGCCTACCACACCGAGGATCGCCCCCCGCCTCCATGCTCGTAGATCCCGGGTGCCGAACCTTCCGGTGAGAGCGATCACGACGCCCAGGGCAGTTATGGCGAACACCATTCGTAACGGCACCACCGTCAGGGCATCAACTCCCCGCAAAAGGAGGGTGCGGGTGAGCACCGCCGACGAAGCCCAGCCGATGGTGGCTGCCACAAGGGGTGTCCACGGATTCACGGAGGCGACAACATAACCGGGTTCAGGGTTCATCTCCGGATCGCCGATAACCTGGAGTGGTGAATTCCCCACTTACCCGCTCTGCTGTCGCCCTTGCCCTGGTTCTCACCGCTTGCGGTGCGGGTGGGACCACGGCAACGACGCCTCCCTCTGGAGGGGACCGGCCATCATCGTCCTCGGAAGCGGCTGTTCCCGAGGCGATACGGCTCAGCTACTCACTCGAGGCGGGGGATACGTTCACGTACGAAGTCATCCTGGTTCAGGACATCGCCATGACCTCTTCAGGCGATCCGTCCGCCGTGGACGGCGACGAGCTCCCCGGAGAGGCTGATCTGCGCATGGAGGCGACTGCCACCTTCGCCTACGACGTCGCCGCCGGACCGGAGCCGGGAACCTACGCCATCACCATCACTGGCGAGTTCAAAGGCGTCGAAGTGAGCGGAACTGTTGACGGTGAGCTCGTCGATCCCGACCAGGCGCCCGACTTCGCCGTCCTGGAACCGGTCGAGGCCACGATCATCATTGATGAGAAGGGCAACGTGATCCCTGATCCCGGCGGCAGCGATGACCTGCTGGGAGGAATGGACTTTCTGGGGGGAGGTTCGATGCCAGGGGCTCAGATCGAGAGCTTCTTCGGTCCACCCCTTCCCGACGACGAAGTGACGGTCGGCGACACGTGGACCGAGACGATCGAAACCCCGATGCCCTTCGGCGACGAGCCGGTGGTTACCACCATCGAAGGTCGGGTAATCGGCACAGACGAGGTCGACGGTGTCGAGGTCTTCGTCATCGAGGCCAACACCTTCACCTCTCAGATCCAGTTCGACCTGGGCGAGTTCTTGGCCGGGTTCTTCGAGGCGTTCCTCCCCGAGGACGCCACCGAGGAGGAGGAAGCGGAGATGACCGCACTAACCGAGGCGATGAAGTTTCTCTTCACCATCGACCCGAGCCGCTCCGCGTCGACGAGCCGGCTCGACCCGGAGAGCGGGATCGTGCAGCGTGCGGAGATCACTAGCTCGATTCACTTCACCATGGACGTGGCCATGCCCGACGAGACCATTAACGAGCTGGTCGAATTCACCATGGACATGACCCTCAACCAGGATCTGACCCTCCGCTACTTGGGCTCCGCTGGCGCCTGACGGCGGACTCCCTAGCATTGAAGGTGCCGTGACCCTCGCCCAGACTCGCACCTCGATCCTGCCGGATCGGATCACCACGCCCACCCTTCGCACCTTTCTCCGTAGCGTTCCCTCCGTGGACGAAGTCGGGGTGGCCGAACGGGTAGCCGCCCTTTCCCGGCGATCCATCAAGCGAGATTCGAAGCGGGCTGCCCTCGACCTCATCGTGCGGATGATGGATCTGACCACCCTGGAGGGAAAGGACACCCCGGGCAAGGTGGCCCAGTTGGCGGCGAAGGCGATCCGGCCCGACCCCACCGACCCTTCGGTGCCGCCGGTGGCCGCGGTGTGTGTCTACCCGGCGATGGTCCCCTACGCCCTCCACGCCACGGAGGGCTCCGGCGTCAAGGTGGCCAGTGTCGCCACCTACTTCCCCTCCGGGATGGCCGACACCGACCTGAAGGTGGAGGAGGCGAAGCGGGTGGCGGCCCTAGGGGTCCATGAGATCGACATGGTCATCGACCGCGGTGCGTTCCTCGGCGGCAATTACTTCAAGGTCTTCGACGAGATCCGCCGGGTCAAGGAGGCCTGCGGTGAAGCCCATCTGAAGGTGATCCTCGAGACCGGGGAGCTGGGGACTCTGGACAGCGTGCGCCGGGCGGCGATGCTGGCCATGGCCGCCGGAGCCGACTTCATCAAGACCTCCACCGGAAAGGTCTCCCCGGCCGCCACCCTGGAGGTGACGCTGGTGATGCTGGAGGCGATCCGCGACTTCCACGACGCCTCCGGGGTGTTGGTGGGGATGAAGCCGGCCGGGGGGATCCGGACCTCGAAGGACGCCATCAAATATCTCCTTGTTCTCCACGAGACCCTGGGCGCCGCCTGGATGACGCCTGACCTGTTTCGGTTCGGCGCCTCGTCGCTCCTCAACGACGTGCTGATGCAGATTCGCTGGCTGGAGACGGGTCGGTATCCGTCCCCCGACTACTTCACCGAGGCCTGACCATGCCCAAAGTTCCCACCACCCGCCACGAGCCCCTCCTCTGGGAGTATGCGGAGTCGAAGGAGTCCACCGCCGTCGTTTCGGTGGACGACCGCTACGGGCTGTTCATCGACGGCGAATTCCGCCGTCCCCGGTCGCGGAAGTACTTCCCCACCATCAACCCGGCCACCGAGGAGACCCTCGCCGAGGTGGCAGAGGCGGGCCCCGCCGACGTGGACGACGCCGTGGCCGCCGCCCGGCGAGCCTTCACCGAGGTGTGGGGCCCGATGCCACCGAAGGAGCGGGCCAAGTTCCTGTTCCGCATCGCCCGAATGATCCAGGAGCGGTCCCGGGAACTGGCGGTGTTGGAGACCCTCGACGGTGGCAAGCCGATCAAGGAGTCCCGGGATGTGGACCTTCCCCTGGTGGCCGCCCACTTCTTCTACTACGCCGGGTGGGCCGACAAGTTGGAGTACGCCTTCCCCGGCCTGAATCCGAGACCCCTCGGGGTGGCGGGCCAGGTCATCCCGTGGAACTTCCCGTTGATGATGCTGGCCTGGAAGGTGGCTCCTGCCCTGGCCGCTGGGAACACTGTGGTGCTCAAGCCCGCCGAGACCACCCCCCTGACTGCCCTACTCTTCGCTCAGATCGCCACCGAGGCCGGTCTGCCCCCCGGAGTGCTGAACGTTGTCACCGGCGCCGGCGCCACCGGTGCCGCGGTGGTGGGCCACCCCGATGTGGACAAGGTCGCCTTCACCGGATCGACGGAGGTGGGAAAGATCATCCAGTCGCGCCTCGCCGGCACCTCCAAGAGCCTCACCCTGGAGCTGGGAGGCAAAGCCGCCCACGTCATCTTCGAAGACGCCCCCCTTGACCAGGCCATCGAAGGGGTGATAAACGGGATCTTCTTCAACCAGGGCCATGTCTGCTGTGCCGGCAGCCGCCTCTTCGTCCAGGAGAACATCCACGACCGGTTCGTGGAGAAGCTGAAACGGCGTCTCTCCACCCTTCGGGTGGGCGACCCCCTGGACAAGAACACCGACATCGGAGCGATCAACAGCCGCGCCCAGTTGGAAAAGATCTCCGAGCTGGTGGAGGCGGGCAAGGCCGAGGGCGCTGAGATGTACCAGCCAGACTGTCCCCTTCCCCGGCGGGGATTCTGGTTTAGGCCCACCCTGTTCACCGGGGTGTCCCAGTCGCATCGTATCGCCCAGGAGGAGATCTTCGGTCCGGTGCTCTCCATACTTACCTTCCGCACCCCCGACGAGGCGGTACAGAAGGCCAACAACACCCCGTACGGCCTGTCCGCTGGGGTGTGGACTACGAAGGGCTCCCGCATCCTGTGGATGGCCGACCGGATGAAGGCCGGTGTGGTGTGGGCCAATACCTACAACAAGTTCGACCCCACCTCGCCCTTCGGTGGCTACAAGGAGTCGGGCTTCGGACGCGAGGGCGGCCGTCACGGTCTCCTTGCCTACCTGGACGGGGTGCACTGATGGCCCGGTTGGCGGTCAAGAAGACCTACAAGCTCTACATCGGGGGCAAGTTCCCTCGCTCCGAGTCGGGCAGGTCCTATCCAGCCCTGGGCGCCGACGGTCAGGTGCTGGCCCGGGTCGCCCAGGCCAGCCGCAAGGACCTGAGGGACGCGGTCCGCACCGCCCGAAAGGCCCAGGAGGGCTGGGCAGGACGCACCGGCTACAACCGGGGCCAGATCCTCTACCGGATCGCCGAGACCTTGGAGGACCGGCGAGGAACCTTCGTCGACCACCTCCGGGACCTGGGCGCCACCCCGGCGGCCGCCCGCCGCGAGGTGACCGAATCGGTCGACCGGCTGGTCTGGTACGCCGGCTGGTGTGACAAGTTCGCCCAGATTTACGGGAACCTGAACCCGGTGGCAGGGCCCTTCTTCAACATCTCCTCACCCGAGCCGACCGGGGTGGTGGGACTGGTGGCACCGGAACGTCCGGCGCTTTTGGGTCTCATCTCCCGCCTGGCACCGATCCTGGTCCCGGGAAACACGGTGGTGGTGCTGGCCTCCGAGGAGGCACCGATGGCGGCGGTTGACCTGGCCGAGGTGCTGGACACCTCGGATGTGCCCGGAGGTGTGGTGAACATCCTCACCGGCTTCAAGGAGGAGCTGGTGCCAGTCCTCGCCGACCACATGGATGTGAATGCCATCGACGCTTCCGGGGCCACTCCGGAACAGCTACTGCGGATCCAGGAGGGTGCGGTCCACAACGTGAAGCGGGTGGTGGCCCCGAGCAACGTCCCCGACCAAAGCCCCTACCTGATCGCCGCCTTCACCGAGACCAAGACGGTCTGGCACCCCAAGGGCCTCTAACCCTCGTACCTAATGCACCAGGGTCCGGATATGGGGGTGGTTTCAAGTGGTGATCGCGACATCCTGACCTTGAGGAGGGTTTGTGGGACGTCCGAAGACTTAGACCTCGTGGCCGTTCTTGGCCAGGAACAATGCCGCGGACAGTCCCCCCGCTCCGTCTCCCACGATGATCACTCTCGCCACGGCTCTCCTCCTTTTGCTGACGCTGCTGTCAATCACATTCGGATGTGGTGGGATGGGGAACGCGATCCCGGCTGGCGTTATGCCGCCTGATCCGTACCCATAAGGGAACGGTCGAATACCACCGTCGCTGTGACCAACAGCGTCATCGGGAAGAGGAAGAAGCTGAGGCTATTGGGGAGCAGGGTTCCGACGATCATCGATGCCACCGCCCAGGCTCGGATCCTACGGCTGCGCCAAGCGGGTGAGCCGTCGAAGCTCAGGAGGTAGATGATGCCACCCGCTGCCGACAAAGCGCCAGAGCCCAGAATGAGTACCACGATCAGGCTCGATTCGTAATCGGCCGGGCCGGTGAGGAGGTGAAAAACCGTCACCCCCAACAACCACAAGCCATACAGCGTCACCGCCAGTCCGACAAAGCGACCAAAGGTGAGACCGATCCGTCTCAGCACACCGCCAGGCTAGCCCTCCAGCCAGGAGAGGATGATGTCGCCCACCACCTCCGGGTCGCTCATGTCGGAGTGTTCGGCTCCCTCGACCTCCTGGAGGGTGGCGTCGACCCCTCCTTCGAGGAGTCCTTCATAGAAATCGACGGCCAGGGCCGGGTGGACGAGCCGGTCGATATCCCCGTAGACGATCAGCGCCTTCAGGTCAGGGTTCTCGGCGGTCTGGCGCCGCGGGTTGCCGTCCTCCCAGGCCTGGGGGAGGTTGGTGGGACTGTCGCCGAAGAAGGGGAGGATCGCTCGGCCGATCCGGTCGGTGTCGTACGGCCCTGCGAGCCCCACGAAGCGGTCGGGCAGACCGCTCCCTTCCACCGGGCAGTCGGCCCCGTACCGGTCTCCGGTCAGGGCGACCAGAGCACCTATCTGAGCCCCCGCGGAGTAGCCGACCAGGGTGACTGTCCCGTCTCCCTGCGGGTACACGGCGGCGTTGCGGACCGCGCAGGCCACATCGTCGACGGCAGCCGGATAGCCGGGGTTGTCGAAGCTGGAGAGCTGGTAGGCGGTGTTGATGGTCAGATAGCCGGCTTCGGTCAGGAACAGCGCCAGCCCTCGGATGAAGGCGGGCTCCCCGCTGATCCACCCCCCGCCGTGGACGAGGACCACCGTGGGGAAGGGGCCTTCCCCCTCTGGGATCAGGATCTCGGCGTCGATACCTCCCAAGGGTTCACCGACCTCGTAGCCGGGACCCGTGGTGGTCGACGGGGGAAAGGTGGTCGTGGTTGCCTGGGAACTCCCCGCACAGGCAGCGAGGACCAGGGCAAAGGCCGTCAGGAGATGAGGGATGCGGCGGCGGTGTCGACGTGCCATTCGACTTCTGCTTCTCCTTCCATCAATCGTCCGGCGGGGGTGGTCCCGTCCAGGGACTCTTTCAACGCCTCGGCCTTCCGCTCGCCGACGGCCAGCACCATCAGCCGCCGTGCCGACCACAGCAACGGATAGGTAGCGGTGAGCCGGGTCTCCCCAAGCTGATGAACTTTGTTGGCCACGAACCAGCGCTCCGCCATCTCGAGGGCTTGGGTCCCGGGGAACAGCGAAGCCGTATGCCCATCCTCGCCCAGGCCTAGGAGCACCAGATGAGGAGGGCCGGCCCGATGGATGCTGCGGAGCACCGCCTCGTATTCCGCGGCGGACTCGGCGGGCGACATCCCGGCACCCCAAGGGGGCCGGTGGAAGGTGACCCCCACACGATCGATGAGGGTCATCGCGGCCATACGTCCGTTGGAGCGCTCGTCGTCCGGCGGAACCCAGCGCTCGTCCGACAGCCAGGCCTGGACGTGGCCCAACTCAAGGGACTCCTCGGCGAGGCGCCGGTAGGTGGCGGCCGGAGTGCTTCCTCCGGCCAGGCCCAGGGAGAAGGCGTCGCCGGCCCCGCGGATCAGCGAGGCGATGCGATCGGCCGTGGCGCGGGCCAACTCCTCGGGGGTGTTGTGGACGACGAGCTGCATCGAGGGGACGGTAACGGCGGCTGGCGCTTGTGTGCCCGTTCCCCGCGCCAGAATGGCCACACATGGAAACCGAAACCCCAGCTACAGGAATCCTCCTCGCCCACGGGGCGGGCACCAACAAGGACCATCCCCTCATTGCGCGGATAAGGGAAGGGCTGGAGGCCGCGGGTTATACGGTCCACGCCTTCAATTACCCCTACGTCGAACGGGGGTCGAAGCGCCCCGATCATGTGAACAAGCTCCTAGAGGCTCACCGGGACGCCGCCGACGAACTGGCGCCAAAGGTCGACCGCCTGTTCCTCGCCGGGCGGTCCATGGGAGGGCGGATCGGCACCCGCCTCGCCGCCGAGGGCTATCCCTGCGACGGAGTGATCCTCTACGCCTATCCCCTCCATCCCCCAGGGAAGCCGGAGAAGCTGCGTATCGAGCACCTGCCCCGAATCCAGGTGCCGATGCTCTTCTTCCAGGGCACACGGGACGCCTTGGCTCGCATGGACCTCTTTGAGGAGCACATTGCTTCCCTTCGTAACGCCGATGTGGAGATCCTCGAAGGGGCCGGCCACGGGTTGAAGGGTGGAGGATGGGCCCTTGAGTCCCTCTCCGACCGCTACGTGGATGGCACCATCGCCTGGATCAGCCGGCTCTCGTCTGGCGGAACCGAGGCGCGGGCGCGATAATTGACTTCCACCCCATCTTTCTCCAAGGAGCTGTTTCATGTCGGAAGTCAGCCTGCGCGCCCAGGTGGGTCGCACCCCGGGTTCCCGGGAGTCCCGCCGGATCCGGCGCCAAGGTCTGGTGCCTGCCGTCGTCTACGGCAAGGACGTCGAGCCGATCCCGGTGGCGGTGGATGCCCACGACCTCCACGTCGCTCTCCACACCGAGGCCGGGACCAACGCCATCATCAGACTCGAGGTCGAAGGTGGCAAAACGCTGACCACCATGGCCCGAGTCATTGACCGCCATCCCTACCGCAACGAGTACCGCCACATCGACTTTGTCACCATCGACCTGACCCAGAGGGTCACCGCCGAGGTGGCTGTCCACTTCGAAGGCACCCCGGTGGGAGTGCGCGAGGGTGGGATCTTAAGCCCCTCCCGGAGCCAGGTCAGCATCGAAGCCCTGCCCACGGAGATCCCCGCTTTCATCGAGCTCGACGTCTCCGAGTTGGAGATCGGTGATTCGCTGCGCATCTCTGACCTTCCCGAGATCGAAGGTGTCACCTACCTCGAAGATCCCGACGCGGTGGTCGTCTCCGTCTCCCATCCCATGGCCGAGGTCGAAGAGGAAGCCGAGGAACTCGAGGAGGAGGAGCTTGCGGAAGGCGAAGAGGCCGCGGAGGGCGAGGAGCCTGCCGGGGAAGAGGCAGAAGGCGAAGGCGGCGAGTAGCCCGGTGCGGGCCGTCGTCGGCCTCCGCAACCCTGGAGCCGACTACGAAGGCACCCGGCACAATCTCGGCTACGAGGTGGTCCGCCGTGTCCTTGACCACCTGGGGGAGGCTCTGGGTCGGTCACCCCGGCGTCTCCGGGGCTTCGAGGCTCGCTGGGGTTCGGGACCGGACCGGACCCTGTTCTTCGTTCCCAACAGCTTCATGAACGAGTCGGGCGGGCCGGTGAAGGCCGCCCTCGACTATTACGGGATAGCCCTCGAGGACCTGCTCGTAGTCCACGACGATATCGACCTGCCCTTCGGCCGTCTCCGCCTCCAGGTGGACGGGGGGAGCGGAGGCCACAACGGAATCCGCTCATTGGAAAAGGCTCTGGGAAGTAACGAGTTCTCGCGCCTCAAGGTGGGGGTGGGTCGCCCTCCCCGCGGCATGGACCCTGCCGACTACGTTCTCAGCCACTTCAAACCGAGCGAACGATCGGAGGTGGAGGCCATGGTGTCAGACGCGGCTGCGGTGGTGGAGCAGTGGCTCGAGGATCGGGAGAAGGCCGTCGAGATGGCGGCCAGAAGGGGCAAGGATGCCTGAGTTGGTAGGCGCCCTCGACCAGGGCACCACCTCCACCCGATTCATGATCTTCGACCATGCCGGACGGGTGGTGGCCGTCGACCAGCGGGAGCACGACCAGATCTTCCCCCAGCCCGGGTGGGTGGAGCACGACCCGGCTCAGATCTGGACCCGGACCACCGAGGTGGTTGTAGCCGCCCTGGAGAAGGCCGGTGTCGGCCCCGGCGACCTGGCGGCGGTCGGGATCACCAACCAGCGGGAGACCACCGTCATTTGGGACCGGGCCAGCGGGGAGCCGGTGGGCAACGCCATCGTCTGGCAGGACACCCGCACCGCGGAGCTTTGCCGAGAACTCGAGGGAGACGAGGGACCCGACCGGTTCCGCTCCCGCACCGGGCTGCCCCTGGCCACCTACTTCTCCGGGCCCAAGGTGCGTTGGCTCCTCGACCACCTTGATCTCCACGACCGGGCGGCTCGGGGCGAGCTCGCCTTCGGCACCATCGACTCCTGGCTGGTATGGAATCTGACCGGCCGCCACGTCACCGACATCACCAACGCCTCCCGCACCCTGCTCATGGACCTGGCCACCGCCACCTGGGATTCGGACCTGGCACTGGAGGTCGGAGTTCCCACGGCGATGCTGCCCGAGATCGTCTCTTCGTCGGGGGTGATCGGAAACTGCACCGGACCGCTGGAAGGAGTTCCTCTCGCCGCGGTGCTTGGCGACCAGCAGGCGGCCCTGTTCGGTCAGGTCTGCTTCGATCCCGGAGAGGTTAAGAACACCTACGGCACCGGCAACTTCATGCTGCTGAACACCGGGTCCTCCCCGGTCCCCTCCACTTCGGGTTTGCTCTCAACGGTCGCCTACCGCCTCGGAGATGAGCCGGCGGTCTACGCCTTGGAAGGTTCGGTAGCGGTGACCGGATCTCTCGTCCAGTGGCTGCGGGACAACCTGGGGATCATCGAGACCTCCCCCCAGGTGGAGGAACTAGCAGCCAGCGTCGAGGACAACGGTGACGTCTACTTCGTCCCTGCCTTCTCCGGGCTGTTCGCCCCCCACTGGAGGGCCGACGCCCGGGGTGTGATCGTCGGCCTCACCCGGTTCACCAACAAAGGCCACATCGCCCGAGCCGCCCTGGAGGCCACCGCCTATCAGACCAAGGACGTCCTCGACGCCATGGTCTCCGACTCGGGGGTGGAGCTGGCGGAGCTGAGGGTGGACGGGGGGATGACGGCCAACGAGCTTCTCATGCAGTTCCAGGCCGACCTGCTGGGCGTCGATGTAGTGCGTCCCAAAGTCGCTGAGACCACCGCTCTGGGTGCGGCCTACGCCGCTGGCCTGGCGGTCGGGTTCTGGTCGGGAACCGACGAGCTGCGCAGCCTTTGGGAGGCGGATCGGCGCTGGACGCCAGAAATGGAGGAAACCGAAAGGGACCACCTCCACGGCCGGTGGACGGAGGCCCTAAAGCGTTCCTTCGACTGGGCCTGAGACGGCTTCGGCCATGGGCCTGCCGGCGGCTTATCATCGGCATGTCCAAGTCGAGGAGGAGCAGAATCTCCGTTCCTGACGCGCTCGCCCTGTCGAGAATCGTCGTGGTGGTACCGATAATGGCGCTGGCCCGCGCCGAGCAGATCGAACACCGCTTCGGTTATGCCGCTGCCCTCTTCGCCGTGGCGGTGTTCACCGACTTCCTCGACGGCTACCTGGCCCGTCGCACCACGGGGGGCACCACCCTGGGGGCCTTCCTGGACACCACCGCCGACAAGGTGCTGGTCACCGGAACCCTGATCGCGCTGGTCTCGGTGGACCGGGTCTCGATCTGGGCCGCGGCGGTCATCATCTTCCGGGAGTTCATCGTCATGGCCCTCCGCGGCGTCGCCGCCCACGGAGGAGGGCTGATCAAGCCTTCCACCTGGGGCAAGCTCAAGGCCGTTTTCCAGTTCCTTGCCCTCTTCCTGGCCTTCCTCCGTCTTCCCGAGCGGTGGGGCCTGTGGTATCTGGACCAGTACGTGATGCTCCTAGCAGTGATTGTGACCCTGGGCTCCGCTTGGGGATACCTGTCCTCGTTCTGGTACGTGACCCGGTCTGAGCCCAGCGAGATCAAGACGTGAGGGTCGCCGTCACCGGCGGCACCGGAGTGGTCGGAACGGCGGTGGTGAGACACCTGGTAGCTGGCGGTCACGAGGTGGCGGGACTGGCCCGCTCGGGCGAAGCCTCGGCGAAGTTGGAGGAGCTAGGGGCTCAGACCGTGTCCGGCGATCTGTTCGACGGGGACGCAGTTGATGCTCTGGTCGACGGAGCGGAATGGGTGTTTCACATCGCCGGGATCAACGAGCTATGCACCGGGGATTCGGATTTGATGTGGCAGGTGAACGTGGAGGGAACCCGGCGGGTGGTGGAGGCCTGTCGGCAAGCAGGTGTGGCGAGGCTGGTCCACACCTCCTCGGCGGTCACCATTGGGGAGGAGCAGGGGACCCTGGGGGCCGAGCACAGCCGCCATCGAGGCTGGTATCTCTCCGAATACGAACGCTCCAAACATGCTGCCGAGCGGGTCGCTCTCACTGGGGCAGACGGGCTGGAGGTGGTGGTGGTGAACCCGTCATCGGTGCAGGGGCCCGGCCGCGCCACCGGCACCGGGTCGATACTCCTCGCCGCGGCCCGGGGCCGGCTCCGCTTTGTCATCGACACCCATCTCTCCCTGGTGGACATCGACGACTGCGCCCGGGGCCATCTCCTTGCCGCGGAGCGGGGACGGCCCGGTGCTCGCTACCTGCTCTCTGGGGTGAGCCTATCGATGGAGGAGGCGGTGGACCTGCTGTCGAAGGTGATGGGCAGAGAGCTGCGTCCCCGGCGGATACCTCCCGCGGCGCTGTCGGTGGTGGGGACGCTGGTAGGAGGGGTGTTCGGGCTGCTGGGGCGGACGGCGCCGCTGTGCCGGGAGATGGTCCGGGTGATCCGGTTCGGGCACCGTTACGACGGATCGCTGGCTACCCGGGAGCTGGGCCTCGTGTACACCCCAATCGAGGAGACCCTGCGTCGGACATTGGAGTGGTTCCGCTTCGAAGGGCTGCTGGAGTGAGGGAGAGGCCTTCCTTTTTTCGCAAAGGTCCATATAGGGGCCCTGGTGCATTAGGTACGCGGTTATGAGGGCTCCGTTAGCTCCCCTTCTCGAGGTGTGGCGCGCTGCGCCCTTGCCGGAGATGGGTTCGGTGTGGGCGGTGGCGCCTTCCGGACGCGCCTTCGCCCTGGCCGGGCTGTTCAGTCAGATCGAGGAGACCATGCTCGTCGTTGCCCCGGGAGAGGTTGAAGCCGAGGAGCTGGTGGACGATCTGGCCCTGTTCACCAACCGGGTGGTCCCGGCCCCTGCTTGGGAGACGCTCCCCTTTGAGCACGTCTCGCCCAATACCACCACCATGGCCCGCCGCGCCCGCGCCCGTCATCTCCTCGCTTCAGGGGAGCCAGTGATCGTGGTGGCGAGCACCCGGGCCGCGGTGCAGCGTCTCAGCCCCTCGCCCGTCGCCCCGCTCCGGCTCCGGCCCGGCGACGAAGTGGACCTCGGCGAGCTGGCCCGGGTCCTGGCTGCCGCCGGCTACCACCGCACCGATCGGGTCGAGGCCCGGGGCGAGTTCGCCATCCGAGGCGGAATAGTGGATGTCTTCCCCGCCCAGGCGGACCACCCTCTGCGTCTCGACTTCTGGGGTGACGAGATCGAGGAGATCCGCCGCTTCTCTGTGGCCACCCAGCGCTCCGAGCAGATCGTCGAGGAGCTAGTTGCCTATCCGGCGCGGGAGCTACGACCTGACCCCTTCGTCCGGGAACGGGCCCAGGACCTGGTGGCAGCCGAGCCCTGGGCCGCTTCCACCTGGGACCGGATTGTCGAAGGCCAGTTCTTCCCCGGGATTGAGTCCTGGCTGCCTTGGCTCGCTGGAGAGCACACGCTGGTAGACGAGCTACCGGCCACCGCCCACCTGGTGGTGATAGAACCCAGTCGATCCGTAGACCGCAGCCGGGACCTGATCAAGGAGGAGTCGGAACTGGCCGCCGCCCTCGCGCCCACCTGGGGGGAGTCGGCACCGGAGGCGGGAGAGCACCCGGCCCTCTTCCTCGACCTGGAGAACATTCTTGACCGTCGCCGCTTTCTGGGTGTGCCATCCGCGCCCACGGGTCCCGCCGACCCCGTGGTGCGGATCACCGGTTTCGACGCCGTTGCCGGCGAGCCGGAGTCGGTGGCTGTGGGACTGAAGAGACTCCAGGAGAAGGGCGTCACCCCGGTGGTGGCGATGGACGGAGGAGTCGCCGCAGATCGTGTTGCCTCCGTCCTCGCCGAACAGGGCCTGGTCCTGGAGCGGCTCGAAGGGCTCCTCAACCGACGTCCGGCAGTGATCCCCGGGGGTATCCACCGGGGCTTCGTCGCCCCCGACCTAGGGGTGGCGGTGCTGGGAGAGCGGGAGATTGCCGGCAGGCGCCGCGCCCACCGTCGAGCGGGAAGGGCCGTCGCCCGACCCCGGGAGCAGTACGCCGACCTGGTCGAAGGCGACTATGTGGTCCATTACCAGCACGGCATCGGCCGCTTCGAAGGGTTGGTGACCCGGACCATCGTGGGAGTGGAGCGGGACTATCTGGTGATCGCCTATGCCGGTGGCGACAAGCTATATGTGCCTGTCGACCAACTCGCCGCGGTGAAGAAGTACACCGGCGGCGAGGCTCCCCGCATCTCCCGGATGGGGGGAAAGGACTGGTCGGAGCAGAAGTCACGGGTGCGCCAGGCGGTGGCGGCGGTAGCTGCTGAGGTCGTGGAGCTGCACCGCAAACGAGCCCTGGCTGAAGGTCACGCCTTCCCCCCGGACACCCCCTGGCAGCAGGAGCTGGACGCTGCCTTTCCCTACGAGGAGACCCCCGACCAACTACGGGCCATCGCTGAAGTCAAGGCGAACATGGAATCTCCGAAGCCGATGGACCGTCTCATCTTCGGGGACGTCGGCTTTGGCAAGACCGAGGTGGCGCTGCGCGCCGCCTTCAAGGCGGTCCAGGATGGCTTCCAGGTGGCGGTGCTCTGCCCCACCACCCTCCTCGCCCAGCAGCACCACCAGACCTTCACCGAGAGGTTCGCCCCCTACCCGGTGCGGGTGGAGGTGCTGTCCCGGTTCCTCACCCCCGCCCAGCAGCGGAAGGTGGTCGCCGGGCTGGCCACCGGGGAGGTGGACATCGTCATCGGAACCCACCGCCTCCTCTCCGACGACATCACCTTCCGCCGCCTCGGTCTGTTGGTCATCGATGAGGAGCAGCGTTTCGGTGTCGCCGCCAAAGATGCCTTGAAGCGGCTCAAGGTAGGGGTGGATGTGCTCACCCTGACGGCGACGCCCATACCCCGCACCCTGGAGCTGGCCCTCACCGGAATCCGGGACGTCTCCCACATCCGCACCCCACCCGAAGACCGCCATCCCATCCTCACCTACGTGGGTCCCTACGACCAGCAGGCGGTCTCGGCGGCGATCCGCCGGGAGCTGCTGCGGGAGGGCCAGGTCTTCTACGTCCACAACCGGGTCCAATCCATAGACCGGGCGGTGGCCCGGCTCCGACAACTCGTCCCCGGCGCCCGGTATGCCGTGGCCCACGGTCAGATGTCCGAAGGCCAGCTAGAGCAGGTGATGATCGACTTCTGGGCGGGCGAGTACGACGTGCTGGTGGCCACCACCATCATCGAGTCGGGTCTCGACCTGCCCAAGGTGAACACCCTCATCGTGGAACGGGCCGACCTGCTGGGCCTGGCTCAGCTCTACCAGCTTCGGGGTCGGGTGGGCCGGTCCAGCCAGCGGGCCTACGCCTACCTGTTTCACCCCGCCGACCGGTCCCTAACCGAGGACGCCTACCGGCGTCTGGAGGCCATCGGGGAGGCGACTGATCTGGGCTCGGGATTCCAGCTCGCCCTCAGAGATCTGGAGATTCGCGGGGCCGGGTCGATTCTCGGCGAGGTGCAGTCCGGGCACATTGCCGCGGTGGGCTTTGACCTCTACGCCGAGCTGGTGGCCGAGGCCGTGGCGGAGATGTCCGGTAACACGATCGAGAAGGCGGAGCCGGTGGAGATCCGCATCGACCTCCCCGTCGACGCCCACCTGCCCCACGACTACGTCACCGACCAAGAGCAGCGGCTCGAGGCCTACCGGCGCCTGGCGGTGGCCACCACCCATCCCGAGGTAGACGATGTGGCCGCCGAATGGGAGGATCGCTACGGGCCTCTTCCTCCTGCGGCTCAGGCCCTGGTGGAGCTGGCCCGGCTCCGGGTGGAGGCGATCCGTGTGGGGCTGTCCGAGATCGTCAAGCTCCGTCACGAGATCCGGCTTTCCCCGGTGGATCTCAAACCCTCCCAGGAGGTGCGGCTCGCCCGCCTCCGCGGCCAGGCTGTGCTCCGGGCCAAAGAGGGGGTGCTGTTCATCCACGCCGGTGAGCCCCTGGTGGAAGACCTGATCGGGTTCATCCGCCAGATGTGGCCGGAGGAGTGATCTTCCCTAAATCCCGGCCCACCCCTACCATCGTCGCGTCCCCCTTGGTAAAGGATCCCCTGTTGAAGAAGCTCACCCTCCTCCTAGCCGTCTTCGGCCTCGTCGTCGCCGCCTGTGGTGGCTCCAACGCCCTCGCCGCCACTGTCAACGGAGCCGAGATAACCGTCGGTGAAGTGGAATCCCTCATAAACAGTGAGGAAGCCACCATCGCCAAAGACCAGTTCGCCCAGTTCCTCGGTTTTCTCATTCAATGGGAGATCATCGCCCAGGCTGCCGAAGAGGAGTTCGGCATAGCTGTCTCCGAGGACGAGATCAGCGCCGAGGCCGACAACATCTTCGCCCAGGCCGCTGCCCCGGGAGAGAGCCGCGAAGACTTCGTGGCCACCCGCGGCGTCACCGAGGAGTTCCTGAGGAGAGTCGCCGAACAGGGTGTCATCAACAACGCCCTCCGGGCGGTCTTCCTCACTGACGCTCCCGAGCCCACCGAGGAGCAGGTGGAGGCCGAGTTCCAGACCGCGGCCCTCAACTTCACCAACGTCTGCGCCTCCCACATCCTGGCGGAGACGGAAGAAGAGGCTCAGACGGTTCTCGACCGGCTGGCTGACGGTGAGGACTTCGCAGCCCTCGCCCAGGAGCTGTCCCTCGACACGGCCAGTGGCGCCAGCGGCGGCGATCTGGGCTGCGACACTCCCTCCCGCTATGTGGAAGAGTTTGCCCAGGCCCTGATGGTTGCACCCGTCGGCGAGGTGTACGACACGCCGGTGCAGAGCCAGTTCGGCTACCACATCATCTTCGTCAGTGAACGCACCGACCCCAATCCGGACGATATGCCTTCCGTGGAGGAGGTCGTCACCTTCCTCAAGGACCAAGCGGTGGGTGGCCAGATCAATGCCTGGTTCCTGGACAGGGTTGCTCAGGCCGAGGTCAGCGTCGACGAGAGCTATGGCACCTGGGAGGCGGTGCCGCAGCCCCGGGTGATCCCACCGGAGGCATGATCACGGTCACCGGCCTCGGGCCGGGCGACCTCGACCGTCTTCCCGAATCGGTGCGGGAGCTACTGGCCGATCTCGACCGCACCGTGGTGCTGCGAACGGACGACCATCCAGCCGCGGCGCAGCTCGCCGCTCTCCGCCCGGTCATTACCTGCGACGACCTCTACCAGGCCCATGACAGCTTCGAGGACGTCTACCGGGCGATCGTGGAACGGGTAGTGGAGCTGTCCCGCAAAGGCCCCGTGGTCTACGCCGTTCCTGGCAGCCCGCTGGTGGGTGAGTTCGCGGTGAGGAAACTCCTCGACGCCGTCGAGGAGGTAGAGGTGATCCCAGCAGAGAGCTTCGTCGACGCGGCGGTCGCCGAGGTGGGCTACGACCCCTTAGACCGGGGCCTCCAGGTGCTCAACGGGCAGCGCCTCCCCGACCCGCTGGTACTGGCGGTGCCGACCGTCATAGGTCATGTCGACAGCCCCGAAGTGCTCGCCGACGCCTGCATCGCCGTAGGCCGGGTGGTGGACGAGGAGGCGAAGATACGAGTCCTGGTCGATGTGGGAACCTCGACCCAACAGGTGCTGGAGGTCGCTCCCGGAGAGGTGGATCCGTCCCTGGCAGGGCCGCGCACTTCGCTTTTCATCGACGCTGAGCCCGGGGGTCTGATCGGGGCAGTGCAGGTGATGCGGCGGCTGCGGGAGGAGTGTCCCTGGGACCGGGAACAGACCCACCACAGCCTGGTGAAGAACCTGGTGGAGGAGGCCTACGAGCTTGTGGAAGCCATCAGCCGGCTCGACGACGAGGACCCCGACTGGGTCGCCTACGCCGCCGTGGAGGACGAAGTGGGAGATGTGCTCCTCCAAGTGCTCTTCCATTCCGTGATCGCCCGTCAGGCAGGTGCCTTCGACATCGACGACGCCGCCGAAGTGATGCGGCGCAAGCTGGTACGCCGCCACCCCCACGTGTTCGGGGACGTGGAGGTGGGCTCGGCGGCCGAGGTCAAGTCGAACTGGGATCGGATCAAAGCCGAGGAGCGGGGAGATGCGGGGGAGTGGCCCCTTTTCGAAGGCGTCCCCGAGGGGATGCCTGCCCTGCACCGGGCAGCGAAGATTCAGAACCGGTTAGCCAAGGCAGGCCTCGACACTGGGGGAGTAGCCGAGGCGCTGGCGACGGTGAAAGAGCGCCTTGCTGTCGTCGAAGCGACGCTCGACCAGGTGCCCGAGTCGGGTCTGGGAGAACTGCTCTTAGCCGTGGTGGACTTGGGCCGTCACCTCGGCGTCGACCCCGAAATCGCCCTGCGACGGGCGATAGCTCGCTTCGAGTCGTCGGCCGGGACCTGAGGTCCGGACACCCGGCCTGGAGCGTGTGCAAGCGTGCCGCATGGAGCAGTTCAACTGCACACGCATCATCTGGTGGTAGCTTGGCGCACGCCCGGCGGTCACCGGGGAAACATGAGCAGCCACACCACCATCCAGCGAATCCACGCCCGCCAAGTCCTCGACTCCCGGGGCAACCCGACGGTCGAGGCCGAGGTCTACACCGAAGCCGGGTTCGGCCGCGCCATCGTTCCCTCGGGGGCCTCCACTGGCACCCACGAAGCGGTGGAGCTGCGCGACGGCGGCGACGAATACCTTGGCAAGTCGGTGATGACGGCTGTCGGTCATGTCAACGACACCATCGCCCCTGCCCTGGTGGGCGGGGACGCCACCCGTCAGGAGGAGATCGACCTCCTCATGGCCGACCTCGACGCGACCCCCAACAAGGCCAACCTGGGGGCTAATGCCATCCTCGCCGTTTCCTTAGCCACGGCCCGGGCGGCGGCCGCCTCCCTGGGCCTTCCCCTCTACCGCTACCTGGGGGGACCCAGTGCCCGGGTGCTTCCGGTCCCCTGCCTCAACGTCCTCAACGGCGGCGCCCATGCCGCCAACAGTGTGGATATCCAGGAGTTCATGCTGATCCCCGCCGGATTCCCCTCCTACTCCGAGGCCCTCCGCGCCGGGGTGGAGGTCTATCACTCGCTGCGGAAGGTGATCGCCGGCAAGGGCCTGTCCACCAATGTCGGCGACGAGGGCGGGTTCGCCCCTGACCTGGCCACCAACCAGGCGGCCCTGGACCTGCTCGTCGAAGCCATCGACCTCTCCCCCTACGCCCTCGGCGACGAGATCGCCCTGGCCATCGACGCCGCCGCCTCCGAGCTGTACCGGGAGGGCCGCTACTGGCTCGAAGGCCAGGAGCTGACCTCCGAGGAGATGGTGGACTACCTCGCCGGCCTAGCCGACGCCTATCCACTTATCTCCATCGAAGATGGTATGGCCGAGGACGACTGGGAGGGATGGAAGGCCCTCACCTCCCGGTTAGGAACGACGACTCAGATCGTTGGCGACGACATCTTCGTCACCAACGAGGAGATCCTCCGCAAAGGCATCGCCGAAGGGGCTGCCAACGCCGTCCTGGTGAAGGTGAACCAGATCGGCACCGTCTCTGAGACCCTCCACACCATGGATACCGCTCGTCGCGCCGGGTTCGGCACCATGGTCAGCCACCGCAGCGGTGAGACCGAGGACGCCTTTATCGCCCACCTCGCCGTGGCCACCAACGCCGGCCAGATCAAGACCGGCGCTCCTGCCCGCGGGGAGCGGACCGCCAAGTACAACCAGCTTCTCCGCATCGAAGAGCGTCTGGGCGCCGAGGCCCGCTACGCGGGCTGGGACACCTTCCGGAGGTCTGGTTGACCCTGCTACGCAGACCCGGGGTCGCTCTGGCGACGCTGCTGTTCCTGCTGATGGGCGCGGCCTTTCTCACTCAGGTAGTTCCCTACCGTCAGATCCTCGAATCCCAGCGACGGGTCAACGTCGCTCGTCTTGAACTGGCCACCCTCGAACAGCAGAACGCCAAGCTCCAAGAGCGAGTGGAGGCCCTCTCCACACCGCAGGAGATCGAACGGCTGGCCCGGGAGAAGCTGGGTTACGTACGGCCGGGGGAGATCGGGTATGTGGTCCTCGACCCACCCCAGACCGAGGAGTCTCAACCGGCGCCGCCGCCGATCGAGATTCCCGAAGAGAAGACCTGGGTGGAACGGCTCTGGGATTTCCTAACCGGTGCCGACTTAGAGTCCTGACCGTGACCGTCCCTGACGACCGCCTGGTCGTCGAAGTCCAGATCGGACGCCCGTTGCGGGCCTCCTCCGAGGTGGTCTCCCGCTGCCATCTGGGCTTACCCGTGGTGGTTAGGGTTCCGCCCCTCCTCGACGATGGGACCCCGTTCCCCACCCTCTACTGGCTGACCTGCCCCCTGGCGTCTTTCCGTATCGGCCGTCTCGAGGCTGCCGGGGGTGTGAAGCGGATGGAGGCGAAAGCCGAGGCCGACCGGGCCTTCGCCGCAGCCCTCGACGATGCCCATCGCAGCTACGCCGCCGAACGGGACGGCCTCCTTCCCGAAGGAGATGGACCCACACCTCGCGGCGGAGTCGGGGGTACGACTTCGGGGGTGAAGTGCCTCCACGCTCACTACGCCCACACCCGGGCAGGTAGGGAGAACCCGGTGGGGGAGTTGGTGGCAGCCTGGATCGAGCCCCTCGACTGCGAGGAGCTCTGCGTCGTCGATGGCGAGCAGAACCCGAAGTGGGTGAGGCGGTCATGAGGGTGGGTGTCGTCGACATAGGCACCAACTCGATGCGGCTCCTTATCACGGGGGGAGGCACCGAGACCGGCCGTTGGGTGGAGGTAACCGGGCTGGGTAGGGGGGTGGACGCCAGCGGTCGGCTGTCCGCGGAGGCGATTGGCCGCACCGTCCCCGTACTACGCCGCTACGGGATCCTCATGGATACCCATGGGGTGGAGGTACGCAAGGCCATCGCCACCTCGGCCTGTCGGGACGCTACCAACCGGGAGGAGTTCTTCGACTTAGCCGAGAAGGCCCTTGGGGTGCGGCCCACTCTCATAACGGGCGAAGAGGAGGCCCGTCTCGCCTATGAGGGCGCCACCGCCGGCTGGGATCTAGAGCCGCCTGTGGTGGTGTGCGACATCGGTGGGGGGAGCACCGAGCTGGTCACCGCCGATGCCGAGTTCTCGGTGGATGTGGGGTCGGTTCGCCTCACCGAGACCCATCTGCCCCACCGTCCCGCCACCCCGGAGGAGCTGGCCGTCGCTCGCCGTCACCTAGCCGGGCTTCTCTCCCCTCTCGAACTTCGCCCGCCGGGAACCCTGGTGGGGGTGGCGGGGACCTGGACTTCCCTGGCCGCCATCGACCTCCAACTCACCGTCTACGAGCGGGAGACGGTCCATGGCCACCGCATTAGGCGGGAGCGGCTGGTGGGCCTGGTCGAAGGCCTAGCCACCCTGACCTTGGAGGAGACGAGGAAGATCCCCAGCCTGGACCCGGCCCGGGCGCCGGTGATTCTGGGTGGAGCGTTGGTCGCCGAGGGGGTGATGCTCGCGTTGGACGCCAAAGAGGCGGTGATATCGGAGCGGGACACCCTCGACGGTGCGGCCAATCGTCTTCTCGATCTACGCTGAGACCCGTGCCCGGGTGGCGGAATCGGTAGACGCGAGGGGCTTAAACCCCCTTGGGCCCTCACCGGCCCGTGTGGGTTCGAGACCCACCCCGGGCACCAGACGCGAAGAAGTCGTGGGGCCCGAGCCGGGGGGGTGGGGGAGGGGCGAGGAACCGGGCCCGGGCCCCACGACGGGTGGTGAACGAAGTCTCCTAAGCGCCTCCCCGCTGACTTAGGGGGAACCCTCGTGACTCCCCCATAATTCCTCGCTAAGTCTACCGCTGGCTGGCGCTTGGGGTGGGTGTTGATGAGAACCCGCACCCATTAGGTTTGTGTCATGGCCGAATACCCCTCCGCGTACCAGCTCGACGTGGTCCTCCGTGACGGAGGCGGCGCCCGGGTCCGTCCCATCCGCCCCACCGACGCAGACGGCATCGTCTCCTTCTTCGAGCGTCTCGGCCCCCAGTCCCGATACTTCCGTTTCTTCCGGATCAAACATTCCCTCGACCCCGGGGAAGTGGCCCACTTCACCAACGTCGACTACGAGGACCGTATGGCCCTGGTAGCCGAGATCGAAGGGGAGATCGTTGCCGTGGGCCGTTACGACCGGGAGGATCCCGACTCTCTCGTAGCCGAGGTGGCCTTCGCAGTGGCCGACGACCATCAGGGGCGGGGCCTGGGCACGAAACTCCTGGAACTGCTCACCACCTACGCCCGCGACCAGGGGATCGAGCGGTTCAAGGCCTATGTCCTGGCCGAGAACCGGCAGATGATGCGGGTCTTCCGCAACTCGGGCTACGAGCTTCACCGCACCGTGGAGGAAGGCGTGTATTCCGTCGACTTCCCTGTTGAGCCCTCGGAGAGGGCCGTGGCCGCTGAAGCGGAGCGGGAGCGGCGGGCGGTGGCGGCTTCGGTGCTACCCCTCTTCTTCCCCCGGGCGGTGGCGGTCATCGGCGCCTCCAACGACCCCGACTCCATCGGCGGTAAGCTCTTCGGCAATCTGCTGAGCTCGGGCTTCACCGGGCCCCTCTACCCGGTCAACCCGCGCTCTCCGGTGGTGCGGTCGGTACGGGCCTACCCCACCATCGGTGACGTTCCCGACCAGGTCGACCTGGCCTTCATCGTCATCCCCCAGGGGTCTGTCCTCGAGGTGGCCCGCCAGTGCGGCGAGGCGGGAGTTCGAGGCATCGTGGTCATCTCCGCCGGCTTCTCCGAGGTGGGTGAGGAGGGGGTGGCTCGGGAGGCTGAGCTGGTCGATATCGTGCGCCGGTACGGGATGCGCATGGTGGGACCCAACTGCATGGGGCTGATCAACACCGCTCCTTCGGTACGACTCAACGGCACCTTCTCACCGATCTACCCCCCGGCAGGCAACGTAGCGATGTCCAGCCAGTCCGGTGCCCTCGGTGTGGCGATCCTTGACTACGCCAGCCGCAACAACATCGGCATCTCTCAGTTCGTCTCCGTGGGGAACAAGGCCGACGTCAGCGGCAACGATCTGCTTCTCGCCTGGGAGGACGATCCCCAGACCGACGTGATCACCCTCTACCTGGAGTCCTTTGGCGCTCCGCGTAAGTTCAGTCGCATCGCCCGGCGTATCGGTCGCCGCAAGCCCATCGTGGCGGTGAAGGCCGGCCGTACCCAGGCAGGGAGCCGGGCGGCATCGTCGCATACGGGGGCCCTGGCCTCCTCGGACGTAGCGGTGGATGCCGTGTTCCGTCAGGCAGGAGTCATCAGGGTGGACACCATCGAGGAGCTGTTCGGCGCCGCCAACCTGCTCGCCAACCAGCCGGTGCCCCGGGGTGTCCGGGTGGGGATCGTGACCAACGCCGGCGGTCCGGGGATCCTGGCCGCCGACGCTCTGGAGGCCAGCGGGCTGGTGCTGCCTTCCTTGTCTCCCGCCCTCGGCGAGGCCATCGGCGCCGCCTTGCCCGCAGAGGCGTCCATCGCCAACCCGGTGGATCTGATTGCCTCGGGAGGTCCCGACGAGTTTCGTCACGCCACGGATCTCCTTCTCCGCTCGGACGAGGTGGATTCGGTGATGGTCATCTACGTCCCTACCTCGCCCGAAGGCTCCGACGCGGTTGCTGCTGTGCTGCGGGACTGTCAGGCCAGATACGACGGTCCGGTGACCCTGCTGTCGGTCTTCATGAGCGGTGAGGCTGCTCAAGCTCTGGCAGGGGAAGGGAAGGCCCGTTCCATTCCTACCTACGTCTTTCCCGAGGACGCCGCCCTGGCCCTGGCCCGGGCGGTCCGCTATGGGCGCTGGCGGCGGCGGGATCCCGGCGAGGAGCGGCGACTCGACCCCGAGGCCGTAGAAGTGATCCGTCGGGTAGTGGACCAGGCCCTGGAGCGTCTCGGAGAAGCGGGGGGATGGTTGGAGCCGGCGGAAGTGGAAGAGATCCTGGCCTCCGCCGGACTCCGCAGGCCTATTTCCCGGGTTGCTCACAGTCCGGAGGAGGCAGTGGCCGCGGCTGGAGAGATCGGCGGCCCTGTAGTGCTGAAGGTGATCTCCGTTGCGGCCACGCACAAGTCAGATGTAGGTGGGGTGGTAATCGGCGTAGAGGGCGACCAGGCGGTGGCGGATGCCTACCAGCGGGTCATCTCGGCGGTGGAAGACGCTGAAGGGGTGCTGGTCCAGGAGTTCGTCGAAGGTGGACACGAGGCCCTGATCGGGATGACCCTCGATCCCAACTTCGGTCCCCTGGTCGTGTACGGGTTGGGCGGCATCTACGTGGAGCTGTTGGGAGATGTCGCCTTCCGCGCCCATCCCATCACCAACACCGACGCCGCCGAGATGATCGCCGAAACCCGGGGGTCGAAGCTGTTGGAGGGTTATCGCAACCAGCCGAAGGGCGACGTCGACGCCCTGGTAGAGACCCTGTGTCGGGTATCGGCGCTGATCGCCGAAGTGCCTGAGTTGGCGGAGATGGACCTCAACCCGGTCAAGGTGCTCGAACCCGGGCGAGGAGTGAGCGTGGTGGATGCCAGGATGCGCATCGAACCCCTCCCCCCGGAACGTCAACCGGCGATGCGAGACCTTCCCGCCGCCCGGCCGGCACCAGCCGTCTAGATTCGTCTCCATGACATGGACAGAAATCCTCGGTTTGAAATACGTGTCGGTCACGGTGGAAGGGGCGGTAGCCCTGGTCCGCCTCGACCGGCCTCCGGTGAACGCTCTCAACGAACAGCTCGCCTCGGAGCTTGGGGAGGCCTTCGAGGCCTGCCAGGACCCCGCCATCCGGGCGGTGGTGGTCACCGGCCAACCCCACTTCGCCGCCGGAGCGGATATCAAGGGCTTCAAAGCGGTCATGGACGCGGGCGGCAGGGAGATGACCGCCTACGCCCTTCTCCAATCCATCGCCACTCTGGAGCGACTCCCCAAGCCCACCATCGCTGCCGTCCACGGATATGCGCTGGGCGGTGGTTGTGAGTTGTCGCTGGGCTGCGACTTCCGCTATATGGCCGACGACGCCAAGGTGGGCCAGCCCGAGATTCTGCTGGGGATCATCCCTGGTGCCGGGGGTACCCAGCGGCTGGGCCGGGTTGTTGGGTTTCAACGGGCCAAGGAGCTGGTGATGAGCGGACGTCACATCGACGCCGAGGAGGCCTTTGCCATCGGATACGCCGACAAGGTGACCACCCCCGACGAGCTGCTCGAAGTGGCCCTCAACGACGCCGCCGACTGGGCCACCAAGGCCACGGTTGCCCTGGGCGCGGCCAAGCGGGCCCTCAACGACGGATGGGGCCGGCCGATGGAAGAGGCCCTCGAGGTGGAGAAGGAGGCTTTCGCCGTCTCCTTCGCCTCCGAGGACGCGGTCGAGGGGGTCCGCGCCTTCGTGGAGAAGCGCCAGGCCGAGTTCAAAGGGCGTTGAACGGACGGCGGTCCGCCACTTCAGGTTCCGTGGACGGCGTACGTCATCAGGAAGACGACGGTCAGGAGGATCGCCAGACCTACCCGGGGGGCGATCCGTAACACCGTCAGCCCACGCGGGCTCATCGGCGCGGACCCTGTGCCTCTGATGTGAGGGGCGAGCCGGCCTTCGGCGACGAAGTGGAACACCGTCAGGAGCAAAGCCAGCAGACCGCCGATGAGGATGGACCATCCCCACCGGCCCGACGTCAACGGTCTCAGCTCGAGCTGCCACCCGACCCGCTCCAGGTATGACGCCAGCCCGGTGATGACCACCGTCACCGAAAGTACCGAGGCGAGCCGAAAGACCTTCGGAAACACAGCGTCCGTGAACCATCCGCGTCGCGGCTCACCGAGCTGGTTTATAGAAGGCACGAGGACGAACACGACCATCACCACAGCGCCCAGCCAGGCACCTCCGGCGACGATGTGTATCCACCGCAGAATCAAAGCCCCTGTCGTCATGTGACCCTATCTTTCGCTTCGATGCCATCGTCGGCGACGGTGAGCCGGTCGACCAGAGGCCTTTTACCCTACGCGCGTAGGGGAAAAGGCCTCGAGATCCGATCTAGGGGGGTACACCCGTAGACTCGGCGGGTGGCGAACCCCCAGCACCTCGCCTTGATCGAACGGTTCTACGAAGACATGTGGAACCGATTCGACAAGACGGTCTTCTCCGAGTTCCTCCACCCCGACATCCGGTTCCGGGGGTCTCTCGGCCAGGTCAAGGTGGGATTCGACCAGCTCGGGGACTATGTGGACTTCATCCAGTCGTTCTCGTCCGACTTCCACAATGAGGTCACCGAGACCATTAGCGAGGGTGATAAGACCTTCGCTCTGCTCTCCTACACCGGCACTCACGAAGGGGAGGTGTTTGGCCTGGCGCCTACCGGAAGGCGATTCGAGTATGCCGGTGCCGCGGTGTTCACCATCGAGGATGGGCTGATCCGTGAAGTCTGGGTCCTGGGGGACATCTACGGACTTATCCAGCAGCTCAGCTCCGCGCCCTAGCCTCTGGGTTCGTGCAGGGCCGGGGGAGTTCAGTCGTCTTCGACCGCGTTCCAGAGGAGCACCGAGCCCAGCCCGATCATGCCTCCGAGCAGGACCCCTGCGCTCAGATCGCCGATGGTCACGCCGAAAATGGCACCGAGCGCAGTGCCGATGAGGGTGCCGGTGGCCAACTTCGGCCCGATGCCCGTGGGGTTGGGGCTCGCTTTGTGGTCGGTCGTGGTCTCCTCCAGGGTTCCACCGCCGACCCTATCGGTGGTCCTGGGTTATGAGATCTTCCGTCCTGGCCGGCTCTGGTTGCCTGAGCGCTGGCCAACAGACTGGCCGTTCCTCCCATAGAGCAGACCGAGGACGACTCCGTCGACGAGGGCTTCCCAGGAGGCGTCGATGATGTTCTCATGGACTCCGACGGTGCCCCAGGTTCGGAGGCCGTCGGAGTGCTGGCAGAGGACCCGTACCCGGGCGCTGGTGCCGTCGGAGGAGTCGAGGTCCCGGACTCGGTAGTCGATCAGCCGGATGCCCTCAAGTTCAGGGTAGGCGTCGCCCAGGGCTGCCCGAAGGGCCCGGTCGAGGGCGCTCACCGGCCCGTCTCCCTCCCGGGTGGCGACAACCCTTTCACCATTGACACGGACTTTGATGGTGGCCTCGGCCACCACCTCGCCGTTGCGATGCTCCACGAAAACCCGGTAGGACTCCAGTTGGAAGAAGTCCTGGCTCCATCCCTGGGCTTCGCGGAGGAGAAGCTCGAAGGATCCGTCGGCGGCTTCGAACTGGTATCCCTCGTGTTCCAGCTCTTTGATCCTGTCGACGAGCTGCTGTGCTGTTCCGGGGCTGAGCTCGAGACCCTGGGCTTCGGCCTTGGCCAGCACCGTCGACCGTCCCGCAAGCTCGGAGACCACCACCCTGGTGCCGTTACCGACCACTGCCGGGTCGAGGTGCTCGTAGGCATCACGCCGCCTCGCCAGCGCTGAGGTGTGCAGCCCCGCCTTGTGGGTGAAGGCCGAGGCGCCGACATAGGGAAGGTGAGGGTCGAGGGTCTGGTTGACGATCTCGGCCACGTGGTGGGAGATCATGGTCAGCTTGGCCAGGCGATCTTCGGGAAGGGCCTCAAGGCCCATCTTCACCGCCAAGTTGGGGATCAGTGAGCACAGGTCGGCGTTGCCGGTGCGTTCCCCGTAGCCGTTGATGCATCCCTGGACTTGGTGGACTCCTTCGAGGACCGCGGTGATGGAGTTGGCTACCGCCATGCCGGTGTCGTTGTGGAAATGGCATCCCAGGGTGGCATCACCCAGGGCCTCGCCCACTTCGCCTACGATGCGCTGCACCTCGTGGGAGAGGAAGCCACCGTTGGTGTCGCAGAGGATGATCCTCTCGGCTCCGGCATCGCGCGCGGCTCGGAGGACGGCTAGTGCGAAGTCGGAGTCGGAGCGGTACCCGTCGAAGAAGTGCTCGGCGTCGAAGAACACCCGCTTTCCCTGACCGCGTAGATAGGCCACAGAGTCCTCCACCATGGCCAGCGCCTCATCCCGGCTGGCCCGTAGAGCGTGTTCGACGTGGTAGTCCCAGGCCTTGCCGACCAGGCAGATCACCTCGGTATCAGCGGCGAGAAGGGCGGCAAGCTGGGGGTCGTCATCAGCGTGACTTCGGGGTCGGCGGGTGGAGCCGAAGGCCACCAGGGTTGCGTTCTCGAGCCCGAGCTCGCGGCGGGCACGGGCGAAAAACTCGTCGTCTTTAGGGTTGGCACCGGGCCAGCCGCCTTCGATGTAGGCGACGCCGAGTTCGTCGAGGAGGCGGGCCACGGCCAGCTTGTCGCCAACCGTCAGCGAAATACCCTCCTGTTGGGTGCCGTCGCGGAGGGTGGTGTCGTAGATCTCGATGGTGCGTTTGTCATACATCGTGTGGTTCCTGGGGAGGTCGGAGGGGTAACAGAAAGCCCTCCGGGTCTTCCGAAGGGCTGGGGCGGCGCACACGCCGTAGGACGACGTATGCGCCTACGGAATGATGATGAGGGCTGGACCGTGGAACTTCATGAAGCGGGGAGTATCCCTGAGATCATCGGTCCCGTCAAGGGACGGGCCCGGGTAGGGTCGGTCCAGCACCTCACCGGTACCAGGAGAGTCCTTGAAGGCGATAGTCCATTCCGAGTACGGCTCTCCCGATGTGCTCCGCCTCCAGGAGGTGGACCCGCCGGGTGTGGGCGATGACCAGGTGCTCGTGAAGGTTAGGGCCGCCTCAGTGAACCCCCTCGACTGGCACTACATGAGGGGCTTGCCCCGCCTGGTCCGGCTCCAGACCGGACTCGGAAGGCCGAAACGGCAACGTCGCGGCGCCGACATGTCCGGGGTCGTCGAGGCGGTGGGCCGGGATGTAAGTCGGTTCCAACCGGGCGACGAGGTCTTCGGTGAAGTGGCGGGCAGCCTCGCCGAGTACGTAGCAGCGTCCGAGCACGCGCTGGCGATCAAACCCGTCGGGATTTCGTTCCAAGCTGCGGCCGCGGTGCCGGTGGCGGGCCTTACGGCCCTCCAGGGATTGAGGGACAAGGCCCGTCTCCGACCGGGTCAGCGGGTTTTGGTAAATGGTGCCTCCGGCGGGGTTGGGACCTGTGCCACGCAGATCGCCAAGGCGCTAGGTGCCCAAGTCACCGGGGTGACCAGCACTCGAAACCTAGAAATGGTGCGGTCGATCGGTGCCGACGAGGTCATCGACTACACCCGGGACGATTTCACTGCGACCGACCGTCGTTACGACGTCATCTTCGACACCGTCTTCACGAAGACCCTCTCGGCTTACCGGCGGGTACTGAAGCCGGACGGGGTGTATGTGGCGGTGGGCGCCGTCGAGATGGGCGACTGGATCGGGCCGATCGTCCACCTGGCCAAGGTTGCTGTTGGCTCACTGATCGGATCGCCGCGCATGGTTCCCATGCTGGCCCAGGCGAGGCGCGAGGATCTCGAGACCCTGGCCGGTTGGATGGCTTCCGGTGAGCTGGCTCCGGTCATCGATCGTGTCTACACCCTCGCGGAGGTGCCTGAGGCGATCCGCTATCTGGAGGAGGGCCACGCCCGGGGCAAGGTCGTCATCACCGTCTGAGGCGCGGTGTCTTCTAGGGTGGTTGGCCATTGGGAACGTGAGGAGGGTCGATGTCCCTGGTTGAGTTCAACGTGGAAGGACGGGTTGCCCGGGTCATGTTGAACCGACCCGACAAGCTAAACGCCCTCTCGCCTGATCTCCTTCGCGAGTTGATTGCAGTGTGTACCAGCCTGAACGCCGAGGACCAGGTGGGGGTGGTAGTCCTGGAGGGCTCCGGACCCAACTTCTCGGCGGGTGCCGACCTGCCTGCCTTCGCAGAAGAGTTCGAATCGACGCCCGATGAGACCGCCGACTTGGGTCGAGTGGCCGCCGACTCCCTGGCCGCGTTGCCCCAAATCACCGTGGCCTCCATTCGAGGGCACTGCGTTGGTGGTGCGGTGGTGCTGGCTGCCGCCTGTGATCTCCGTGTCGCCGCAGAGGATGCCCGTTTCTGGATCCCGGTGTGTTCGACCCGAGAGATGACGCCGCGGCGCTCCTTGCTTCCATCGCCGACCCCGAGGCCGGGGAGCTGTTCCGAACCTACGTGGCGCGACTGGCGTGATTGGAAGCGTTGATCGCCCGCCGCGAATAGGGTTCCCGCCAGACTGATTAGGAGGAACTGATGCCGATCGCAACGTCCCCGGACGGGACCACCATCCACTACGAGGTTGGAGGTGTCGGAGATCCGGTGATCCTGGTCCACGGGATCACCGAGTCGGGTCGGAGCTGGGATCCTGTCACTGCCCGCCTCGCCGACCGATATCGGGTGATCGTTCCAGACTTACGCGGTCATGGCGCTTCTGACAAAGGGCCCTCCTACGACCTGGGTTCTATGGCCGGTGATGTTGCCTCGGTGGCAATGGCCGAGGGTATCTCTAATCCCCGCCTGGTGGGCCACTCTCTGGGTGGGGCGGTGGTGAGCGCCCTGGCGGGAGGGTTCCCCGCTCGCTCGGTGGTGAACGTCGACCAGCCGCTCAAGCTCGACGAGTTCCAGGCGCAGCTAGCCGAGGTGGCTCCGGCTCTGGCGGATCCGGAGTCCTTCCCCATGGTGATCGCTGGTCTCTTCGGCCAGCTCTACGGGGATGCTCTCCCCGACGAGGAGAGGGCACGACTCGAGACCAACCGCAACCCAGACCAGGAGGTCGTATTGGGGATCTGGACACCGATCCTCGAGTCCCCTGCCCAGGAGGTGTCCGCCATGGTGGAGGAGGCACTGGCGCCCATTGCCTGCCCCTACCTGGCGATCCATGGCATCGATCCCGGTCCTGGCTACGCCTCATGGCTGACCGGACTCGTCTCTTCGGCGACGGTGGAGGTGTGGGACGGTCTCGGCCACTACCCCCATCTGGTCGACCCCGACCGGTTTGTTGCTCGCCTCGAGGAGTTCTGGGCTACGGACTGACGGGGCGATTACCCAACCAGCCCGGAATCGCTATCCAGTCGGCTCCGCCTTGGACTCTCGTCTGTACGAGGTCGGTAGGGCTCTTAGCCGTCGACATGACCTGGTGGTGAGAGGGCCCCCGGGCGGATCACCTGCCAGTCTCTTGCCGGCCACCCCTGGATGGGTAGAGTCCTTGGGTAGCGCGGGCCGGTGCTGGGCCCGGCTCGGCCGACGGCCAGGATGGATGTCATGGATCCGCTGCGGGTATACCTATTCGGTGGCTTCTTCTTGGAACGCGGGGGCAGGCCGTTGGCGCCGATTGCCTCACGTTCTGGGAGATCGCTATTCGCCTATCTCGCAATGCACCGGGGCCGACCTCTACAAAGAGACTTCCTCGCCGGTCTGTTCTGGCCCGATCTTCCTGAGGGGCGGGCGCGGCGTCGGCTCAGCCACACTCTGTGGCAGATACAGGACACGGTGGGCGGCGATCAAGAGGCACATTTGGTGACCACGGCGGACACTCTCAGCTTCGACACTTCGGTCCCCTACTGGCTGGACGTCGAGGAATTCGATGTGATCTTTGAGTCTCTCCAGATATCACGGCGTGACTCCGTCCTGAGCCGCTCCGGAGACGCCGCGGCCCTGCGTACCTGTGTTGAGCTGTATCGAGGCGACTTCCTTGCAGGGTTCTTCGACGACTGGGTGACCGTCGAACAGGACCATTACCGACAGCGCTACCTTGCGGCTCTGAGCCGTCTCGTTGAAGTGACCAAAGCCCACGGTGACTACGAAGAGGCTCTGGCCCACGCTCGACGGCTCACCCACCACGATCCCCTTCGCGAAGAAGCACACCAGGAGGTCATGCGGCTCTGCTTTCTTCTGGGGCGTACCAGCGAAGCGGTGCAGCAGTTCGAACGGTGCAGGTCGGTGCTGGCCGAGGAGCTGGGTGCCGAGCCCTCCCAGCCCACTGTGGATCTGTACCGGCGAATCCTCAAGCAGCGGCGAGCCGCGATCCGGCCGCTGGGCGGTGAGGAACGCGCCTCCGTGTTGGGTGCTCGGTCCGGCACTCCCTTTGTCGGGCGAGAAGAGGAGCGGCGCACCATCGTCAGCGCCATGGAGCGGGTGCTCGCCGGCCATGGCGGCGTGGTGCTGGTGGAGGGGGAACCCGGCATCGGCAAGACCCGGCTGGCCCTGGAGGCGGCAGACGCCGCCCGCTGGCGTGGATTCGAAGTCAGTTGGGGTACTTGCGATGAGGGGACCGTTCGCCCCTTCGGTCCGCTGGCTGAGGTATTGGAGTCAATCAGCCCTCTCAGGGCTGAGCAGCTCGCCGAGGAACTCGAGCCGGTCTGGCTTGGAGAGGCCATGCGACTCGCCCCCTTCCTCGGGGGACGGCAGCCAGCGTCTTCTCGATCGACCCCGCTGCGTCCGGCGGAGGAGTCGACGCGGATGCAGGAGGCGCTCGTCACCACGATCGGAGCCTTGGGCCGGATCGCCCCGCATCTGGTGATTCTCGATGATGTGCATTGGGTCGACCGGGACACACTCGGTGTGCTCGCCCAGCTCGGCTCTCGGCTTCCCGGTTCGCGCGTCCTGCTGCTCCTGCTCTACAGGAGCGAGGAAGGTCGAAGTGACATGGAGGTGTGGGACCTCCTCCGCGATCTGGACCGTGTTGCAGGCCTGGGGAGAGTCGTGCTCTCGCCTTTGTCCGTTTTCGAGCTTGGCGACATGGTCAAGACCATCCTGGGCTTGACCAACTTGGATCCGACGGTGGCAGTCCGCCTGCACCGCCAGACCGGCGGGAACGTCTTATTCACGTTGGAGACGTTGCTGACCCTCCGTGACCAGGGTCTATTCGAGACCGGTGGTGATCCAGGCGAAGTTCTCGAGAAGGAGTTCGCCGGCCGAAGGGTCCCGGTCGCCCCCCGGGTGAGGTCGGTCGTCGACTCTCGCGTCTCACTGCTCGGCCAAGACGCCCGAGCAGTTTTCGAGGTCGCCGTGGTGTGCGGTGGTGTCGCCGACCTGGCAGTACTGGAGACGGTCAGTGGATCCCCCCGGGTTTCGCTGCTGGATGCCGTCGAGGATCTCGTTCATCGTGGGCTCCTCGAAGAGGCGGGTCCTGGCCTCTATCGGATAGCCCACGACCTAGTACGCCAGGTCGTCTACGAGGGTCTCGAGGAGGGTCTCCGCACCGAGTTGCATCGCCGGGTGGCGGAGGCATTGGTCGAAATCAGCTCAGAAGATGTGGCGGCCCTGGGCCACCACTATTGGGAGGGCGGGATCCCTGAGCGGGCAGCTCGGTTCCTACTCGATGCGGGCCTCCGGGCCGAGGAGCTTCACGCCTTTGCGACCGCCCGCCAGCACTTCCGGGCAGCCCATCTGGCAGCAACGCGGGCGATGTGGGCGCCGGAGGAACGATACCGAGTGGCTGGCCACCTGGAGTTCGTCCTTGACGTGTTGGGCCTTCGCAGCGAACAGGGCGAGGTGATTGAGGAGATGATGACCCTCGTCGAGACCAACCCCGCTTTGGAGGGCGATCTCGAACGGCGAAGGGCTTGGTTCCTTGCTCATTTGGGCCGTTTCGCCGAGGCCGAAGAGGCGGCTCGCCACGCCGTGGAGGTGGAGCGTCTCCGGGGTGACCAAGGTGCGTTGGCGGCGGCCCTGGTGGCATTGGGTACCTGTCTGCGCTGGTCGGGGCACCCCCTGCGTGCGGTATCCCAGTTGGAAGCGGCGGTGGCTTCAGCAGCCGACGACGATCAGATACGAGCTCAGGCCCACACCGAGTTGGGTAGCACTCTGGTCGAAGTGCAGCGGTGCACCGATGCGCTTCCGCATCTGACCGGTGCGCGTTCTCTCTTCGGGGAACTCGACGATCTCCGCGGTGAAGCAGAGGTTTTGGGCATCGAGGCGCGCGCCCTTCGCCAGCTGGGCGACGCCTCGGGATCGCTGGCCCGCTACGGGACTGCTATCGAGATCTGCCGGAAGATCGGCTATCGCCATGGCGAGGGTGTAAATCTGGTGAACCAAGCCAACCTCCACTACTACATGGGTCAGGTAGCGGAGGCCCTCTCCAGCTATGGGCAGGCGGCGCACGTCTTCTCCGATCTCGGCGACCGTCGCGGTGAATCGATGGTGCTTGTCAACGCAGCATCGGTCCGTCTCAGCCTCCTCGGCGACGCTGAACGGGCCCGAGCCGATGCACGGCGGGCGATGAACCAATTCGTGAGCATCGGTGATCCCGCCCGAGAGGCCCAATGCTTGGAGATCCTGGCCGGGGCAGCCCTCCTCGAGGGTCGGAACGACGAAGCAGGCCAACTCCTCGCCGAGAGCCTGGACAAGCTTCGCGGGAGCGGCAACCGTTCCCTCGAGGGTCAGCACCTTCGTTCCCTGGCCTTGTTGTATCTGGGCTCAGGAAGGCACCAGGAGGCCCTGGCCGTCCTCGACCAAGCTGATGTCGTGTGCCGGGAGACCGCTCAAGCTTCCCTGGGCGTGGAGCTGCTCTCTATCCGCGGGGCAGTCCTGTTGGCCATCGGAGACGTAGACACCGCCCTCGCCACTGCCCGCCAAGCAGTCGACCAGCTCGTGCCGGGGGTCGAGCGTGCCCATCTGGTACACCACCGGCATTCCGTCGCCGCCGCGGCGGCCGGTGAGGTCAAGGAAGCCCGGCGTGCTGCCGAGAAGGCCCACCGCTTACTCCTTGCCACCCTGGAAGGGCTTACGGACGACGAGCGAGCGAAGGCGCTGGAGCGAGTCCCAGAGCATGCTGAGATCGTCGAGACCTGGAAGCGGGTCTCACCCCGACAGATCGAGGTGATGCTGCCCGCGATGGGAAGCCCCCTGGGTCGACCCCTCGCCGCCGGCGAGCTGGTGCATGTCATCTGGACCGTTGCCCACCCCGATGACGAGGAGATTCCGTCGCCCGTGGAGCGGCGGCGCCGCCGACTGCAGAGGCTCGTGACCGAAGCCCGTAACCAGGGGGCACTGCCCTCGATCGAACAGCTCGCCGAGGCACTAGGGGTGAGTGCCTCGACGGTGGGACGCGACTTGAAGGCGCTGCGCGAGGCTGGTTGCCGCCTCGCCACCCGGGGGACCAGATATCGGGCCTCGTGACGGAAGGTCTTGGCGGTCCGCCCTGAAATGTGAGACATCTGGGAGACGGGGTCTCCGCATACTCGGCTGTGAAAAACAGCCGGACTCAAGGAGGTGCCCCAATGCGACGCCGTGTCACCGTGTTTGTGCTTGCTCTTGCCAGCGCACTTTCAGTCGCTCTTCCCGCCCTCGCTTCCATCAGCGACATGAGCTGACCCGAATCCCGGTGGCGCGGGCGAAGGGCAGGCATGGGTCTCCAGCTTTCTCCGGGCGACCGCGAGGAGGGGTGTCCTGTCCGACCGAACCCGTCGGCGGCCGGCGTGCCAGGAAGGTGGAGCCGGCGTCGCCGACGGGGGAGGCCGGGCCTGGCGCGTCTCGGAGTCGCCGGTCATCTGGTTTTGGCGGCAAGTGGGGTAACGAAGATGCATCCAGAGGGTCGCTTTTCGATTATCGAAGCCCGAAGACCCCGCTGGCAGTCGTGGATCGAGCGGTTTGATCCTGTCGGACCGATCGTCTCCATGCATGTCCTGGCGCTCGTCGTGTTCGGTGACGTGCTGCGGCCCGTCGGCGTACTGGTGGTAGCCGGGGCTCTGTGGGCGTGGCGAGCGAGTTTGAACGTTCTTGCTGGACGGGTGAAGTCGGGGCTTAGGGGACACGTATGCATGTTTCGAGGAGCGGGGTCGCTGGGGCTGGCGGGCGCTCTGGTGGCGCTGGATGGGGGCACGGAGAGCCCGCTCTTCTTCTCCATGCTGATCGTGGTCGTCTGGGAGACGGTGACCGGTCCGGTGCGAAGGCTCATCGGACTCACGATGGCCGCCACGGTCTCCTATCTGGGAGTGATCGCGTTGGCCGATGATGTGACCGGCACGAGTGTCGTCAGGCTGGGCGTCTTTCTGGCCTTCATAGGGTTGCTGCTGTGGAGTCGTGCCCTCTCCGAGCACTGGCAAGAGGAGTCAGTTCGGGCCCTTACCCTTGCAGCGCGGATCGCCGAGGAGGCGTCAATTGGTTTCGCCCTGTACGACTGCGAATCACTGAGCTGCCTATTTGCCAATGAGACGGCGCGACGCTTTGGCCTCACTGAGCCCGATCTCTCGTCGGTCACAGAGGCCACACCTTCGGATGGACCCCCACAGAACTTGAGAGAAGTACTGCGGCGGGTAGGGGCATCGGGAGACCCGGGGTCGCCTTCTCTCTATGTGACGAGGTCTGCCAACGGTCGCCAGACGTTCCTGCGGATTGGAATGTCCCATGATCGGATTGCGAGCGAGCCTCCAATGCTGATGGTGTACGCCGAGGATGTGACCAGTCAGGTGGTGGCCGGAGAGCAGCACCGGCGGTTCTTGGAGTCGGCCAACCACCAGTTCAGGACCCCTCTGTCGCCGGTCATCGCCTATTCAGAGTTGATAGCCAAAGGGGACTTGGAGGACGAGGAGCTGCGAGAGGCTGCTGAGGCCATACGGGAAGGCGGGGCTCGGATTGAAAGGCTTCTCAACAGGATCAGCTCGATGCTGAGGCTGCAACGGGCTCCTGAGTGGCCGGAGACGATGGTGACGGTCCGGGAGCTGATCGACGAGCATGTGATTCCGGCTCGCCCTGGCTTGAGCTCGGTGTTGGTGATCGAGGGGGAGCTCGACTCGACTGTTCGCTGTGAACCGGAACTTCTTGCTGTGGCCCTAAGCGAGCTGATCGATAACGGGCTCAAGCACGGCACCCCTCCTGTCACCCTTTCCGCCGAGCGGGTCGGCGAAGGGGTCCGTCTTCGCTTGTGGGACCTAGGTCCGGGACCTGACATCGATTCGGAGACCCCCCTCGATAGGACGTGGAGTCTTCTGGTGCGGCCCGATGTGATGCCCCCGGAGGCAGGCGACCGCCTCGGCATCAGCTATGCCTGCACCGTCGCTGCTGCCGCGGGAGGTGCTCTTCGGTTCGAGCGGGACGGGGAGAGGTGGGCGTTCGCCTGCGATCTCCACGCCGTCAGGTCGCCGAGCCGAGCCGGGATTCGATCGTCGGAGTAGCCGGTCGCTTCCGTCCAGCCAATCCTGCCGGAGTAAGGGTGAGACCCACGCTCCGGGTCTAGGCTCGCCTGATGCTCCAGGGCCGGCGATCCGCTACGCGCCTATGAATAGGCAGACTTTCACCGTCTCAGTGTTGGTGGGTGTCGCCGCCCCTCGACTGCTGATGGCTGAGTTGTCGGCCTGCACCGCCGGAGGCACCGAGCGTAAGGCTCAGTGGCCGGCTACCTGCCTGGTTCGATAGGGCGACTCCAGCCGTTCGATCTCCTCACCCTCCAGGGTCAGCTCGACGGCGGCGACCGCATCCTCCAGGTGGGACATCTTGGTGACCCCGACGATAGGTGCCGTCACCGCTGGCTTGGAGAGCAGCCAGGCCAGAGCCACCCGGGCTCGGCTGATCTCCCTGTTCGCCGCCACCTCTCCCACGGCGCCGATGATGGCCCGGCCGGCTTCGTCGTCGGGATACCACTGGGGCGTGAACTGGTCGATGGCACCGCGCTTGGTGGCTGCCCGCTCCGCGACGGGCCGGGCGAGAAGGCCCCGGGCGAGGGGGCTCCAGGGGAGCAGGCCCACTCCCATGTCCAGACACTGGGGGATCATCTCCCTCTCTTCCTCCCGATAGAGGAGGTTGTAGTGGTTCTGCATGGTGATGAACCGGGTCCAACCGCCACGGTCGGCGGTGTGCTGGGCCTTGGCGAACTGCCATGCCGCCATGGAGGAGGCTCCGATATAGCGGACCTTTCCCCACCTGATGCAATCGTCGAGGGCTTGCATCGTCTCTTCGATTGGCGTGGAGTCGTCCCAACGATGGATCTGGTAGAGGTCGATGTGGTCGACGCCGAGCCTGCGCAGGGATGCGTCCACCGCGTCAAGGATGTGTCCCCGGGAGAGGCCACTGTCGTTGGGCCCCTCACCCATGGGAAAGCGAACCTTGGTGGCCACTACGTAATCTTCCCGGCGATCAAAGACGCGGCGAAGAAGACGTCCTGTTACCTCCTCGCTGACTCCCCGGGAGTACATGTCGGCGGTGTCGAAAAAGGTGACACCGGCGTCGGCCGCTGCCCGCACCAGAGGCTCGGCCTCGTCCTCGGGGAGCACCCAGTCTCTCCATCCGGGGTCGCCATAGGACATCATTCCCAAACAGATGCGGGACACCTTGAGGCCCGACGCGCCGAGACGCACGTACTCCATGATCCTTCCAATTCGCCGGAGGCCGGAGGCTACCAACGGTCCCGGCTCTGCCTGTCCCCGAGTCCGCGTCCTGGCGCTCAGTTCCGGCCCGATCGATGCCTACCCGTACCTGGGGGTCGGATAACACCACAAACCCCTCAGTCAACGCCGTAGGCGCGCCGATTCCAAGGGCGTGGGTGCTCCCGGAGACCCCGTAAGGAGAGGGCCGGTCGCGTCGGTTACTCAGGTGACCGTGACCGACTCCGGCAAGGCCAGGACTCCACCCTCGCTGTCCAGCGAGGTGTTCGGTGCCGTCCTGGAGGCGGCCCGGGCCGGAGCCGAGTGGGCCTGGGAGCTGCTGGTGGCCGAGATCGACCCGGTCCTCAGGGGGTATCTGCGGCGTCAGGGGGCGGCGGATCCGGACGACCTTGCTGGGGAGATCTGGCTTCAGGTGGCTCGCAGCATTGGACGCTTCTCGGGTGAGTATTCGGGATTCCGCTCCTGGGTGTTCACCATCGCTCACCATCGGATCATTGACGAGCGCCGCAGGCGGGGAAGGCGTCGTGAAGACCCAACCGCCATCGAGTTCCTCGACGCAGCAGACACTCCCGTCGAGTCTGCCGAATCCGCCGCCATGGAGACCTTCGACCGAGAGGAGGTTGACGCGATCCTCTCCACCCTCTCAAGGGACCAGAGGGAAGTCATGGTCCTGCGCGTTCTCGGGGGGTTCGGTATAACCGAGATCGCCGCGATCATGGGAAAGACCCCCGGGGCGGTGCAATCGCTACAGCATCGGGCGATCCGCCGTCTGAGAAAGAATCTCACCAAAGGCGTAGGGATTTCGTCGTCTCCGTCGGTAACGGAGGTGAATTGAGACGCTCGAAGCGACAACTCGACGAAACGATCGACCGGTTTCTCGCCGGCGAATCCGTTCCTGATCTCGATGATCAGGTGACAAACCTGCTCGGGACCCTGTCGGACTCGACGGTGACCGGTTACGACACCGGTCTCCCGGCCTCTCTGGCCGTCGAGGTGACCCGTGCTTCTGGCGTCCCGACCCGGACCAGGTTCCGGGCCGGAAGACCCCTACCCATGAGATGGAGGCGACGCATCATGCTGAGCACAATCCTTTCGTCCTTCCTCGGGAAGCTGCTGATCGGCTCCGTGGCCCTCGCCACGACGGCCGGCGGTTTCGCTGCCACCGGCAACTTGCCCGACCCGGCACAAGCCTGGGCGGCCCAGGCTTTCGACTTCATCGGTGTCGAGATACCGGGACCCGACGACGCCGCCGACGATGTCGCGAAGGCGGTGACCGATGTGATCGAAAACTCGGATCCCACCACCGGCGAAGACTTCGGATCGGACGTGGCCGATACTGCTTCCGACGGCAAGGCCTCGGAGGGTCTGGACACTGCCGACGACAACGCCGAGATCGTCCCAGAGGAGGTCGTACCGGACCAGGCCGATCCTGACACCGTGCTGCCGGACGAGGCCGACAGCGCCGACACCACAATCCCCGACCAGGCCGACGACTACAAGCCGTAATCGCGCCTCACCACGCCGAGGAGCCCGGTCCCTTCCCGGGCTCCTCAGCGCGTGAGGGTTGTTGCTGGGATGTCCGGTGAGAGGGGGAGGCTGTAACTTCGGGCCCGCTACATCCAGCGCCTCGATGTGTCCGAAGCCTCCACGGCTCCGACCAGATGACCGCTGGCGTCGACCACCGGGATGGGGCCGCTGCCACAACGACTGGCTATCTCCGCGATTCGTTCGGTGAGGTCCGTAGCCATCAAGAAGACGGGGTGCTCGGCGAGCTCTCGCAGTGCGGCTTCCTTCGGTGCCTCAGCCAGCGCCTGGACTGGCGCCACCCCGAGGAGACGTTCGCCGTCGGCGACGATGACGCTTCGGTTTCCGGCGAGGAAAGCAGCATCGGACGCACTCATGTCGGGGCTGAAGGCCGGGGCAGGGCGCATGACCTGAAAGACACGAGCCGGGGCTTCCTTTACGACGATCACCCCGCCGGGAGCTCGGGAATGTATTCGTGCCCCAGGCCCCAAGAACCGGCGTTCCAGCCAGTTGCCGCCGGGAGCGCCTACGACGACCAGGGCGCTCGCCGGTAGTCGTTCAACGATGGCCGCCGGGCGCGGGACCCGTATGGCCCTGACCTCGAGGTCGGGTATCCGAGCAGTGATGCCGGCGAGGACATCCTCGGCTTCTCGCCGGAGGCTGGCCGGCCCGTATCCGCAGACGGCATAGGCGGGGACGCCTAGCTGTTCGGAGAGGCGCTGTGCCACCCTGGCGGCCAGCAGAGAGTGGGGTCCTCCCGCTACAGCGGCGACGATCAGCCGAGTCTGCGAGGGCGTGAACTCGTACGGCGCCGCCATCGAGCAGAGGTTCGAAGGGGTGATGGCCCGGGTTACCACCAAGGTGGCTCGAGCTTTGACACACGATGCTGCAAGATTGTGCTCAGCCTGGGATGCGAAGCCTCCGCCAAGGGCTCGCGCCAGGTCTCGGGCTGGGGCGGTACCGGCCCAGACGACCCGGAAGGGGAAGGGAATCGAGTCGAATCCGTCGCTCGGAAGCCCGTCTCCAGCCTCTGCACGGCCGTCGGGTCCGCTTGTCATCTCATGGTCCCCGAAGGGCTGAGTAGGCTTGCTGGGCCTCGGGATGGCAAGTCCCGGTTCAACATCAGCCGACAGTAGTATCACGACATCTATATCGTCAATAGTCATTCGTATGTAAGCGGCCGACCAGGTAGGCGGCGCTCTCGTAGCCGTCCAGCGCGCCGCTGGCGGATCGCATCCAGCTGGGCGCTGCACTGATGTATCCGAGCCTCCTCGGACAGGTTTCAGGGGGTACCGCACCACCCCTCAGCGAACACCAGATCCTGGTGCTGCTGGTGCAGTTAGTAGCCCTCATCGGTATCGCCCGGGCCCTGGGCGGGCTGATGAAAAGAGCCGGCCAGCCGGCGGTGGTGGGGGAGCTGGTAGCGGGTGTGATTCTCGGACCGAGCATTCTCGGTCGTGCCGCCCCCGATCTCTACGACTGGATCTTCGGCGACGAGGTCGTGACATCGATCGTATTTGCCCTCGCCTGGATCGGTGTGATCCTGCTTTTGGTGGTGATCGGCTACGAGACAGATCTGGCGATTATCGCCAGGTTCCGCAGGGCGACCGCCTGGGTGTCGGCGGGGGGTTTCCTGGTACCGCTGGCGGCCATGGGAGCGGTGGCGTTCTTGGTTCCGGACTCTTTCGTCGGCGAACTGGGCGACCGTCCGACGTTTGTCGGTTTCTTCGCCCTGGCCCTCTCCGTTTCTGCCCTACCGGTGGTGGCCAAGATCCTTCAGGACATGGGGTTGCTGCGGCGCAACTTCGGTCAGATCACCCTGGCCGCCGGGATGGCCATGGACGCTGTTGGCTGGCTGGTCCTGGCCGGCTTGACCGGAGTTGCCCTGGACGGGTTCCGACCAGATCTTCTGGCGCGCTCGTTCGGTGGCTTGGTCCTGCTGTTGGTGCTGGCAGCGACCGCGGGACGATGGATTCTTGACCGCGTGATGCGGGTCATCCTCGATCGCGGATCGGGACTCAACGCCGCGTTGACCGTTAGCGTCGTGGCAGCGCTCATTGGAGCAGGGATTACCCAGGTGCTCCAGCTTGAAGCGATACTCGGAGCCTTCGTGGTCGGGATTCTCCTCGCCTCTACAAGGCACCAGTTACCCGAGGTCCGCCGAACTCTGGAGACTGTGACCGCAGCGATCTTCGCCCCCATTTTCTTCGCCTTCAGCGGTCTCCAGGTCGACGTCGGTCTCCTTGCCTCTCCTACCCCCGCCCTGTTAGCCGTGGGTCTGATCTTCCTTGCCGTAGCTGCCAAGCTCGCGGGGACGATTGTCGGAGGCCGGTTCGGAGGTGTGCGAGGGCGCGAGGCTCTGGCCCTCGGCTCTGGTCTCTCCGCCCTGGGTGCGATGGGCATCGTGGTCGCCCTGGTGGCCCTGAACCTGTCGGTGATCAGCCAGACCGGGTACACGGTGCTGGTGGTGGCCGCGATCGCAACGTCGCTGCTGGCACCGCAGCTCCTTCGGGCCGTGGTCAGCGGCTGGGAGATCCCCGTTGAGGAGGCAGGAAGACTCGAACGGGAGGCAATGCAGGAGGCTTCGGAGATCCTCGGTAGCCGCCGGATACTCTTGCCTACGAGGGGTGGTGCCAACAGTCGGTACGCGGCGCGGATAATCTCCAGCGTCTTCGAAGACCCGGATGTCACTGTCCTCGCCGTTGATGTGCCTGCTGGCCGTTCGATGTGGGGCCGGCGCCGTAAGGCTTCCAGCTCCGATCCCACTCAGGTCGATTTAGATCTGGGCTCGATCCGACACCGGGTGTTGCGTGTGGTGTCAACGGATCCGGCGGCCGCCATTGCCAGGGAGTCCCGTCTTGGATACGACTTACTGGTAGTGGGAGCTTCGGCCGACGAGCGGCGATCGGCGGGTGTGTTCTCAAATGTGGTCGACAGGATTCTCAGCCTCGTCGACCTGCCGACCTTGGTGGTGCGACTTCCCGAAAGAGCTTCGGTCGCCGAGGGCTTGCCGAATCGCGTGCTGGTGCCTGTGGTAGCCAGCCGAACCTCGCGTGCCGCCGCTGAGCTGGGGTTCTCTATCGCGGCGGGGAGTTCGGGCAGCGCGGCCGCGGTTCACTTCGTGAATCGACCCACCGGTAGCGGTGCCATGTTCGACACCCTCACTTCCAACGATGCGCTGCTCACCGGTCAGGAGCTGGTAGCGGAGTCGGCCGCATTGGGTTCTCGACTCGGCGCCACGGTGGAGGGAATAGTGAAGATCGCTGCTAACCCGGAGGCCGAGATCGTCGCCCTCGCCAACCAGGGCGGTTTTGACCTCCTGGCCATTGGAGCATCGAGTAGGGCTGTCACCGGGCGGCCCTTCTTCGGTCACCGCGTCAACTACATCCTGGAGAGAACCCAGATTCCGGTGGCCGTTGTCACTCTCCCCAGCCAAAGCCGGTATTGACCGTATCGATCCTGCGGTGAGTCTCGCCCGCCGTTGGAGCCGAGCGGGAGGTGGTCTCTACACCGTCACGCCGTGCCTCAGCTGAGGTCGATCGGTCGCGACGGTGAGCGGTCGACGAACAGATCGAGGAGCTGGCCTACCTCGATGTCCTGTTCCAGGGGGTGGCGGAGATGGGCCTCGGGGTGGAGGTGGTAGCGGTTGCGGCGCCCCTCCTTTTCGTGGGAGAGATATCCGGCCGACTCCAGCTCGGAGACGATCCGCTGGGCGGCACGTTCGGTGATGCCGATTTGTGCTGCGAGGTCACGCAGCCGAATTCCGGGAGATTGCGCGATGAGGATGAGGACCCTGGCGTGATTGGTGAGAAAGGTCCAGGTTCGGCGTTGGCGGTCCGTCACCTGCTGTTCTCCACCGACGTGATACCTGACACCGTTGACATGATAGCTGTATCGGCTATCGGCGGATCGTTCACTCCCCCCTCATGCTGGGGCTGAGTTCGGGTTCGATGGAGCCCATCTTGCCCGAGTGATAGTCCTCGAAGGCCTGGATGATCTCCTCCCGGGTGTTCATCACGAAGGGTCCGTAGCGGGCCACCGGCTCGTTGAGGGGCTGCGAACTTCCCACCATCGCCTCCAGGCCCTCGGTGCCGCCGATCAGCGTGAGCTTTCCGGCTCTGGGCTCGAAGACCGCTATCTGACCCCGGTCTGAGGGCACCCGGTTGGCTCCGATCAACCCACCACCCCGAAAGAAGTAGATCCAGACCAGGTGGTCCGGTTCGATCTCCAGGGTCACCTCTTCTTCGGGGTAGACCTTGAGGTGGAAGTAGGTGATGGGTAGGTAGGTGTCGGCCACACCGTCCGCCCCGTGGGTGTGTCCGGCGATCACCACCGCCGACCCGCCATCGAACTCCACCACCGGCATGTCCTCGGCGTGGAGGTCCTGATACCGGGGCCGGTTCCATTTCGCCTTCTTGGGCAGGTTCACCCACAACTGGAAACCGTGGGCCTTCCCGCCCCGGCTGAGGATCTTCTGTGACGGCATCTCCGAATGGACGATCCCCGCTCCGGCCGTCATCCACTGCACGTCCCCTGGGGTGATCAGGCCCTTGTTGCCCTGGGAGTCCTTGTGTTCGATCTCCCCGGCGAGGACATAAGTGACCGTCTCGAAGCCGCGGTGGGGATGATCCGGCGCTCCCTTGGCCTCCCCGGGGGCGTTGTCCACCGGCCCCATCTCATCGAGCAGCAGGAAAGGCCCGATGTGGTCGAGGCGGGCGGTGGGGAAGGGGCGGTGGACCAGAAACCCGGCACCTTCGCGGGTGGTGACCGCGTCCAATCGTCCCAAGGTGGGGCGTTCTTCGTTGAGGGGCTGGCTCATCTAGCGAGCGAACGCGTGTGTCCGGCCGTTATTCCGCAATGGGCAGGATGATGCGGAACGTAGACCCTTGGCCGAGGACGCTCTCCGCCTCCACCCGGCCGCCGTGCTGCTCAGCCACGTGCTTGACGATGGCCAGTCCCAGCCCGGTCCCTCCGGTGCGGCGGGAGCGGGCCTCGTCCACCCGGTAGAAGCGCTCGAAGATGCGAGGCAGGTCGGCAGCGGGAATCCCGGCCCCGTTGTCGATGACTTCGACGATCGCCTCGCCGTTACTGGAGGTCAGTCTCACCTGGACATGGCCTCCCGCTTGGGTGTAGCGGACGGCGTTGTCCAAGAGGTTGCGCACGGCAAGGCCCAGGTCCGACGCATTCCCTTCAACGACCAGGTGCTCCTCGGCGTCGACGGCCAAATCCACGGGTACCGAGCCCAGCCTCTCCGCCTCATCCCGGATCACCCCGTCCAGCGCCACCGGCTCCCTTATGAGGTGCTGGGTTTCCAATCGGGACAGGTCGAGTAGGTCCGCCACGATCCGGGAGAGCCGCAGGGCGTCCGCCTCGATCCTGCGGGCGAAGTAGTCGGCGGCCTCGGGGTCGTCCTCCAAGGCCCGTATCACCGTCTCAGCTCCGGCCTGGATCGCCGCCGCAGGGGTCTTGAGCTCGTGGGAGGCGGCGGAGACGAAGTCGCGGCGAACGGCGTCAGCCCTGCGGGCCTCGGTCACGTCGGTGAGGGTGAGGAGGATCTGGTCCGTCTCGGAGAGCGGCAGAGCCGAGGCCACGACGACACCGGTCGGGGTCTCAAACTCTCCGCTTCCCCCGGTGTCCTGCGACGAGGCGAGCCGAATCAACTCCTGGAGGAGTGCCGGATGAAGTTGGGAGACGTTTGCAGGTTCGGTGCCGAGAATCTCCCGGGCCGCCGGGTTGGTGTAGACGACTGTTGCTTCTTCCACCAGCACGACGCCCACGTCTAGGGCCGAAAGGACCACATCCCGCAGTTCTCGCTCCCGGCTGAGCTGGTCTACCCGGCGGGCCACCTCCGAGGCGAGACGCTTCACTGCTTCCCCCAAGCGATCCAACTCCGCTACTCCCGACGAGGCGATGGCCGTCGTCGCTTCGACACCCTCCGCAACCTCACTCACCGCGCTTGTGAGCTGTTCCAGGGGTCGGGTCACCGCACGACCCACCAGGTCGATTCCCACCAATCCGACCAGGCCGGTAATCACGCCCCCAACCACCAATATGCTTCGCAGCGAGGCCATCCGGGCTTCAACGTCCGTCTCCGCCACCGCCACCCTCACTATCCGGCCCTGGGAAACCGGAAGCGCCACGTATCGGAGCGCCTCACCGACCGTGGCGCTGGTACGGGAAGCTACGCCGATGTCCCCGGAGATAGCCCCAGCGACCTCAGGGCGGCCGGCGTGATTCTCCATGGTCGAAGGGTCGGCGTCGGAGTCGGCGAGCACGGTCCCGTCGGGCGCGATGACCGTGATCCTGATGCTGAGGTTCTCGCCCAGGTTGATGACAGACGCCTGAAGGGCGGAGTCTTCTCTGGGTAGGGCCAGGCTCACCGCTTTGGCCTCGCCTACCAGGGACTCTGTGAGTTGGTCCAGGAGCATCCGCTCCAGAGAGCGGGAGAGCATGACGCCGAAGCTCGCCAGGAGCAGGATGAGCATGCCTGCATACCAGGCCACGAGACGGCGGCGGAACGGCCGGACGCGGTCAGTCATCGACGAACTTGTAGCCGAAACCCCTCACGGTGACGATGTGGATCGGGTTCGCCGGGTCCTCTTCGATCTTCGATCGGAGCCGTTTCACATGGACATCGAGGGTCTTGGTGTCCTCAAAGAAGGTGTATCCCCATACCTCCTCCAATAGCACATCCCGCGGTACCAAGTCTCCCTTGCGGGTCAGCAGCGCCTCGAGAAGCTCGAACTCCTTGGGGCGGAGCTTCACCGGATCTCCATGGACCGTCACCTCGTGGCGGTCGAGATCCATCACCACGGGTCCGCCCCTCAGCACCATCCGCCTTCTCTCGGGCGGTCTGGTGCGACGGAGGAGGGCCCGGATCCGGGAGAGGAGTTCTCTCATGGAAAAGGGTTTGGTGACGTAGTCGTCGGCGCCTAATTCCAGGCCGGCCACCACGTCGGCTTCGGTGTCCTTGGCGGTGACGATTATCACCGGGACGGCTGACTTCTCGGCGCGGAGGGCGCGCAGCACGTCGAGCCCGTTCATCCCTGGCAGCATCAGGTCCAGCAGGATCAGGCTGGGAGGGTCAACCCGCACGGCACCGAGCACCTGACTGCCGTCGGTGACGATCTGCGGGGTGAATCCCTCGCGGCGAAGGTTGTAAGCGATCGACTCGGCGAGGGACTCTTCGTCTTCGACGACCAGAACGCGGACCTCAGCCGGCATCGAGATTGATGGAACTGTCGTTGGAGAACTCCCGGAAGACGCCGGTCAGCAGGAACGCTACCTGTTCGCCAATGTCCACAGCCCTGTCGCCGACACGTTCCAGGGCCCGGGCTACGAGCAGCATCCGCAGGGCCCACTCCAGTAGATCGTGATCTTCACCACAGTCGGCTACTTCCCGATACATGTTGCGGTTGAGCAAGTCCACCGGGTCGTCCATCTCAGGGAGGCGAAGGGCCAGGGACAGCTCCCGTCTGGCCAGAGCCTCCATCGCCACAGCCAGCATGTCGGTCACCATGGCTGCCATCTCCCGGATGTGTAACAGGATGGTCTCTCGGCGGGGGAGCCCGGCGGTGGCCTTGACCACCTGGGCGATGTTGACCGACTGGTCGCCAATGCGTTCCAGACTGTGGTTGGCGGAGAGGATCAGGGTCATCCGACGGAGATCCGACGCCACCGGCGTTTGGCGGGCCATGACCTCATGCCAGCGGTTCTCTACTTCGAGGTAGATCTCGTCTATCTCATCGTCGGAGGCCACCACCGCTTCGGCGCGGTCCACGTCTCCGGATATCAGGGAGGCCACGGCCTCCTTGATCTGGTGGGTGGCAAGTTCTGCCATCTCTACGAGCCTGGTCTCCAGCTCCTCCATGGCAGCATGGAACTGGCTGCGAACTTCGCTCATCCGAACCGCCCCGTGATGTAGTCCTCGGTGGCCTTCTCGGAGGGGTTCGTGAACAGGCGGTCAGTCTCGGAATACTCCACTAGGCGGCCGGTGCGCTGGCCGTCCTCTCCCACGTCGACGTTGAGGAATGCGGTGCGGTCGCTTACCCGGGCGGCCTGTTGCATGTTGTGGGTCACGATCACGATGGAGTAGTGACGCCTCAGCTCGAGCATCAGTTCTTCGATGCGAAGGGTAGCTATGGGGTCTAGGGCGGAGGCTGGCTCGTCCATGAGCAGAACGTCGGGGCTGGTGGCTATCGCCCTGGCGATGCAGAGTCGCTGCTGCTGGCCTCCCGAGAGAGCGTAGGCATGGCCGTCGAGTTGGTCTTTCACCTCTTCCCACAGGGCTGCCTTGCGCAGCGAGTCTTCTACGACGTCGTCGAGGTTGCCTTTGTGGCCTGCGATCTTGGGCCCGAAAGCAACGTTTTCATAGATCGACTTGGGGAACGGGTTGGGCTTCTGGAAGACCATGCCGATGTGCCGGCGGACCTCTACCGCGTCAACCTTGGGGTCGTAGAGATTTACCCCGTGGTAGAGAACCCGACCCTCGACCCGGGCGACTTCGATCAGGTCGTTCATCCGGTTGAGGGAGCGAAGGACCGTGCTCTTGCCGCATCCCGAGGGCCCGATGAGGGCTGTGATCTCCCGGGCGTAGACCGGGAGGCTCACCTCGGCGACCGCGCGGAAGTCGCCGTAGTAGACGGTGAGGTTCTCGATGTCGAAGACGACCTCGCGGCCCTCGTTGCCCTCTGTGTGGTGAGCCGCTTGATCCTCTTCGGGCGGCGCGTCCGGCCGAATCGGCGGGTTAGTCCTCGTGTTCAAGCTCACCCTTTCCTCTCGTAGCGATTGCGCAGGATGATCGCCGTTGCGTTGGCTCCCAGCAACACGACAAGCAGGACGACGATGGCGGCCGGGGCCAGATGGTCCTGAAAACCTCCCCCCGGCTGGCGTGACCAAGAGAGCACGGTGACGGGCAGTGCGGTGTACTTCCCGGTGAGCCTGTCCAAGAGACCCACACCGGTACCCGCCTGAAAGTACCCGGTAGTTACCCCGACCATCAGCAGCGGGGCGGTCTCACCGAAGGCTCGGGCCAGGGTGAGCACCGTCCCGGTGAGGATCCCCGGGGCAGCGACTGGGAGCACATGGTGTCGGATCACCTCCCACTGGGTGGCACCGACGCCGTAGGCGGCCATGCGAAGGTCTGAAGGAACGGCCCGGAGGGCCTCCACGCTGGTGATGATCACGATGGGGAGCACCAGCGTGGCCAGGGCCAGCCCTCCGGCGAACAGGTTCCTGCCCTCCACCCCCGGAGGTCCCCCCAGGCCGACGGCAGCCACCAAGGGAACGAAGATGGCCAGGCCCAAGAGGCCGTAGACGATGGAGGGGACTCCTGCCAGATTGCGGATATTGGTGTCGATGAACCGGGTGAGCCGGTTGTCGGGAGCATATTCCGCCAGGTAGATGGCGGCGCCGATGCCGACGGGGAAGGACACCAGAATTACGACGGCACTGAGTCCGAGGGAGCCGAGGACGGCGGTGTAGACGCCGGCGGAGGTGGGATCCAGGGACAGGGGATTAGTGATGAACCCGAGTCCCCGTTCGGCGAACACCGGTATGGCACCGACTACCACATCGACGATCAACACCACGAGGATCAGCAGCGCTGCCAGAAGTGTGCTGAGAAGCAGTAGTTGGAAGCCGACTTCGCCGATGCGCGTGCGGCGGCCCCTCAGGGCGGCGCCTACAGCTTCGGTGGAGTCCACGGCGGGTGTGCGGAGCGCCATCAGTAGCGGTCCCTCATCCTGCGGACCAAGCGGTTGCTTGCCATGTTGAGCCCCAGGGTCATCACGAACAGAAGGAGCCCCACGAAGAAGAGGCTCTCGAAGGCAAGCCCAGATCCGGCGACCTGATCTGTGCCCACGGCCAGGGCAGCCATGGCCGCCGTCATCGACTGGCCCGGTCCCAACAGGTCGAAGCTTCGAAGGGCTCCCCCTACCGCGCCCGCGGCCATGAACACGACCATCGTCTCTCCTATAGCCCGGGAGACGCCGAGGATCAGCGAGGCGACGATGCCGGGAAGGGCGGCTGGTACGACCACCCGCCGCACGACCGCCGACCGTCGAGCCCCGAGGCCGAATCCGGCGTTGCGGAGGTCGGAGGGGACGGCCCCCATGGCGTCTTCTGAGACCGAGGCCACCAGCGGGGTCACCAATACCCCGACGCCGAGGCCGGCGGCGGCCATGGAGAAGACTCCACCACCGAAGAGCCGCTGGATGATTTCAGGGCTGATCCAGGTGAGGGCGAAGTATCCCAGCACCACCGAAGGGACGCCGGCCAGCACTTCGAGGGAAGGCTTCAACACCCTCCGGGCGGCTGGCCGGGCGTACTCCGAGAGGTAGATGGCCGAGCCCAAGCCCAGCGGCGTTGCCACCACCATGGCCACCCCGGCGATCAGGGCCGTCGCCGACACGAGGGTCAGGAGGTCGTAGAGGTCACGGCGGGGGAACCAGCCGACCGTCCACAGGGCTGCCGGGTCGACGGCGCGAAAGAAGTCCCAGGCCTTCCCCGCGAGGGTGACCAGGATCGCCCCCGAGACCATGACCGACGCTGCGGCGGCCATCACCAGCATGAGGCGAACCCGCTGTTCTCGGCGGGTCCGCCTCGGATCCCCTGCCAGGGAGGAGGCTAGCAAGGGTTTGCTGGGGGCCTCTCGGCTCATCCTTCGCGGTGGCCGGGGGTCCGGGTCTCCCAAACTTGGCGGGAGGGGTCATAGTCGTCTAGGCGGACGTATCCGGCGTCGTCCACCGCCTTCAGGCCCTCGTCGGAGAGGTAGAAGTCGACGAAGTCGGCCACTTCCGGCTTCGACTGTGCCTTCTCCACGCTCACGTAGATGTATAGGGTCCGGGAGAGCGGGTAGCTGCCATCGGCGATCGTCTCCGGCGTGGGCTCCACGCAGCCCTCGCCACCGGCGATGGCCAGGGCCTTCACCCTGTCCTGGTTGGCAATGTAGAAGGCGTAGCCCACCCAGCCGAGGGAAGTGTCGGAGCCTGAGATTCCCTCGATGATGACGTTGTCGTTGGCCGAGGCGGTGTAATCCGGACGGGTAGCCGCTTCCTGGCTGCGTTCTTCGGCGATGTCCTCTAGGACCATCTCCACGAAGGCATCGTAAGTGCCCGACTCCTCACCCGGTCCAGTGATCACCAACGGGACGTCCGGATAGGGGGCGTTGGCGGCACCCAGCTCGGCAGCCAGGTCGTTGGCGTCGCCCCAGGTTCCGAATCCGATGGACTCGGGGCCCACGAGAGCGTAGAGGTCGGCCGGGGCGAGGCATGCAACCAGGTCGTTGTCATGCGAGGTGAGAACGCTGAGGCCGTCGATCGCCACCGGGATCTCGATGAACGTCACCCCGTTCTGGTTGCAGGTCTCGATCTCGGGCTCTTTGATGGGCCGGGAAGCGCCCGTTATGTCGGCTTGGCCGGCGCAGAACACCTTCATGCCGTCTCCAGTGCCCGGACCGTCCACGGAGATGCTGAGTTCGGGGCGCTCGCTTCCATAGGTTTCGGCGACGCGAGCCGACACCGGCTCCACAGTCGACGAGCCGGAGATGACGATGGCGCCGCCAGCCTGGTCCCCTGTCTCCGGAGCACTGCTGCCTCCACACGCAGCCACGAGCAGGGCCGTGACAAGGATTCCTACCGTTGCTTTCACTCGAACCGTTCTCCCATTTGCTGTTAATGGAAACGGTACGGAGGGCAGGTAACCGCCACCCTTCGGGTAGGTAACCGCTGGGTGAACTATGAACCAGGCCGGGGACGCCTCCCTCGCCTTGGAGAGAGAGGCCGACGAGTCGTTTCAGGGTTGGGCTTCGAGGAGGCGGTCCCCAAGGTCTTTCCCGTACTCCTCTAGGGCGTCCGGGGAGACGCTTCCGCTGACGGCCAGCCACCCGAATAGGTGCCAGCTCAGGTAGTCACCCTGAACCACGTATCCCCAGAGTTCCAGGGACTCCTCCATGGCCCGGATCTCGGCAGCCTCCGGTCCAGAGTCTGGACCGACGAGTCCCGGGACTGACAGTCCTGGAGAAAGTCTCCGGCGTTCGACGCCCGCATCACCACCAGGTGGCCGCGACTCGGGGAGGAAGGGGCATCTCGGTGGTCATCCTGCGGGCTCCTCTTGAGAAACGGTGGAGAGAAAACCACCGAATCAAAGGTGCCGGCGGCGGATCCGACTGTCCCCAACGCCTAACCGGTGCGACAATTGGTCTTGTCACCATGATCTACCTTGACCACGCCGCCACCACTCCGATGCGTCCCGGTGTCTGGGAGGCGATGTCCCCCTACGCCTCCGACGTCTTCGGCAACTCGTCGGGGATTCACGGGATCTCCAGACGGGCCAAGAACGCCCTGGAGGAGGCCCGGGAGCAGATCGCTGCCCTCATCGGCGCCGATCATCGGGAGGTTGTCTTTACCTCCGGGGGCACAGAGTCGGACAACCTGGCTATCAAGGGTGTGGTGTTCAGCTCTTTGCCGCGTGCCGGTCTGGTGACGGTGGCTACCGAGCACGAGGCGGTGCTGGAGACCGCCTACTTCCTCGATCGCCTCGGCCATCCTGTCACCATCGTTGGTGTGGACTCGGAAGGTCGGGTCAGTCCTGATCGGGTAGTGGAGGCTCTCACCCCGATCACGGCGGTGGTGTCGGTGATGCTGGTCAACAACGAAACCGGCACCCTCCAGGACGTGGCTGCCATCGCCCGCGCTGTTCATGAGGCCGACCCCGAGGTGATGGTTCACACCGATGCAGTCCAAGCTGTCAACTCAGAAGAGATCGATGTGGGGGCCCTAGGCGTCGATCTGGCTTCGATCACCGCCCACAAGTTTGGTGGGCCCAAGGGAGCTGGGATCCTCTATGTCCGCTCCGGCACTCCTCTGGAGCCAGTGCTCCACGGTGGAGGTCAGGAGCTAGGCCGCCGCTCCGGCACCCACGACGTGGCCGGTGCGGTCGGGTTCGCCACTGCCCTCGAGGCCGCCGTGGCCGACCGGGAGCGGTTCCGCGCCAAGGTGGGGGCGATCCGCGACGACTTCGAGAAGCGGCTACTCGCTGCCATTCCCGACGCCGTGGTGAACACCCCCGCTGAAGGCCGGTCGTCTCACCACCTCAACCTTCGTTTCCCCGGAGTGCACAACGAGAGCCTGCTCATGCGTCTCGATCAGGCCGGGGTGGCGGCCTCGGCAGGGTCAGCGTGCGCCTCGGGTGCGGCCACCGTCTCCCATGTCCTCGAGGCGATGGGGCTCAGCGCCGAGGAGGCCCGGGAGAGTATCCGGTTCAGCTTCGGTTGGAACACCACCGCCGAAGAGGCGGAACAGGCCGCCGGGATGGTGGTAGGGCTGGTGGAGGAGCTGCGATGAAGGTGCTGGTAGCCATGTCAGGGGGCGTGGACTCCTCGGTGGCGGCGGCGCTCATGAAGGATGCCGGTCACGAAGTCATAGGCGTCACCCTCAAGCTGTGGTCCGGGCCCAACGGGGAGGCGCCAACGGCAGGGTGCTGCACCGTCTCCGACGCTGAGGATGCTCGGCGGGTCGCCGCCGTGTTGGACATCCCCTATTACGTGCTCGACTACACCGAGGAGTTCCACGCCGGCGTGGTGGACCTGTTCATTGGCGACTACGCCTCGGGGCGCACCCCGAACCCGTGCATCGAGTGCAATCGCACCGTCAAGTTCGACCGGCTCCTTCGCCGTCTCGACGAGTTCGGCTGCGATGTCTTGGTGACCGGCCACCATGCTCGGACCCGATACATCGAAGGGACCTGGGAGCTGCTGCGGGGCGCTGACAGGGCCAAGGACCAGTCCTACGTCCTCTCCATGCTCACCCAGCGCGAGCTCGACCGGATCCGCTTCCCGGTAGGGGAATACACCAAGGCGCACGTGCGGCGCATCGCAGGCGAACTCGGGCTGCGCACCGCCACAAAGCCGGAGTCGATGGAGATCTGTTTCGTCGGCAACGGTGACTACCGGGAGTTCCTCCGCCGCAATGCTCCCGAGGTGTTCGCCCCCGGAAAGCTGGTCGACACCACCGGGAACGTTCTCGGGGAGCACCGCGGGATCGTCGATTTCACCGTCGGTCAGCGCCGCGGTCTCGGCATCCCCGCCATCGGCGAGCCCCGCTACGTGGTCCGCATCGACGCCGCGACCAACACTGTGGTGCTGGGCGGTCGCCAAGACTTAGAGGTCAGCGAGATCGAGCTGGTCCAGCTCACAGGGACCAACGGTCAGTTCCCCCATGGGGAGGTACTAGCCCAGTACCGGGCCCACGGGGAGGCGGTGGAGGCTGTCCTCGACGGTACCACCGTGCACTTTGCTGCTCCCCAGAAGGCCATCGCTCCCGGCCAGACTGTTGCCTTCTATCACGACGAGCGGGTCATCGGCGGAGCACTGATCGCTTCCGCTGGCCTGTAGGGGGCGTGTACCCTCCGTCGGTAGGCTCGACGCCTTGCGTGAGAGAGACCGATGAGCGAGAAGATCCGAGTTGCCATTGTCCAAAAGCCGCCCGTGGTTCTAGACCGCAATGCCACCATGAGGCGCACCGTCGACTAACTAGACGAGGTGGCCGCCGAAGGGGTCCGGCTGGCCGTCTTCCCCGAGACCTACGTCCCCGGCTACCCCTTCTGGGCCTGGTACATCCATCCCCTGGATGACATCCACGCCCGCGGGGAGATCTACGGGAGGCTGCTGGAGAATTCGGTGAACATCGAGGCGGGCGACCTCGGACCCGTCCAGACCCGGGCCGCCGCCCACGGGCTCACCGTGCTCATCGGGGTCAACGAGAAGAGCCCTGAATCCAAGACCAGCCTCTACAACACCCTGGTCACCATCGGATCCGACGGGGCGATCCGAAACGTCCACCGCAAACTGGTACCCACCTACGTGGAGCGAAACGTCTGGGCGCCGGGCGACGGGGCGGGCCTGAGGGTGGTGGAGACCGAGCTAGGCCGGATCGGCGGACTGATCTGCTGGGAGAACCTGATGCCCCTGGCCCGGTACAGCCTTTACGCCCAGGGGGTGGACATCTATGTGGTCTCCACCTACGACGCAGGGGACGCCTCGGTGGCCACGATGCGCCACATCGCCCGGGAGTCCCGATCCTGGGTGGTGTGTTCCGGGGTGGCCCTCCATCGAGATGACATCCCCGCCGACTTCCCTGCCCGGGACAAGATCGTCGCCCAGCTCGACTCCGAATGGCAGAACGCCGGCGACTCGGTGGTGGTCTCTCCCAGTGGGCACATTGTCGCCGGGCCGCTACGCAACGAGTACGGGACCCTCTACGCCGACATCGATCCCACCAAGTCCCGCCAGCAGGGGTGGTACATGGACACCGCCGGCCATTACAACCGCCCCGACATCTTCACGGTCACGGTGGACCGAACCCGCCGCACCGCGGTCACGTACCTCGACGGTGGGGAAACCGAAGCCGAAGGACTCGAAGGGGAGTAGGGCCAGCTCGTCCCGGTAACGTCGAAGACGCATGACTGACGACATCGCTGCCCGCATCGAAGAACTCCGCGCTCAGATCAGGGACGCCAACTACCGCTACTACGTCCTGGACAACCCAGTAATCTCCGATGCCGAGTACGACGGGTTGATGCGGGAGTTGAAGGCCCTTGAAGAGGCCCACCCGGAGCTGATCACCCCCGATAGCCCCACCCAGCGTGTCGGCGCTCCTATCTCGGAGCTGTTCCGTCCGGTCCGCCACCTCCAACCTATGTTCAGCCTGGACAACGCCGAGACCAGAGAGGAATTGGAGGCCTGGGAACAGCGCATCGAACGGGTCCTCGGCGGTCCTCCCTCAGGCTATGTCTGCGAGCTGAAGATCGACGGGCTGGCCATCGACCTCGTCTATCGGGACGGTGTGTTCACCACCGGTGCCACCCGGGGTGACGGTGTCGTTGGGGAGGACGTCACCGCCAACCTGCGGACCATCCCCTCCATACCCCTTCGCCTCCTCGGCGACGATCGGCCCGCGGTACTCGAAGTCCGCGGCGAGGTGTACATGCCCTTCGAGGCCTTCGAAGAGCTCAACGCACGCCAGCTAGAACAGGGAAAGCCCGTCTTCGCCAATCCCCGCAACGCCGCTGCCGGCTCGGTGCGTCAGAAGGACCCGGCGGTCACCGCCTCGCGCAAGCTCGATATCTGGGTCTATCAGCTGGGGTATGTCGAGGGCGGGCCCGATCTCACCACCCACACCGAGACTCTCGACCACCTGCGTTCCCTGGGACTGCGGGTAAACCCGGCCACCAGAGCAGTGGACCGCATCGAGGACGTCTACGAGTACGTCGACAAGGCCGAGGCCACTCGCCACGACCTGGCGTATCAGACCGACGGCGTAGTGATAAAGGTGAACTCCCTGGCCGAGGAGGAAAGCCTCGGCTACACCGCCAGAGCGCCCCGCTGGGCCATCGCCTACAAGTTCCCTCCCGAGGAGCAGATAACCACCCTGGTTGACATCCTGGTAAACGTGGGGAGAACCGGGGCGGTCACACCCTATGCGGTGCTGGAGCCTGTCTTCGTTGGCGGGGCCCTCGTTTCCCAGGCCACCCTCCACAACGAAGACCAGGTGCGCCTCAAGGATGTCCGCATCGGCGACAAGGTGATAGTCCGCCGTGCCGGGGACGTGATTCCTGAGGTGGTAGCCCCGGTGGTTTCCGCCCGTACCGGCAAAGAGAAGGTCTGGCGCATGCCCGAGACCTGCCCCTTCTGCGGGAACCCCATCATTCGTCCCAAAAACGAAGCGGTAGCTCGCTGCACCGGAGGCTTCTCCTGCCCCTCCCGGATCCGGGAGTGGCTGTTCTACTTCGCCTCCCGCGGTGGGATGGACATCGAAGGCCTCGGCTACAAGACCATCAACCTGTTGCTCAACGAGGGCCTCATCCGGGACCCGGCGGACATCTTCACCTTCGACGTCGACAAGCTTCTCGAGTATGAGGGGTGGGGGGAGACCTCGGTGGAGAACCTCAAGGAAGCCATAGAGGCCGCCAAGGACAGACCGGTCGCCAAGCTGCTCACCGCCCTGGGGATCCGTCACGTCGGATCCACAGTGGCACGGAGGCTGGTCCGGGCTTTCGGGGGACTGACTCGGCTCTTGGAGGCCTCCGAGGAGGAGATCGCCGCTGTAGAAGGGATCGGAGCGGTCATCGCCGCCGAGGTGCGGGCCTGGTTCGACGACCCCGACAACCGCCGGCTCATCGAGCGCCTGGCAGCCGCCGGTGTGCGCAACGACGAGGAGCCTGCCGAGGAAGAGGGCTCGGACCTTCTGGCGGGTGCGAGTTTCGTGATCACCGGCACACTCTCCGGGTATACCCGCGAGGAGGCCAGGTCGGCCCTGGAGGCTCGGGGCGCCCGGGTGACCGGATCGGTTTCGGGACGTACCACCGCGGTGATCGCCGGGGAGAGCCCAGGAGCTTCGAAGATCAACAAGGCAGGCGAGCTGGGCGTCCCCATCGTCGACGAGGACACCTTCCGACGTTTGCTGGCCGGGGACCTGTCGGTGCTGGGGGGTTGAGGGTCGGGCTCGGCCATGGGTGGTGATGCTGAAAAGATTTCTGAGAAATCTTGTTGAGTCTTTCTGTTTTGTCTTAGCCGCGTTATAGTATCG